>JAUVOQ010000024.1 GCA_030599095.1 Candidatus Ruthturnera sp.
ATCCTGTTTCACTAGGTAACCATACTTCACTGCCCTCAGTAATGTAATAGTTGTCAAAGGTTACTTCTATATCGTCCTCTAACTCTATCACTAAGTCATTGTCTACTTTACGGGCTATGTGAGGGTAAACAGTACCCCCCCGTTAGGGGCAGTTAATGTATACTTAACACCTTTAACTACTTGGATATGTTGATTTTTTTTAGCTACTATTGTTATCATATCTCGTTTTAAATAATAGGTAAGTGAGCGATTAGATTAGAGTTTTTATGTTATTATTTTTCAATTGTATATTGCCATGCAATTATATAATAATATTATAATGTATTCAACTACAAATCAATAAGAAAACCTTTCTTCCTTATTGAAATTTATTGACGATGATAGGGGTGGTTGTTGAGTGGTGCAGTGGTCTCAAATTGGATAAATACTCACGTAAAATAGCGCTTATGCTTAAAATTTACAACACGCTAAGTAAACAAAAAGAAGTTTTTCGCCCCATTAATGCTGATAAAGTAGGCATATACGTTTGCGGGATGACGGTTTATGATTATTGCCATATGGGTCATGCGCGCGTATTGGTGATGTTTGATGTCATTACTCGCCATCTTAGGCGGCATTTTCCAAATGTTGAATATGTGCGTAATATTACCGATATTGATGACAAAATTATCAAGCGTGCTGTTGAAAATAAAGAAGATATATACGCATTGACCAATCGTTTTATTGATGCCATGCACGAAGATGAGCGTGCGCTTGGTGTGTTGTTGCCTGATGTTGAGCCACGTGCCACTGATGCGATGGCACAAATGTTTTATATGATTAAGTCGCTGATTGAAAAAGGCTTAGCCTATCAGGCTCATAATGGCGATGTGTATTATTCAGTGCGCCGTTTTAAAAATTATGGCAAGCTTTCAAGCAAAAACCTTGATGAACTTGAATCAGGCGCTCGAATTGAGATAGAAAGTGCTAAAAAAGACCCACTGGATTTTGTTCTTTGGAAAATGTCCAAACCTGGCGAACCAAGTTGGTTATCCCCTTGGGGCGAGGGTCGTCCTGGTTGGCATATTGAATGCTCTGCCATGTCCACACATCACTTGGGCAATCATTTTGATATTCATGGTGGCGGTATGGATTTGACTTTTCCGCATCATGAAAACGAAATCGCCCAATCTGAAGGTGCGAATGATTGCACCTTTGTTAATACTTGGATGCATGTTGGTTTTGTTAATATTGATGATGAAAAAATGAGCAAATCACTGAATAATTTTTTCACCATTCGTGGCGTATTAGAAAACTATGATGGCGAAACTTTGCGTTATTTTATCATCAGTTCTCATTACCGCAGTCCACTGAATTTTTCAGATGATAATCTTAATAAAGCCAAGTCGTCACTGTCTCGCTTATACACCGCCATTCGTGGCTTAAATGCTTCTAATACGGCGACTGAGGACATATCTATGCGTTTTGATTATTCAGTACGATTTAATGCAGCACTTGATGATGACTTTAACACGCCCATTGCTTTGAGTGTTTTGTTTGAACTCGCAAAAACAGCCAATTCACAACGTCAAAAGAACGTTGACCAAGCCAATGCCTTGGCGCAGTTACTCAAAAAACTCGGTGGCTATATTGGCATTTTGCAAATGGATGCGGATAAATTTTTAAAACAAGGGGTTTCTTTGTCAGATGAACAAGTTGATGCAAAAATTACCAGTAGAAATGAAGCCAGAGCCGATAAAGATTTTGCACTAAGTGATCAAATTAGAGACGAGTTGTCCGAGTTTGGCATCGCACTAGAGGATAATGCTAGTGGCACAACTTGGCGTAGAAAATAACATTGATTACCCCTCAATAGAAGGGTTTATTAATATTGAAACCTTTGAGCAAGCCTTACCCATCAGGGCGCATTTATAAAAATGAGTACAAGAATTGGCATTCTTTCAGACACACATGGCTTTATCCATGCTGACATTATTAAGCTTATTAATCAATGTGATATTGCCATCCATGCTGGCGATATTATTGATGAGCAAACCCTTCAAGCCCTCAAACCCAAACAAAAATTAATTGCCATTCAAGGCAATAATGATGCACATATAACCCATCTAAATTTGGTAGAAAAATTAAGTTTTCCAAGTGGAGAAATCATCATCGAGCATGGGCACGAACATGGCCATCAACAACCCTCTCATGATTCGCTAAGAGCTGCCTATCCCAATGCAAAAATTATTATTTATGGACACACGCATAAACAAGTCATTGATAAAGAAAAAACACCTTGGGTTATTAATCCTGGTGCCGCTGGGCAAGTGCGTAATCATGGTGGTGCAAAATGCTTTGTTCTTGAAGTTGGTCATTCTCAAAAGTGGAAAATTAGCACTTATGTTTTTAATTAAAATCAGCAATATCAAGGTATAATTGGTGCTTTTTTTAAGCAATTAAGGAGTAACAATGAAAAATGCTTTTTATGCTCAATCAGGTGGCGTGACTGCTGTGATTAATGCATCAGCTTGTGGCGTGATTGAAACAGCACGTCAACATCCAGACAAAATCGGCACAGTATATGCGGGTCAAAATGGTATTATTGGTGCGTTAACTGAAAATTTAATTGACACATCAAAAGAATCTAGTGCTGATATTAAAGCCCTAAAACACACCCCTTCTGGCGGCTTTGGTTCTTGTCGTTATAAAATGAAATCTTTAGAGGCCAACAAGGCAGAATATGAACGACTAATTGAAGTTTTTAAAGCGCACAACATTGGCTACTTCTTTTACAACGGTGGCGGTGATTCTGCTGATACTTGCTTAAAAATATCTCAATTATCTGAATCAATGGGCTACCCAATTCAGGCCATTCATGTCCCTAAAACAGTGGATAACGACTTACCAATCACAGACAACTGCCCAGGTTTTGGCTCGGTTGCTAAATATATTGCGGTTTCTACTATGGAAGCCAGTTTTGACGTCGCCTCAATGGCGGCAACCTCAACTAAAATTTTCGTTCTTGAAGTTATGGGTCGTCATACAGGCTGGATTGCAGCAGCAAGTGGCTTGGTTGATGATTCAATTCCTGTGGTGATTTTATTCCCAGAAGTTGATTTTGATGAAAAGAAATTCTTAGCTAAAGTTGACAAAAATGTCAAAGAATTTGGCTATTGCACAATTGTTGTGTCTGAAGGTACAAAATGGTCAGATGGTCGTTTCCTAGCAGAACAAGGCACTCGCGATGACTTTGGTCATGCACAACTTGGTGGCGCAGCGCCCGTTGTTGCTAATTTAATCAAAGATGCCTTGGGTTACAAATACCATTGGGCGGTTGCAGATTACCTACAACGTGCCGCTCGCCACTTGGCTTCAAAATCCGATGTTGAACAAGCCTACGCCCTAGGTGAAGCGGCTGTTAATATGGCACTTGAAGGTAAAAACTCAGTCATGCCTGCCATTATTCGCACCTCAAATAACCCCTATACTTGGGAAATTGGCTTAGGCGAGTTAAAAGATGTCGCCAACGTTGAAAAAATGATGCCTACAAACTACATTTCCGATGATGGTTTTGGCATTACTGACGCTTGTCGTCAGTATTTACAACCGCTTATTGAAGGCGAAGACTATCCACCATACAAAAACGGCTTGCCTGATTATGTGGTGATGAAGAAAATAATGGCGGATAAAAAATTACCCCCATTCAAGATTTAGGTATGACTATAAGAAAGGCTTGCTTATTTTTAGCAAGACCTATTAAATAAAACAGATAAGGAGAAAAAATGAACATAATTTTATTAGGCCCTCCGGGTGCAGGCAAAGGCACTCAGGCAACTAACATTTGTCAAAAGTATTCAATCCCTCAAATCTCAACTGGTGATATGTTGCGTGCCGCTGTTAAAGCAAGCACGCCATTGGGTATCGAGGCTAAAAAAGTCATGGACACAGGTGGTTTGGTGTCTGATGATATTATTATCGGCTTGGTTAAAGAAAGAATCCATGCAGATGATTGTGAAAATGGCTTTTTATTTGATGGCTTTCCACGCACAATCGCTCAAGCAGAGGCGTTAAAAACAGATGGCGTTCAAATTGACTTTGTGGTTGAAATTCAAGTGCCAGATGAAGATATCATTGCTCGTATGTCAGGTCGTCGTGCTCATTTAGCATCAGGCCGTACTTATCACATAAAATACAACCCACCTAAAGCAGAAGGCATTGATGATGTAACGGGCGAAGAACTTGTACAACGTGTAGATGATGCCGAAGATACGGTGCGTGCACGCCTAGATGTCTATCATCAGCAAACCCAACCATTGGTTGATTATTACCAATCTTGGATGAGTAAAGATAGTGATGCGCCTAAATATGGTGCAGTTGTTGGTGTAGGTACGCTTGACGAAGTTAGAGATCGTGTTTATGCACAACTAAGTTAAGTTATTTAATCTCTTATGGTTCAATCTGGTCCAAGAGAAATCAACACGCCCTTTCGCCCCATCCCTTTGGATGTTCCACAGGGGATGAAGCCTAACGAA
This sequence comes from Candidatus Ruthturnera sp., assembly GCA_030599095.1. Taxonomy (GTDB): domain Bacteria; phylum Pseudomonadota; class Gammaproteobacteria; order PS1; family Pseudothioglobaceae; genus Ruthia. Next base: position 4,515 of record JAUVOQ010000024.1, read on the forward strand.
TTTTTTAACTCGCCTGAAAATCTTCAAGATTTAACCCAAAATAACGGCTTATTAACCAATGATGAAGATTTGCTGCTTTATCGAAAAGCTTTGGGGCATTCAAATGAGTTTGATTGCTCTATTATTTACAACACTTCCAAAAGCATTCTGAATCCCTTGGGTCGTCCAGTGCGACGCACGCAACTACCTGATAAGGTAAAAAATATATGGAATCGCATGAACCAAATTATTATTGGCTTTATGTTGGAACATTACCCAGATCCAGACAAACATCTGATTCTTGCTGGCGAGGCATCACTTGACGCTACTTGGCCAATGACTAATACAGGTGTGCCTAGTATTAGAATGTTGCATAATCATTTTATCGTCTTTGATAAAGAAGTGCTTACACACGCAAAACTGGCTAACACTAACAACCCTAATCTAACAGATGGTGGCCAACACTCCTTATTTGCCACTTATATGCAAAGTGTTTACATTGAATTTTTATCCGCTTTGAAGTTAAAAATACTTAAACCCATCACTGGTGAAACCTCAAGTCTCAAACTAACTGGATATCCGCAAGGACTGCCTAGTTGGGAAATTCAAGACGGTATTGAGCGTTTAAAGAATATTGATTTTTGGAAAGAGTACGATCAAGTTTTAAAAGGATTTTTAGATTTCTATCGCAGTTTTTTTGCCCAAGTATCAAGCAGAAACTCTGGCGTTCCAAATAATGCTTATTTTCCAAAAGAAATTGAGAAAATTTTATTATTTAATAACCACTTCTTATCTGCCGCTAAAAAAGTGCGTGACAAATGTATTAATGACGCCAAATATTCATCCTCTATTCGCTGGCAACCAGCATTTAAGCAACTCATCTATCGCAATGATGACAATAAACTCATTGTCACCATTTCCCAAAATTCAATTGGTAATGCCATTACCGAACTTCTAGGCGTGGTGGTTAAGCGTACCCCAAATGCTTTAAGCTACGAAAAAGCCGAGCCTGCCCTTATTAAAAAACTACTTAAACTCAGGTCTCGCTTAATTGAGGCAGATTTAGGTCATGGCATTAAAACCAAATATTGGAACGAGGACTAGCACCCTATCAACAATTAACATAACTGAGACTCTTGGCAGGTCTCAAGTTAGTTTCATTAAATTATTAGACTATCATCTTACTATACGGACAATTATTAACTATAATCATCTTGGAAGAAAATTTGTACGCAACTAAAAAGGAGAAAACAAAATAATGGATACAATTCTTATCCTTGCCATTTCGGCATCAATTATCGCTGTTTTATACGGTCTATATACAATTACTTGGATTAACAAACAACCTGCAGGTAATAACAAGATGAAAGAAATTTCAGACGCAATTGCACAAGGTGCAAGTGCTTACCTAAATCGTCAATATTCAACCATTGCTATAGTGGGTGTTGTTTTGCTTATCATCATTACTTACTTCTTAGGTGTTAGCGTTGGTCTTGGCTTTTTAGTTGGTGCAGTATTGTCAGGCGCAACAGGCTACATTGGCATGAACGTATCAGTTAAATCTAATTCTCGCACAGCGCAAGCGGCTAATAATGGCATGAATGCTGCTTTCCAAGTTGCCTTTAAAGGTGGTGCTGTTACAGGTATGTTGGTTGTTGGCTTGGCATTATTGGGTGTTTCTGGTTATTACGCTGGCATGATTGAGTACGGTGTTGCACAAAAAGATGCATTGCACGCTCTTATTGGTCTTGCATTTGGCGGTTCACTCATTTCAATTTTCGCGCGTTTAGGTGGTGGTATATTCACTAAAGGTGCTGATGTTGGTGCTGATATTGTTGGTAAAGTTGAGGCTGGCATTCCAGAAGACGATCCACGCAATCCTGCGGTGATTGCTGATAATGTTGGTGATAATGTTGGTGATTGTGCAGGTATGGCCGCTGACTTATTTGAAACTTATGCGGTTACTATTGTTGCAACCATGATGCTTGCAGGTGTTTTAGGTTTGGGTGATGATGCTATTTTATATCCCTTGGCTTTAGGGTCAGCTTCAATTATCACTTCTATTATAGGTACTTTTTTTGTTAAAGTTTCTGATGGTGGCTCTATTATGGGCGCTCTATATAAGGGCTTAATCGTTTCAGCAGGTCTGGCTGCGATTGCTTTTTACTTTATTACTAATAACATGAATATGGGCATGAATTTATTCTACGCATCACTCATTGGCTTGGCATTAACAGCCGTTATGGTTGTGGTAACAGAGTATTACACATCAACTGAATACAAACCCGTGCAGCACATCGCCGAGGCATCGCTCACAGGCGATGGCACTAACGTCATTGCTGGTATTGGCTTGAGTATGAAATCTACCGCCATGCCTGTACTTGCAGTATGCGCAAGTATTTGGGGTGCTTATGAACTGGGTGGTTTGTACGCCATTGCAATTGCAGCAACCGCCATGTTGTCAATGACGGGCGTTATTGTTGCACTTGATGCCTACGGTCCAATTACGGACAATGCAGGTGGCATCGCTGAAATGGCTGGACTTCCAGAAAAAATTCGCAACATTACCGACCCTTTAGATGCTGTTGGCAATACAACCAAAGCGGTCACCAAAGGCTATGCAATTGGTTCTGCTGGCTTGGCAGCATTGGTATTGTTTGCTGATTTTACTCATGAGTTAGGTACTATTGAACAATTCAAAGACATTACATTTGACTTGTCTAATCATAAAGTAATCATTGGTTTATTCTTAGGTGGCTTAGTGCCTTATTTATTTGGCGCAATGGCAATGGAGGCTGTTGGTCGCGCTGCAGGTGGCATTGTCAATGAAGTACGTCGTCAGTTTAAAGAAATGCCAGGCATTATGGATTACACGCAAAAGCCTGATTATTCTAAAGCAGTTGATATGCTCACTAAATCTGCCATTAAAGAAATGATATTGCCTTCTATCCTGCCGATTGCATTTCCAGTTATCGTTGGCTTGCTATTAGGTGCTGAGGCGTTAGGTGGGCTACTAATTGGCTCTATTGCAACGGGTATTTTTGTTGCAATCTCAATGACCACAGGTGGTGGTGCATGGGATAACGCTAAAAAATATATTGAAGATGGTCATTTTGGTGGCAAAGGCTCAGATGCTCATAAAGCCGCTGTTACTGGTGATACAGTAGGCGACCCATACAAAGATACAGCAGGACCTGCTATTAATCCACTGATTAAGATCATTAACATTGTTGCAATTATGATTATTCCTCTTTTGTAATAATCAATTGATTCATTCAAAAAAGGAGAGTGATAATTCATTTCTCCTTTTTTTTACGTCTAAAACACCTTGAATCCACACCATAAGCACAACACTCATAAGTCAGCCAAAAATCCTCATGGTTTATGGGACACAGAATACGCAAGGCTTGCCTTCAACTATCAGCCGCAAGGTTAATAAAATCGTTGCATTAATGTGTGGCACCAGTGTATCTTCACAAATGATATCTCTAGCACTGCTAAGAAACTACAGGACATCCATTTCAATAAGAAATAAAAGCTTTCTTATTTGGCTGATGATTTGTATTTTAGGATTAAGGAAGTGGCATTGCCCCAAAGTTTTTTTACCCAGTTGATAAACTCATGGTTAATTAAATACAAACAAGGCAATAAAATAAGTGTCATTAATGTGCCAAATAACAAGCCATAACCCAGTGAAAGCGCCATGGGTTGTAAAATAAAGTCAGTACCGCCAATGCCATAAGCAAGTGGCATTACGCCTGCTAAAGTCGTTAATGTTGTTAATACGACAGCACGCAATCGGTCTTTTGCGCCTTGAACAACCCACTCATAAACACTCATGGTGGATGCAAACTTTGCCTTTAAATAATTCAAATGGGCGACCATCACTAAAGAATCATTCACAATAACCCCTACCAATGCCAGCGTCCCTAATACTGCAAAAAAGCTAAGCGTTTCTCCATGAAGAAAAAAAGCCCAGATAACGCCAACAATAGAAAAAGGCACAGCAATTAAAACCAACATTGGCTGTGAATAAGAATTAAATAACAAAGTTAGTAATAAAAATATAGCGAAAATTGCCATAACAAATGCCTTCTTAAAGCTATCCATTGCCTTTTTTGTATCTTTATCACCACCCTCGCTAGTTACTCTAATTGTAGGATAGTTGCTGGCTAAATCTAGGCGCTTGAGTGCTTGACTGATGACCACGCCAGAAGTCGTTATCTCATCATCAACACTGCCGCTAAGTACGACTGAGCGCTGCCCGTTAAAATGATTAAAGTTTGGCTCGCCCTTAATCTTTTGTAATGAAACAAATTGTTTAAGCGGTATGGGGCGACCTTGACGGTTGTTAATTTTTAACAACGCTAGAAAATCCTCTGACTGCTTATCGCCACCCAGATAAATTCTAAAATCAACGTCGTCATCACCATAACGCACATTGGTAACATTAATGCCTGTAAAAGCTGCCTTTAAATAATCATTAACCGCTGAAAAATCAACATCAAGTCTTGCCATTTTTTCAAAATCAATCACCACCTCAATACGTGTTTTACCTGGTTCATCATCTCGCTCAATGTTATCTATACCATCAATGCTTAACAATATTTTCTCTAAAGCATCAGCAGCGTTTTGGCGTTGAATATTGTCACTACCAACCAAGTTAATCTCCACATCTTTACCTTGTGGCGGACCCGGCCTAGCGATTGAAAATTTTAATTTTTTTGCAGATTTTATATCCTTAATGCGTGTTTTTAATTGAGCAAGCAATGTTTTAGGTGTTTGTACCCTTGCACTAGATGGCACCAATTCAATAGAAAACTTAGCCACATGGGTAAAATGATGACCCACATTATTGGTTAATGAGTCTAAATCCTCACCCACAACTTCTATAATCATTTTCTCTACTTGTTTGGAAATAGACTTTGTGCGCTCTAACGAAGTGCCAACAGGCATTTGCAATCTTGCGCTAATACTATCTGCCCCCACTGCGGGGAATTGCACATACTTCATTTGAGTTTTGGCAAAATATAAAGAACCCATCAGGACAAGACTAAAAATAATAACAACACCGTAACGCCATTTCAATACTTCTGTTAAAAAACCTTCAAACCAATCTTCAATATGCATAAACCATATCTTGCCTTTGATTTTTTCATCACTACTGGCAAGGTGTGCTGGCAATGCTAAACTAACTTCTAAAAAAGAAAGGGTTAAAGCAAAAATAACCACTAAGGGAATGACGTAGATAAATTTACCCATCGTACCACCCATTAAAAACATTGAAGAGAAAGCCAAAATCGTGGTCAAAATTGTCGTTATGACAGGCGTAATGACACGCTTAAACCCACGCACAGTAGACTGATGTCTGTCTTTTCCTAATTGTTTATAATGGTGTATGCTTTCTGCCACCACAATACTATCATCCACCACAATGCCAAGTACCAAAATCATCGCAGCCAGTGAAACAAGGTTAATGGTTTCGCCTGTTGCGCCTAATAAAGCCACTGTGCCTAAAAGAGATACTGGCAGACTGATTGAGACCCAAAAAGCTGCTTTAAACGATAAAAACAAACCCAATATAATCAACACCAACAACAAGCCGATTAGCCCATTATTGGTCACAATATTAAGTCGATTACGGACATGCTTAGACTCGTCAGATGAATAAAAAACTTTCAAACTGGTTGGGTATTTAGCTTTTAAATTCAATACTTTGTCTTTGACCAAATCAACTGTAGTAATCACATCGGCATGTGCTTGTTTGCGGATTCTAAGAATAAAGCCTTTAGTGCCATTCACACGAATAATAGAAGTTTCTTCCTTATTTGCATCAATAATTTTGGCAATGTCTTTTAAACGAACAACAGGTCCATCAAATGTTGATTTGATAATCACATCACCCACGGCTTGAATCTCATCAAATTTAGCCAGAACAACAATGGTTTTTTCATTAATATCATCATGATTACTACCAACAGCGTAGCGTTTGTTGCGCTTTTTAATGGCTTTAATAACTTCAGGTAGGGATAATTTATATTGATAAAGGCTATCAGGATTGATTCTAATTTGGATTTCACGTTCAAGGTAGCCCTCTTTAACAATTTTTGACACGCCTTCAACCAGCGCCAAAGAATCACTCATATCATCGGTAATATCTCTTAAAACTTGATAAGACAACTCATCACTACTGATGTTAATTTTTAAAATACTTTTAAGTGAGTTTTTTTTATCAACCACCCAAGGCAAATCATCCACCTCTTCAGGTAGTGATTTGATGCGGTTAACTGCATTTCTAATTTCTTGTTTTAATGGCTCAATATCATCCACATCTTGGGAAAGTGTTATAACAATACTGGATTTTCCTTCTTTAGAGGTTGAGGTGAATTTGTCAACCCCTGAAATGCTTTTTAGTTCATCTTCAATTAGGTTGGTGACATTCTGCTCAACATCTTCAGGCGAAGCGCCAGGATATGCGGTTACAACGGTCATGACTTCAAAATCTACCGCTGGAAATTTATCTCTTTGAATGACGCTCAATGTCAAAAGACCAAGAACAATAGTAGAAACCGTAAAAACCAGTGCCAGTTTTTTCTGTTTAACAAAAAAATTAAGAATACTATCCATGAATTATTTGAGACCTTTGTATAAATAAAGATGATTAACATCTCGCAAGGGGGTATAAAAAAAATGGCAGATTTTATTAACTTGGGCATTTTTTAAATCCATGCCTGACAGGGCTAAGGGTATTTTTAAAAAGTTTCCAAGTTGATGAAAGATGGTGTTTGGGTGATTATTCATATTTATGCAAAGGTCTCATTGAATCAAAAAATATAATAACCAATATACCAATTAGTGTCAATAACAAACAAAAACTACATTTTATTTAGATTTCCCACGCGCCCTTTTGCGCTCATTCTCTGTTAATAAACGTTTGCGAATGCGGATATTGTGAGGCGTTACTTCTACCAATTCATCATCATCAATAAATTCTAGCGCTTGTTCTAAATTAAGTTTAATGGCGGGTGTTAGCGAGACGGCTTCGTCAGTACCTGAGGCACGCACATTGGTCAATTGCTTGCCCTTCATAACATTAACCACCAAATCTTTACCACGTGTGTGAATACCAACCACCATGCCTTCATAAACATCAGTGTTGTGTTTAACAAAAAATTTACCACTTTTTTGTAAGTTAAAAATGGCATAAGCAACCGCTTGACCTTGATTCATTGAAATTAAAGAGCCATTAGAACGTTGACCAATTTCTCCTTGTTTTTGAGGTTTGTAAGTATCAAAAGTTGAATTTATCAGACCTGTGCCCGTCGTTGCTGTTAAAAATTCTGTTCTAAAGCCAATCAAACCACGTGCAGGAATATTAAAATCCAACTTCACTCTGCCTTTACCATCTGGCATCATATTGGTGAGTTCGGCCTTACGCTCACCTAATTTTTCCATCACAGTGCCTTGATGTTGAGTTTCTACATCGACGCTTAAATCTTCAAATGGCTCGCAAATCACGCCATCAATTTCTCTTAAAATGACTTGTGGACGACCTACTGCTAACTCAAAACCTTCTCTACGCATGGTTTCAATTAAAATTGACAAATGCAACTCACCACGACCTGAAACAATAAATTCAGATGGATCAGCTGTGTTTTCAACTTGAAGTGCAACATTGTAAATGAGTTCTTTATCTAGGCGGTCACGAATATTTCGTGAGGTGATAAACCTACCATCTTGCCCAGCAAATGGTGAGTCATTCACACGAAACGCCATAGCAATGGTTGGCTCATCTACACTCAAAGGTGGTAATGCTTCAATGGTTTCAGGATCGCAAATCGTATCTGCAATTGAAATGCCTTCAATGCCAGTAATGGCAATAATATTGCCTGCTTGTGCACTGTTTGTATCGATTTTTTCTAGCCCAAGAAAACCTTGAAGGTTTGCAATTTTAGCTTTCCGCTCATTGCCTTGTGTATCAACCACCACAACTTGCATATTCTTCTTGAGTGTGCCACGCATAATGCGACCAATAGCAATTGCCCCAACAAATGAGGAATAATCAAGTGCGGTCACTTGCATTTGCAAAGGCGCATCAATATCAACTTTTGGCGCTTTAACGTGTTTTACAATGGTTTCAAACATGGGTGTCATATCCCCTGAGCGCACATCATCTTTTAATGAGGCGTAGCCATTAACACTTGAAGCGTAAATAATTGGGAAATCTAACTGCTCATCAGTTGCACCCAGTCGGTCAAATAAATCAAACACTTGGTCAATTACCCAATCAGGGCGTGCTGCATCTTTGTCAATTTTGTTAATCACCACAATCGGGTTTAGCCCTTGGTCAAAGGCTTTTTTCGTCACAAAGCGTGTTTGTGGCATTGGACCTTCTTGTGCATCTACAAGCAAAAGCACACTGTCAACCATAGACAGTACACGCTCTACCTCGCCACCAAAATCAGCATGACCCGGAGTGTCTACAATATTAATATGATAATCGTTCCATTTAATAGCAGTATTTTTACTAGAAATGGTAATGCCACGCTCTTTTTCAAGATCATTTGAATCCATCATTCGTTCGGTTGACTCAAAACGCTCATCAAATGTTTGCGATTGCTCAAGCAATTTATCAACCAAAGTGGTTTTGCCGTGGTCAACGTGGGCAATAATGGCAATGTTTCTTAATTTAGTGTTCATGCGGGCAGGTCAATGCAAAAAGGACGTTATTATCCCGTAAAATACCCTTCAATATTAGGAATTATTGATATGGCAAAAAATATCCAAAGAGCACACCGAGGCAGTTCAGGACGTTGGATGAGCGAACATCTAAATGATGAGTTTGTTAAAAAGGCACAAAAGGCAGGCTATCGCTCTCGTGCCGTTTATAAACTTATAGAAGTGGTTGATAAAGATAAATTTATCAAACGAGGAGATAAAGTGCTTGACCTTGGCGCTGCTCCTGGTGGCTGGAGTCAAGTGACAATAAAAATTGTGGGCAAGTCTGGTCAAGTTATTGCCAGCGATATGTTGGACATAAAACCCATTAATGGGGTTGATTTTTTACTTGGTAATTTCACTGAAGAAGGTGTTTATAAAGCACTTTTAGACATCACTATGAGTAAAAAAGTTGATGTTGTTCTAAGCGATATGGCGCCTAATATGAGCGGTCAACTCTCAGTTGATATCCCTAAATCTATGTATTTATGCGAACTGGCATTAGATATGGCAATTAAAACCTTAACACCTTTAGGCTATTTTTTTGTCAAAGTTTTTCAAGGAGAAGGGTTTGACGAGTTTGTTAAGTCGTGTAGATCTTCTTTTTATTCTGTTACTATCCGCAAGCCAAAAGCCTCAAGAGCAAGGTCTAAAGAAGTGTACTTGCTTGCCAATAAATTAAAGTCAAGTTAGCAAATACAAACGTCTGTTTTTTTGATAACCTACATCGCCCACGTGTAAAATGACCGCCATGGAAAGTTTAAGCGACATTCAATCCCTCTTAAAATCAGATTTACAAAAAACAGACGACATACTCATTAATTGTTTAAGTTCAAATGTTGCTTTGATTAATCAAATGAGCCATTATATTATTCACGCTGGTGGCAAGCGCTTACGCCCACTGCTGTTATTGCTTTGTGCGCGTGCAACTAAATATCAAGGCACACATCACCATCTTATGGCGGTGGTGATAGAGTTAATTCACACTGCCACTTTGCTACACGATGATATTGTTGATGAGTCTATAACACGCCGAGGAAAGAGAACTGTCAACGAAGTTTGGGGCAATGCACCTAGTGTTTTAGTGGGTGATTTTTTGTATTCTCGTGCTTTTGAAATGATGGTTGAGCCTAACTCAATGCCCATTATGCGCGTTCTTTCTAAAACCACCAACAACATTGCTGAAGGCGAAGTATTGCAATTATTAAATTGCCAAAACGCAGAACTAACTGAAACTGAATACTACACTGTGATTGAACGAAAAACTGCTTGTCTATTCCAAGCAGCCACTCAAGTTGGTGGGATATTATCAAGTGTTGACAAAGCCCAAGAGTCCGCATTAAAAGACTTTGGACTGCACCTTGGCAATGCTTTTCAGATTATTGACGATGTGCTTGATTATGAATCAGATTCAAAAACCATGGGCAAGGAAGTGGGTGATGATTTGAGTGAAGGCAAAACCACGCTACCTATGATTTACGCACTTGCCCATACTTCTGGTGATGATAGACAACTGCTAGAAGATGCCATTAATCAAGCAGATAATTCCAAAATAACACAAGTGATTAAAATTCTACAATCAGTCAAAGCCTTTGACTATACTCGCAATCAAGCGCATAAATCAGCTCAACTTGCCAAGCAGTCACTCAACTTGATACCTGACTCGGACTATAAAGACGCACTGATTTTGTTGTGCGACCTTTCCTTGCAACGCCAGTCATAAAATCATGCTTTCAGATGAGTTAAAAGCTCAAGTCCGCCAGTCATTTATGAGTTTGAAAGAAGACATGGATGACTTTAAAATACGCCAAGCACAAAACAAAATGATTGCTGAAATCTCTAAAACTTTATCAGCAGAATATAAAGGCGAGCATAACATTCTATGTGTCGAAGCGCCCACAGGCACAGGCAAAACGTTTGCTTACTTGCTTGGCAGCATTCCCATCGCCAAAGCCAATAAAAAGAAGCTAATCATCTCCAGTGCTAATGTTGCCTTGCAAGAGCAATTGCTTTTTAAAGACGTACCACAAGCGCAAAAATACTTAAGCGTTGATTTTGAATATGCTTTAGTCAAAGGACGCTCGCGTTACGTTTGTATTCGCAACTTAATTAACGTGTGCGAAGACAGTGCAAGTAACAACCCTTTATTTGAATCAATACCCTTGTTTGATAAACCACCAGGAAAATATCAATTAGAACAACTCAGTGACATGCTCAACGATTACTCAACTAAGAAATGGAACGGAGAAATTGATGATTTAATGCACACGCCAAATCATTCTATTTGGCAAAAAATAGCTTGCAATCGTTTTACTTGCACGGCAAAAAGTTGTGAGTTTTATCAAGATTGTGCTTTTTTTAAAGCCAGACGGAAAATTACCAAAGCAGATGTTATTATTGCTAATCATGATTTGGTTTTAGCCGACCTTAGCACAGGAAATACCGTGCTGCCTGATGTTGGTGAATCAATTTTTATCTTTGATGAGGCGCACCACTTAAACTCAAAGGCATTATCGCACTTTTCATTAACCACCAGCACTGAGTTTATCAAAACCAGCGTCAGGCAAGCCAAAGCAGTTAGTGAACAATTATGCAAAATCAGCAAACAAGATGTGCCTGATATTAACATTAAACAAATTGATGATTATTTGACTGATTTAACTCAATTATTAAAACAACTAGAATTTAATGACAATATTTATTTGTTCAACCAAGGTGTTGTTGATGAATCTATCAAGCAAATAAGTGAAAATATTTTCACGCTTATTAGCACTGTTCAAACCAAGTTCACACTTTTAAAAGAATCTTGGGGTGATTATTTAAAAATAACAGCCATAGACAAAAATATCTGCAACCCTATTAGTAATATAGTTGGTGAATGCGAACAGCACTTTATCAGTATTATTGCTTTATTCTCATCTTTCTTGCAAACAGACGAGCCGAATAAAGCACCACATTCACGCTGGATTGAAAAAAGCACACTCGCAAATAAAAAAACCAGTTACTTGCTTAATAGTGCGCAAACCGATGTTTCAAAAAATTTAGACCAGCTTATTTGGTCAAAAGTTTCAGGTGCTATTCTCACCTCAGCCACTTTAACGTCACTGGGTAGTTTTGAGCGTTTAAACAAACAATTAGGACTTTTAAGAGATGAAAACCAATACTTGCGTTTGCCCTCACCCTTTGTGTTTGACCAAGTAGATTTCATCATTGCTAAACTTAAAGCCAGCCCAACTCAAGTCTATGAGCACACACAAGAAGTAGCATCACAACTCCTTAAACGGCTTGATAGTAATGAAGGTTCATTGGTGCTATTTGCCTCTAATAAACAAATGCAAATGGTGGCAGATTTGGTAGAAACAAAATTGAATTGCACCTTGTTTGTCCAAGGCGAATACCCTAAAAAGCACATTTTAGAAAAACACATTGCATTGCGCAAACAAGGCAAGGGTAGTATTATTTTTGGGTTGGATAGTTTTGCTGAAGGGGTGGATTTAAAAGGTGATAACCTGACTCATGTTGTCATTGCCAAATTGCGCTTTAGTGTGCCCACTTCGCCCATTGATAAAACATTAGCTGGCTATCTTGAATTGCAAAACCGCAACCCCTTTATGGAAATATCCCTACCCGATGCATCACTTAAACTCATTCAAGCCTGTGGTCGCTTGATTCGCACAGAAACTGATACAGGGAAAATCACTATTTTTGACAATCGCTTGGTCACTAAATTTTATGGCAAGCAATTGTTAAATGCTTTACCAGGCTACAATATTATAGTAGAGTAGTTTTTCTAGTATGAGACCTTTGTATATTTAAAAACGCCAAAAGGCTTTATGTAGCAGCGCCATTAAGGTTAATATTTCTAAACGCCCCAATAACATTGAAAAACTTAGAATCCATTTTGCTGTATCACTAATATTACCATAATTAGCAGCAACATCACCCAAGCCTGGACCTAAATTATTAATAGATGCTGCAGTTGCTGAAAATGCACTGACTTGCTCAAGGCCAGTCAACATTAGCATTAACATAATTATAATAAAAGCGATTACATACAAAAAAAAGAAACCCCAAACTGACACCAAAGTATTTTCAGAAACACTTTTTTGATTAAGTTTGATGTTAATTTGTGCATTAGGATGGATAAATTTTTTAATCTCTTTCATCGCTAATTTAAACATTAATAACATTCTAACAACTTTAATACCGCCACCCGTAGAACCAGCACAAGCACCAACAAAACTAGCAAAAATTAAAAATACAGGTAGCACGAATGGCCATAATGAGAAATCTGTGCTAACAAAGCCTGTGGTGGTCATCATCGAAATACTTTGAAATATGCCATATCTAATCGCCTCTTCAATGGTTTGATAGTAACCCTTATCAAATAAATAACTTGATACTAACAAAATTAATGCACTTAGAACTAACAAGTAGGTTTTGAATTCAGAATCTTTCAAATAAATAAATACATTGCGCTTGCGCCAAACAAGAAAATGCAGTGAAAAATTAATACCTGCTAATAGCATAAAAACCATTGCCACTAACTCAATCGCATAAGAATCAAAATAGCCAATTGATGCATCATGAGTGGAAAAGCCACCAATAGCAACCGTTGCATAACTATGTCCAATTGCATCAAACCCATCCATACCCGCAAGGTAATAACCCAATGCACAAACAACTGTCAAACTGATATAAATTTTCCACAGCGCTTTGGCAGTTTGAGCTAACTTTGGCGTCAGTCTTTCTTTAGAAATACCACTTGATTCTGCATGGTAAAGCTCCATACCGCCAACCCCTAACATCGGCAAGATAGCAACCGCTAAAACAATAATACCCATGCCACCCAACCATTGAAGTTGTTGGCGATAATATAAAAGCGCTTTGGGCAAATCATCTAACCCAGAAAGCACCGTTGCGCCTGTGGTTGTCAGCCCTGACATGGATTCAAAAAATGCATCACTAAAGGACATATCCAAAGAGCTTGATAATAAAAATGGCGTGGTTGCAAATAAAGATAAAACAAACCAAAAACTCACCACCACTAACACACCTTCACGAATTCTAAAATCTTTAGTTGAATTTCTAAAAGGCAACCATAAAGCAAAACCACTTAACAATGTTAAAGAAAAAGCAGCGAAAAAAGATGGGGCTTCGTTTTGAGCATAAATAAAGTCAATAATAATCGGTGGTAATTGCGTTAGGCTAAACACCATTAGCAATAAACCGATGGTTTTAAAAACAATACTAAATTGCATTTTTAACAACCATTAATCAAAATACCCTTCAAACAATTCTTCCACTTCATGGATTTTACTAACATCGGTCAACACTAACAATACATGGTCTTCTTCTTCAATTACTAAAGTGCGCGAACCCATAATTACTTCATGATTTCTAACCACTGAACCCACAACCACACCATTAGGTAAATTGATTTGTTCAATGGTTTTACCAACAACATCTGAATGGTGTTTATCGCCATGCACAATCACTTCAATTGCCTCTGCCTTACCTTGGCGTAATGAATATACCATCATCGTATCACCTTTACGAATGTGTGCTAGAATGCCGCCAACTGTAATTTGGTCGGGTGATATGACCATATCTACGTCTTCGCTTTGTTCAGCCAAATCTTCATAAACATTACGTTTCACCAAAGCAACTGTCTTATATGCACCTAAACGCTTGGCCAAAATTGAAACAATCACATTGATTTCATCAGAATCTGTTAAGGCTAAAAATAAGTCTGTATTTTCAATACCCTCTTCTAATAATAATTCTTCATCAGAGGCGTTACCTAAAAGCACCAATGTATTTTCAAGTTCGTCAGCAATCTCACTAACACGCTTTTTATTCATCTCAATAATACGAATATGGTGGTCTTTTTCTAAAAATTTTGCTAAATTAAGACCAATGCGCCCGCCACCAGCAATGATAATATTTTTATAAACCCTGTCTTCACGCCTGAATTGCTTTATCACTTTAGAAATACTGGCTTTTTTCGTCATGAAATAAACCCGATCACCATCACGAATAACCGTTTCTCCTGATGCAGGAATTGCCTGACCATTGCGATACAAACTAACAATGCGCACCCGTGTTTTTGGCAAATGTTCATGCAAATCTTTAATGGGATGCCCCACAATTGGCGTGCCTGAATAAGCTCTAGTTTCTACCAATTGAACCAGCCCATTTTCAAACTCAAACACCTGCTCAGCACCTGGTTCTTCAACCACGCGCTTAATATAATTAGTCACCAACTCCTCGGGTGTAATAATAAAATCAATTGGAATGGCGTTAGGTGAAAATAACTCTTTTCTGTGCAAATACTCAGCGGTGCGTATGCGCGCTACTTTCTTTTCTACTTGGTACAAGGTGTGTGCCATTTGACAAGCCAACATATTGCCTTCATCAGAGTGTGTTACGGCAATAATCATGTCCATATTTTTAATGTCTGCCTCTTCTAGGATATTAGGGTACGAGGCATGACCACACACAGTTTTAACATCTAAATGACGTTGTAGATTTGATAAATTAGTCTCGTCTTTATCAATAATAGTAATGTCATTGTCATTATCTGAGCCTAAATATTTGGCCAATGTTGCGCCAACTTGTCCTGCACCTAAAATTAAGATTTTCATACTATTTTATTTTTTATCAATACCTAAGTCTTTTAACTTGCGATATAAAGTGGTTCTTTCTAATCCTGCAAGGGTTGCAACCTTGGCAATATTATGGTTGTTGCGTTGCAAGTGGTGATTGAAATATTGTACCTCAAAAATATTTCTTGCCTCTTTAAGTGGCACATTAAATTCAATACCACTAATGCTATGTCCAGATTTCTTTAGCACTTGCTCAGATAGAGTCCTACGTATCAATGGCAAAATATCATGCAGTGGTTTTTTCAAAAAATCAACCGCACCTAGTTTAATTGCCTTGACCACATCTTGATGCTCTGCATGTCCAGACATCATCACAACTGGTGTAGAAAAACCAATTTGAGTCCATTCTTCTAACAACGACATGCCGTCCTGACCGGGCATCCAAACATCCATCATAACCAAGTCAAAAATTTGATCTTTTATAATGGTTTTAGCTTGGTTGGCATTAGCCGCAAGAACCACATGATAATTAACATCTTTCAATGTATCCATTATCGTTTCTGCATTAATATTCTCATCATCAATAATAAGAATTCTACCAATGGCTAATGTGTCATCCATAACCTTTCCTTTTATTTTATACAATTAAACTCAATGGTAATCATAGCACCATGTGGCTTAACATTACCAACAAATACTTCTCCCTCATGCTGCTTAATAATATTTTGCACAATTGCCATGCCTAAACCACTGCCCTTAATTTTAGTCGTTACATAAGGTTCAAACACCCTGTCAAGTATATACTTATCAAAACCATCGCCATCATCTGTGATACTTAAACGCACAATGGCTCGTTTTGGTAAATATTCTGTTGTGATTTTAACGTTTAAATCACGCCCGTCAATCATTGCTTCTCTGGCATTTTTCACTAAGTTAATCAACACTCTAGAAATACTATGGCTATCTAAAAGTAGCACTGGAATACCAGCAGACAACTCAAAATCAATACTCATGTGGCCGATGTCATCATAAAATGCGATAGATTGCTTAATCAGCGCATTTAAATTACAAGGCTTCCTTTCAATTTGAGGTGTGTTAGCATAATCAGCAAATGCACTGACCATGGTGTCCATAGATTGAACCTGATGAATAATAGTATTCGTAGTCTTGTCAATAATGTCTAAATCTTTACCTTTTAAAGAACCCATAAATCGATTTCTAAGGCGTTGGGCAGATAATGAAATGGGTGTTAATGGGTTTTTAATCTCGTGTGCCATGCGCTTTGCCACTTCTCCCCAAGCGGCTTTTTTCTGCGCTCTGTTTAATTTCGAGATGTCCTTAATCACAATTACAAAACCTAGTGTTTCATTACCATTTTTAAGTACCGCACCTTGACAAGACAATAACAAATGTTGATTACCTAAGACAACTTCAACCTCTTCACTCCACTCATCCTCATCTTGTTTAAATTTATCCTGCGTCATTGAAAATAACGACTCTAAGTTTGAATAATTATTAACAATAACGCTGTATTTTTTACCCACAAATGATTGCTCATCCTTAACACCTAACATTGCACCAATCACTGGGTTAATAAGACGTATATTCCTGTTTCGATCAAGCGCAATGACGCCATAAGAATATTTAAGAATCGTTTCCAAATACAAATTGTGCGTATCCAAACCCTCACGAGATGCCTTGATTTGTCTAGACATGGTATTAAATTGCTCAATCAAACTATGCACATCCTCACTTTCTTTTTGTTTGGCAACACGCACATCATAATTACCTTTGGCAATTTCTTGCGTGGCGATGGATAAATTATTCAGTGGCTTCATCAGCCGTTCAATCATGCGAAAAACTACCATAAGTGCACTAAGTATTGCCAACAACACGGTGGATGAAAAATCAATCATAAAACGTTTTTGAGTGATTGAAGTATTAATCTCAAACTTAATGTTTTGCGCTGCATTGGCAAAGCCTTTAACTTGCGACAAAAACCCTAAAAGCCCCAGATCAGTTGCATACACCACATCAACCACAAACAAATCTTGGTTTGATGTGTTTGCAAGATAGCGGGTTGACATTTTCACTTGAATAACATTAGCAGTCTCATCTTTGTTAAGTGGCTGAGTATCTGACAATGGTCGCCGATCAATCGCCATACAATTAGTCACATTTGCTGTTTTAACAACCACCTCTTCTTGAGCATTTAACAGCGTAATTTGACAAGCCCAGCCTTTATCAATTAAACCATCAAGCAATATCTGCATACTTTGTACATAATTTTCAGTATTTTTTTTGAAACTGGCAAAAGAGGTAATTAAAGTTAGCAATCTTTTTGTTTGTTCAGTATAACGCTCATCTCTAATTTTTTGCACACCGCTATACAGACCATTGACTTGTTGAATAAAATTTTGACTGAAAACATTAAAAGCTTTTTCTGAATCTTTAACGTTGTTTTGAATCGTTTGGAATGAAAATATATAAAAAGACAACACTGGCACAATCACCAAAACTGGCACAATTTTAACAAACGACCAAGTAAATTTAGAGCCTACAATATCACCCTTAACATCACGCTTAAGACGCAACACATCCGTATAAATATAGTAAACAGCAACCAAACTCATGATGACATTAAATCCAACCAAATACCCCCACCAGTGCGCAATAGAATCAGGGTTAAGCCCTAAATAAAATGTGCCAGAAATAGACAATAAAAAAACAAACACCCAAGCCCATACAGGTGGTGTCTTTTTTAAACTCAAATATTGATTAAGAATCATAGAAAATAGTGCACAGAATCATACTTTTGAATAATTATCGCATACATCTACATAGGTTGTTCGTTAAAACATCCCAACTTAAACCACTTGACTTATTATGCCTTGTACCCAATTTTGTTAGATCACCACTGTGCGTGTTTATAATGAAAATTTACTTTATTCTAAATAAATAATATTTATTCTATTTTGAATAAAAAAACATGTATCATGTGCACTGACTTATCTGATACAAGTTATTTTTTATCAATAACTAAGAAGATATTAAAAACTAATTTTTAATACATATGGGGCATAATCATGAAGAAAAATAAATTCATAACACTAGGGCTATTACTTGTAGGTACATCACAAATATTTGCAGATACATTAACAGAGCGTGTTACTGCATTAGAATCAGCCAAAGTAGCAACAAAAATTGGTGGCATTGCTCAGGTTAAATATGCATCAAAAGGAGCAGGTACTACCTTAGGTGATGTTGAGCTTTATATTAAGCACACAATTAATGATCAATTTGATGGTCATCTCAAACTTAAAAGAAGGGGCGGAGATAACAAGGACACTGAAGACAATATAATTTTAGGTGTGGCAGGCATTAATTATCATAATGCAAACTTTAATGCCTCAATTGGCAGAATCGGCACTCCTTTTGGTTCTTATGCCACAGGCATGGTAACAGATCCATTAACCAAGGGTATTGATTCTGATAAGAGTGATAGAAACGGGCTGGTACTGTCTAAAACATTAGGCGATATCAAAGTTTCAGTTTATGCCAACGAAAAAGATAAAGGAACAAGCAAAGGCATATCGGCTAATTATACTAATGGTGCATTCAATACAGATGTTTACTATTTTAATGGCGCATCTAGTAACGGCATAAAAGATGCTGGCACCTCGAAAGCTATTCGCTTAGACTACAAAGCAAATAATGGCTTGAGTGTTGCTTATGAAAATGTTAAAACCAACAAAGATGCCACCATTAAAAAATCTGCTTCACATGTTGAAGTGGGTTATGCGCACCAAATTATGGCAACAGATGCTTCTATAACCCTAGCTTATAGCAGGGAAAATGCAGCAGCAGGCAACAAAAAACAAACAGGTGTTACTTATAACCTTATGTTGACAAAGGGGATGACTGTTTCTCTTGAAAGTAACAAGTTAAAAGAAAGTTCATCAACTAATACGCTAAAAGTTTCTTACAGTTTTTAACAGAATGACAACTTTGTTAAAAAATAAGTATAAATTGACATATTATAACTTTTGATAGCATGGTTTCAAAGTCTTGAACTAGATTTGAGTTTTCTTCAAGACCTTATTGTTAAGGGATGCTTTCCAACCATCTATCAAAACTTATTGTCAATTTTGATATTTATTGAGTTAGGCCGCATTAGACTCTCTCTCCTTGTATTGCGATGCGGTCTAACTCAATAAATAAGGCCTTATGAACCAGATTGTGTAAACCCTCATATTTTATAATCTCTAAAAAGGAGAAAGAACATGAGTAGCACAATACTAAGAAACACAACGTTAAGAAAAAACCGTAAAAATCAAGCGAATGACACAGGTGTCAATCAGCAAAAGTTTCGTGCTTTTGCTGGAGAACTTGCTAAAGACATTTGCACCTAGGATGACCTGGCAGATCTATCTGCTTCACTGGTTAAAATGACCATTGAATCGGCATTAGGTTCTGAAATGGAACATTATCTTGGTTACCCAAAACATGGGCAAGGTAACAACTCTGATAATACTCGTAACGGGTATTATCCAAAGATTGTTAAAGGTCATCATGTGAAGTTGTTGTGACATTCCAAGAGATTGTCATTCTGATTTTAAGCCTTTAATTGTTGAGAAACGTCAAACCAGACTCGGCGCTTTTGACGCTCAAATTCTATCACGCTATGCAAAAGGTATGAGTACTCGTGATATTGTAACAACCTTTAAAGAAATGTACGATACAGACATCTCAGCAACACTGGTATCCCATGTAACACAGGCAGTGATCACTCAAGCGATTGAACAGCGTCATCAATCACTGGACGAGATTGATCCCATTGTCTATTTAGACGGCATTGTTATCAAGGTTAGGCAAGACAAACAAATCATCAAAAAGACCATGTACATCGCCCCTAGGTGTTAACCTTGAAGGTAAAAAAGAATGTTTGGGCTTGTGGTTGTCCAAAAATGAATCTTCCAAATTTTGGCTGGGCATGCGCTTAATGATATGGCTAATCGTGGCGTTAAAGACATTCTGATTGCTTCAGTGGATGGATTAACGGGATTCCCAGAAGCTATTAATGCTGTGTTCCCACAGGCTGATGTCCAACTGTGCATTGTTCATATGGTTCGCAACTCACTCAAATACGTGGGCTATAAAGAACGTCAGAAGGTTGCTGGTGATTTAAAGCAAATTTATCAGTCAATGACCGAAGAAGAAGCCTTGCTTGCACTGGATGAGTTTGAACATCGTTGGGATAAGCAGTGCCCCAAGTATTGCTAAATCGTGGCGACGTGGTGGGATAATGTTGCTACTCTATTTGCTTATCCTGAGGCGATTAGAAAGGCAATCTATACGACTAATGCCATTGAATCATTAAACTCAGTGATTAGAAAATCTATTAAAAATAGAAAGATTTTTAATCACGATGATTCGACATTTAAAGTGGTCTTTTTAGCCATTGAAGCAGCGAGTAAAAAATGGACAATGCCAATACGAAATTGGTCACAAGCAATGAATCAGTTTATAATCCTACATGAGGATAGATTAAAGGATTATGTCTGA
>JAUVOQ010000044.1 GCA_030599095.1 Candidatus Ruthturnera sp.
CTTAATAAGTTGGCACAAGATGCCAAGGATTTTTTGGATCAAATTCTCAAGGCTTGGTTTTGGATGTTTAAGTCTATCTAAAAGAGTCAGATTTGGGCTGTTGGGTTGCTAGGATTGGGTTTATTCAGGTTGGACTAAATAATACGCTTTAGCAAGTGTTTGGTTATTGCATAAAAAAACACCTCACTGGGAAGCCGCAGATGTCTTATTGGCGAGGTATTGAGGCAATCGTTTAAGTTGGTTACTCAACTTAAACACTGTCTTGATTGTCCTTTGTAATAAGGCTAGCCCAAACATTTTACTTTTTTGCATGACAGTACCATCACCAATAAAAGCCTTAGCACTGTGCTTATCTGGTATATCCCACAGGTCGTTAAACAACAAGTTTTAGACGATGGGGTTTACCTAACGTGCCAAGGCGAATCAAGCCCTAATGCTGGGGTGACTATTTCTGCCGAGTTCATTGTTTGTGTGTAAAAGTGTTTATTTTGAGAGTTGGGTGGTATATTAGAAACACTTGATTATTCATAGACCCAATTTATTTTACCTTGTTGATGAGATGGCGAAAATAACCAATATTAAGGAGGCGTAATGGCACTTGCATTATTTGATTTAGACAAAACTCTATTAGGCGGCGACAGCGATTTTTTGTGGGGTGAGTTTCTGTCTGAAATCGGGGCTGTTGATGTTGGCGAATATCAACAGCAAAATCAGAAATTTTTTGATGATTATGCCAAGGGTGAATTAAACATTGCCAAGTATTTAGAGTTTTGCCTAGCACCTTTGGCAAGCCACTCTATCAAACAACTCAACAAGTGGCATCAGCAATTTATGCTTGAAAAAATCCAACCCATTTTTTTAGAAAAAGCCAAAAAAGTAGTGGATGCACACAAAAACAATGGCGATAGGGTGTTGGTCATCACCGCAACTAACTCATTTGTTACCCGTCCGATTGCCAAAATCTACGGCATTAACGAGCTATTAGCCACCGAGCCTGAAATGGTGAACGGTGAATTCAGTGGCAAAGTATCAGGCGAGCCATGTTTCCAAATCGGCAAAGTTCACAAGTTAAAAGCGTGGTGCAAGAAAAATAATGAACGTTTAAGCGACGCTTATTTCTACTCCGATTCACACAACGATTTGCCATTACTAGAACTGGTTAAAAATCCAATTATTGTTCATGGCGATAAAACCCTATTGAACATTGCCAAGCAAAAAAACTGGCAGTGCATGGACTGGACTTAATTTTTCTGATATAATTCCGAATAGTTGCCCAATGAAGGGCGACAACAAACACAGACGTTTACTTGGTGTTCCTTGATGGGATTATTTAAGTAAGCGTTTTTTTTCGTCAATTTCAAAGTAGAGTTGGTGGTTGGGTAGTGAAGCCAGTTATTGTATTTTTATATCTATGTATATAAAAATACAATAACTGGCTTTTTTGCTTTATAAGAAGCACAAAACATTAAAACAAGGCAGGAAGATAGCATGAAAAATTTAGTCATAGTTGGATCGGGAATGAGTGCCATGAGGGTGGTTGATGAGGTGTTAAAAATTGACCCATTGATGTATCAAATTACTATTATTGGTGAGGAGAAAGTATTGCCATATAACAGAATTATGCTCTCACCTGTTTTAGCGGGAGAGAAGGATTTTGAAGACATAAAGACGCATGATGAGTCTTATTTCTCTCAAAACAACATCATCTTTAAGCCCGGTTGCTTGGTGTCATCTATTGATAGATTAAATAAAAGCATTTTATTGACCAATGAGAAGAAATCATATACGGTTGAATATGATCGATTGGTGATTTGCACAGGATCAAAGCCTTTTATTTTGCCATTGTCAGGTAAGACGTTAGAAGGTGTGGTGTCGTTTAGAGACATTTATGATGTTGAGTATATGCAATCAAAAGTCGGTCAAGCTAAAAAAGTAGCGATAATTGGCACAGGGCTATTAGGGCTTGAGGCTGCTAATGGGCTCAACGAGTTAGGGTTTGATGTTACTGTGATTGGCAATATGGATTCTATTATGAGCATGCAATTAGATGCTTCATCTGGTGGCTTATTGCAAAAGGTATTAGAGCAGAAAGATATTAAATTCAAGCTAGGTGCAATCACCAATAAAATTATTGGAAGTAATAAAGTTAAGGCTTTGGCATTTGAGGATGGAACGACAATGGATGCTGATATGGTTGTTATGTCAGTAGGTATTATTCCTGAGGATTCTTTAGCCAAAGCTGCAGGATTACAGACAGACAGAGGTATTATTGTGGGTGATACAATGATGACTTCTGACCCTGCTATTTACTCAGTGGGTGAGTGTATCAAGCATCGAGGCGTGTCGTATGGTTTGGTAGCACCACTGTTTGAACAAGCGCGTGTGTGTGCTGAACAGGTGTGTGAGGTGTCTCATCACATGTACACAGGCTCAGATATTTCTACTAGACTGAAAATTTCAGGTGTGGATGTTTTCTCAGCAGGAGAGTTTGATAATCCTAAGGATGAGATTATGTGCTCCAAAGATCATGCACTTAATACTCGTAAAAGATTGTCTATTAGGGACAATAAACTGGTTGGTGCGGTTTTGTTTGGTGATTCAACAGATGGATTGTTTTATTTTGATTTAATCAAAAAAGAAACAGACATTACCAGCATTCGCAAAACTTTATTATTTGGCGATATTAATATTGATGACTCAAGTGCAGGTGCCAAAGGTGTTGAAAATATGGCTGAGGATGAGCAAGTATGTGGCTGTATTGGTGTTACTAAAGGCGACATTGTCAGTGCAGTAGCAGGTGGTTGCAATACTTTTGAGGCATTACAAAAAGAAACAGGTTGTGCAACAGGTTGTGGTGGTTGTACTTCAGTGGCTAAACAAGTATTTAGCTTTGTTTCTGGCGCTGAAATATTAAGTAAAGATGCTTTGTGTGCTTGCACAAAACACTCAACAGAAGAAGTGCGCCAATATATTAGAGCATTAGACAAAGTTGTTAGTGTTAATGATGTTCGAGGCACACTTGATTTTGATAACACTTGCGAGACTTGCGGTGCCACCATTAACTATTATTTATCTTCACAGTTTAATGAGGCGTATGTGCATAATGATGAGGAACGACCACACAATGAAAAAATGCACGCTAATAAGCAACGAGATGGTACTTATTCCATTGTGCCACAAATGCAAGGCGGATTAACAACACCTAAAGAACTTAAGACATTGGCCGATATTGCTGTTAAATATGAAGTTCCCACGATTAAAGTCACTGGTGGACAGCGTATTGATTTATTAGGCATTCCCAAGGAAAACTTAAACGATATGTGGGATGAAATGACCGAGGTAGGCATGGAAGCTGGTTATGCTTATGGTAAAGCCACTAGAACCTGTAAATCCTGTGTTGGCACAGACCATTGTATGATGGGTACGCAGGACTCTATGGGGCTTTCGATTAAAATGGAAAATGCTGTTTGGTCACACTTTATGCCACACAAATTTAAAATGGGTGTGAGTGGTTGCCCCCGTAATTGTGCTGAGGTTACAATTAAAGATTTTGGTGTGATTTGCACTGAAAAAGGCTATGAAATCCACGTGGCAGGTGCTTGTGGAATTCGAACTAAAACTTGTTTGAAAGACAGATTTTTTGAAACTGAAACGCAGGTGATTGAGTACCTTAAAGCTTTTGTGCAGTTATATCGTATTGAGGCGAATTATCTTGAACGGGTGATGCATTTTGAAGAGCGTGTGGGTTTAGACTACATTCAATCCAAATTAAAGACGCCTTCAATGATCAAACACTATGCAGACTTGCTACCCAAAACCATTAGAAACCCATGGGAAACAACAAACCATAGGCGTTCAGCGTGATATAAGGCGTTAATCATGACAGATAAATTAAACCTATTTTCATTTAAGGGTAAGTATCGAATTTTGCATTTAACTTGGTTTGCTTTTTTTATGACCTTTGTTGTATGGCTTAGCCTTGGACCGATGATGCCGTTTATTCAACAGGCGCTATCATTAAGCGAGCAACAGGCAAAAGTGCTGCTGATTCTTAATGTCGCCATGACCATTCCAGCAAGAATTCTGGTTGGTATGCTGGTTGATAAATTCGGTCCTAAAATTATGTTCACCTCTATTTTAGTTTTAGGTGGGCTTGTCTCAATTGCATTTAGTTGGATGCAGTCTTATGAGCAACTTGCCTTACTTAGATTCTTATCAGGTTTTATTGGCGCTGGATTTGTGGTCGGTATTCGCATGATTTCTGAATGGTTTCCAGCAAAACAAACGGGTACTGCACAAGGTATTTATGGGGGCTGGGGTAATTTTGGTGCGTCAGGTGCGGCCATGTCATTACCTTTTATCGCAAGTAGTTTTGGCGAGATTGATGGTTGGCGTTATGCGATTACCATTGCTAGCGTGTTGGCAATAGGTTATGGTATTTTTTATTATTTTAATGTCACCAATACGCCCAAAGGATCGACTTATTTTAAGCCTGAAAAAATGGGTGCAATGGAAGTGAGTAGTTACTCGGATTTGGTGCTGTATATTTTAATGAACATCCCCTTATATCTTGCTTTGTCGCTACTCACTTGGAAATTATCACCTGAAAAAATGAATATGATTTCATCAGGTGTGGAATTTGGCGTGTATATCGTGTTAGTATTAGTGTTTGTTTTTCAAGTGTTTAAAACTTGGACTGTTAATGCGCAGCATTTAAGGCATTCTGTGCCTAAGCAACATCAATATAAATTTAAACAGGTGGCGATTTTGGATTGGGCTTATTTGGTTACTTTTGGCACTGAATTGGCTGTTGTTTCAGTTTTAGCCATGTTTTATGTTGATTGGTTTGAGTTGCCCAAAATTACAGCCGCTTTGTTGGCAGGTGTGTATCCATTTATTAATTTATTTGCCAGACCAGGTGGTGGTTATTTGAGCGATAAATATGGTCGAAAACTAACGTTAATTGTGCTTTTTTCTGGCATCACTTTAAGTTTTTTAGCATTGAGTAATGTGGATAAAAACTGGTCTATTTATTTAGTGGTGGCGTTAACAATTATTGGCGGTATTTTTTCTAAAGCAGGCTCAGGTGCAGTATTCGCCATGGTGCCACTAATTCAAAGAAGGCTAACAGGTCAAATTGCAGGCATGGCAGGTGCATTTGGCAATGTGGGTGCAGTGTTGTTTTTAACCGCAAATTCTTTGGTAGATTATGATGAGTTTTTTATGCTAATTGGCATGGTTAGTGCGGTAGTATTAGCATTGATTGTTGTCTTTTTAGAAGAGCCAAAAGGCCATATGACTGAGATTTTAGACGATGGCACGGTTGAAATAATCAAGTTAAATTGAAACCTTTGCATCCTTATGAATAATCATCAAAACACCACCTTCCATCAACTTGAAGGCTTTTTAAAAACACTCTCGACCCTGTCAGGTATGGATTTAAAAAATTCCCAAGTTAATAAAATCTGTCATTTTGTTTATACCCCCTTGTGGGGTGTTAACCATCCGTAATAATGCAAAGGTCTCTATGAAACAATTAAAAGTCAGTATTAATTCACACTGCGTTGCAGGTGTAAAAGAGGAAAACCAAGATGCCTGCGCCTATTATGTGCCCAGTTCTCAAGCGCTTGAGCATAAAGGCATTGTGGGCGTTATTGCCGATGGTGTGAGTGCTTGCGAGCGAGCTAAAGAAGCAAGTGGCTGTTGCGTTAAAGGCTTTTTGAGTGATTATTATTCAACCCCTGAATCTTGGAGTGTTGAACATTCAGCTGGTCAAGTCGTCTCGGCACTTAATAATTGGCTGTATTCTCAATCGATACGTTTTGGTGAGCTTTCATCCATGTTATGCACGCTTAGTGTGGTTATTATTAAATCAAACACTGCCCATGTTTTTCATGTGGGAGATTCACGAATTTATCGTTATAGAAAAGGAATATTAACACAACTGACCAAAGACCATATTTTAAACCTTAACAAGGAAAAAACTTATCTATCAAGGGCGATGGGGTTTGATTTAAGCATTAACGTTGATTATCAAACTTTTGATCTTGAGCTGGGCGATCAGTTCTTAATGACAACTGATGGCGTGCATGATTATTTACAACATGCGTCTCTAGCAACATTAATGGGCAAAACCTCGTCTGCTAATGAGATTGTTGAGCGAGCAATTAAGCAAGATTCTGAAGATAATGCCTCAGCCATGATTATAACGATTGAGCAATTGCCAGAGAAAAATCTAGGTGAAGCATTTGATGAATTAACCCAAAAACTTGTACCACCTGAGTTAACCAAGGGGATGAAAATTAATGGCTTTGAGGTAGAATCTTTAATTATCTCAAGTGCAAAAATGCAACTGTATCTGGCTAAAGATATTAGTACTGGACAATTGGTCGCCCTTAAAACCCCTTCTGTTAATTTTGAAGACGACCCCGAATACTTACAACATTTTATGTATGAAAAGTGGGTAGGGCAACGGGTACAAAGCCCCAATGTGGTTAAAATTTATAACAGCCATACAAAGGCTAACTTTTTGGCTTATGCAATGGTGTATGTTAAGGGGCAAACTTTGCGAGCGTGGATAGATGAAAATAAGCGCCCCGACATTGAAGTGGTGGTTAGCTTTGTGAAACAAATCATTCAAGGGCTTCGAGCATTTCATCGCCAAGAGATGTTGCATTGTGATCTCAAGCCAGAAAATATCATGATTGATGAAATTGGTCAAATTAAGATTATTGATTTTGGTTCAGCCAGAATTGCAGGCGTGGCAGAATTAATTAACCCTATTAATTTTATAGCCAATCAAGGCACGCAGGGCTATACTGCACCAGAAGTAATTTTAGATGAAAGGGTTTCGCAAGCCTCTGATCAGTTTAGTTTAGGCGTGATTGTGTATGAGATGTTTTCATCTCATCTGCCTTATCAGAATCAATTAGATAAAAATCTGAGTGTTAAGAGATTATCCAAATTAACTTATGAGCCAGTGTTAATACACAATCCAAATTTACCTGTATGGATTGATGGCGCTATACGTAGGGCGTGTTGCCTAGATTATGCACAAAGGTATGAGGGTTTATCAGAATTTTTATATGACTTAGAACATCCAAATTTAGTATTTTTATCACCTCAAAAGAACAACCAACCAAAATCAAAATCAACAAAATACCAACTATTAAGTGCGTTATCACTTGTGTTAAATTTTATTTTATTGTTAATGCTTGTATAAGTTCAGAAACATTAAGCATTAAACATTAAGCATTAAGCATTAAGCATTAAGCATTAAGCATTAAGCATTAAGCATTAAAAACCAGTCTGCCTTTTTCCTGTGAGAGAAAAGTGCAATAGGCGGCATACATTTGCCAAATCTAGTATAATTCACCAGTTAGTTTTAAAAAAACACTTTCAAACAAAAAAATGTCCAATGCCACAAAATATAACAACACAAGCCCCTTTCAAAAATACCCCAAATTCTTTAGGTTCTCAGCCGCTTTTAAATACCCCCCCCCCCCGAGTCTTCTCTAAGTTCTAAACCCTTTAAACCCAGTGCACTTGCACTACTCATCTTTATCTTTTTACTTGCTGTTGGGGCGCGTGCCACAGATACTTTTGACAAATCTGCCTACCTTAATCTTAACCAAGAATACAACTGGAACAATCCCAAAAGTTATGACAAAAAAGACAACCAAGCAACCACCTTATTAAAAGCAGTCGCAGGCACAGTTCGTAATGCCCTAGGCACTACGGATTCAGACAATGCTGGCGACTTAGGTAACAAAATCAC
This sequence comes from Candidatus Ruthturnera sp., assembly GCA_030599095.1. Lineage (GTDB taxonomy): Bacteria > Pseudomonadota > Gammaproteobacteria > PS1 > Pseudothioglobaceae > Ruthia. The sequence goes on from JAUVOQ010000044.1 coordinate 7,778, forward strand.
CACAGGCTTACAAAACCAACTAGAAAGCCAAGCCATTAGCACAACCGAAGACATCATTAACGACAAAGCCAACCAGTTTTTTAATCAGTTTGGTTCTGGTCGTAGTGAAATAAACATTCATGGACTTAATTCAAAAGCATTAGATTACAGCATTAAAACCATTCAGCCTCTCTCTGAGTTAAACCACAACAGCAAAGACCTCACCTTTTTCCAAGGTCAACTCAACTCTGATGACAACCAAGGCAATCGCCGTGAAACCATTAACTTAGGCATTGGTCATCGTATTTTGGTTGACAGCGACATGGCAATCGCAGGCATTAACCTGTTTCACGATTATCAAACCAAATCTGCACACAAACGCTTGAGCCTTGGTTTGGAATATCAGCGTACTAATTTTCATGCGAATGTTAACGCTTATCATGCACGCTCAGACAACAACACAACCAGCGGAACAGCACGCTCAGGTTACGACATCAGACTCACTGGTCAAGCCCCTTATCTACCTTGGGCAAAAATTAAAGCCACACATTACTACTGGGACAAAACTGATGCCGTAAACAGTCGCGACATCAAAGGCAATGTTCTTGGTATAGAGGTTAAACTCACCCCCTCAATCAGTTTTGAATTTGGGCAACAAAACAGCAACACCACAAGCCCTAAAAGTTATGGCAAATTAAGCGTTAAGTTGCCGTTTGATGATAAGCAACCACTCACCCATTTTGCCATTTCGGATACCCCTTTTAAAGCCAGTAGTCAGATGGATTTAGGCGCACTTGCTTGGGTAGAGCGTGATAACAAAATTCAAGTTGATGGTGATGAATGTTCATCTATGGTTGCAGGTGGCATTACCTATAGTGTTGTTGCTATTGGCACTCAATGTTGGACTGCTGAAAACATGAAACACACCGTTACTATTGGCAATGCTTTGAGTTACAACAACGATGTTAATAACGATGCCAACGGTTACGGTAAATTGTACGACTGGGAAGCTGCCATGGCTGGCGCTACCACTGAAGGCGCACAAGGTATTTGTGCCTCTGGCTGGCACATTCCTTTGAGTGATGACTTTGAGATTTTAAAAGATTATTTGGGAATAAATACAGCAGGAACACAACTAAAAGAGGGTGGTGGCAGTGGGTTTGAGGGTCTTTTAGCTGGCTCATACGCCAACTTTGGTGGTGTTATAGGGTGGGATTTTGGAAACCGAAGTATCAATACGATTTTCTTGACCTCCACTAGTATTATTCCCCATGGTCTTAATCAAAATAAGACCTATAGTCTACATGATACAAAGGGTGTTATGTATAATAATCAGAATTCTAAGGCTTGGGGCTATAGTGTTCGCTGCCTACAGGATTAAAAGCCCCTTAAGAAACGGGCAAGGCTCGTTCTTAAAAAAGCTCGTTTCAGAAGTTCTGTTCTTTTTTGAGTTGGCGTTCTGCCTCTATATCTATTGGCTTGTCTTTAGATAACAACCATCGTGGTATTGGCGGATTTTCACTATTGCCGCAAACTTTACCTAGATTGTTTGGATGAAATATTTTGACAAAATCAGGCTTGTCTAAATCATTGGTATAAACGATACCGCAATATCTTTCTCGGTGTTCACTTTTGATGATTTTGTTAATGTCATTTAGCGTGTTAATAAATTCATTGGCATTAACAACCATTTTTGGTGCAACTTTTAAGGTGTCATATAGATACCAATCATTGGGATTATCATGAAGTTTTTCAAACAGCGTATGGCAATCATCCCATTGCATGATGCCAATAAACCTGCCTTTAAACCGCTCTATATAATCCATGTTTACTTATTGAGTATTATTCAATGGTAATACTTGGAAAGGCATTGGTGGCGCGAGATTGTTGGGTTAATTTGGCGCTGACTTTTTTGGCAATTTCTTTATAAATCTCAGCTATTCTACCTTCTGGGTCTTTGGCAACGGTTGGTGTGCCTTCATCAACGTCAGTTCGGATGTTCATTTCTAAGGGGAGTGCACCTAGAAACTCAACCTCTGAATCAATCGCCATGGTTTCACCGCCACCTGTGCCAAAAATGGCTTCTTCGTGTCCACATTTGGAGCAAATATGTAGGGACATATTTTCAACAATACCCAAAATAGGAATGTTGACTTTTTCGAACATTTTTAAACCTTTTTTAGCATCAATCAGTGCGATATCTTGTGGCGTTGTTACAATCACAGAGCCACTAACTGGGATTTTTTGCGACAAGGTAAGTTGCGTATCGCCTGTGCCTGGTGGCAAGTCAATGATCATATAATCAATGCCACGCCATAAGGTATCTCTGAGCATTTGCTCTAAGGCTTGAGTAACCATAGGACCACGCCAAATCATAGGGTTGTCTTCCTCAACTAAGTAGCCGATTGACATACTTTGCATGCCATGACCCAAAATGGGCAATAATTTACCCTCAGCATTAGATTCTGGTTTTGCTTTGCTAACACCTAACATTCTAGGCTGAGAAGGGCCATAAATATCAGCATCTAAAATAGCAACTTTAGCGCCTTCTGCTTGTAATGCTAATGCTAAATTAACCGCAGTGGTTGATTTACCAACACCACCTTTACCTGAGGCAACAGCAATAATATTTTTAACTTCTGGTAGCGCATCCACTCCTTTTTGAGTGGTGTATTTAACAATTTTAGTTTTAATATCAACGCTAACATTATTAATATTGGCTTTTGCCAATGTATCAATAATGGTTTTGGATAAGGTGGCATGGTAACTATTGGCAGGGTAATTAAGCTCAATGTTAATTTGAACTTTATCATTATTGATATCAATGTTGCTAATGACATTTGCAGATACAATATCTTGCTTAGTGTAAATATCGACAACCTCGGATAAAACATCTTCAATTTGTTTGTTTGTTAAATCTAGCATTTCTATTACGTCCAATTAAGTAAAATGGCGGTATTTTATCGTATAACGATATAAACCAACCTTAATATTAACAAGCCTATTATGACATCACGAAAAATTCTCGTTACCTCAGCGCTGCCTTATGCCAATGGTGAAATTCATCTGGGGCATTTACTAGAATACATTCAAACTGATATTTGGGTGCGTTTTCAAAAAATGATGAATAATGAGTGTCATTATGTTTGTGCAGATGATGCGCATGGCACGCCCATTATGCTTAAAGCTGATGAGCTTGGTATTACGCCTGAGGCATTAATTAAAGGTGTGAGCAAGCGTCATCAGGCAGATTTTAAAGAATTTTCAATTGGTTTTAGCCAATATCATTCAACTCATAGTCAGGAAAATAAAGACATTTCTGCCCATATTTATATGAAGTTAAATGACGCTGGTTTTATTAAAACACGTACCATCTCTCAGGCATTTGATCCTGAAAAGCAAATGTTTTTACCTGATCGTTTTATTAAAGGCGATTGTCCTAAATGTGGTGCTAATGAGCAATATGGTGATAATTGTGAATCCTGTGGTGCAACTTATTCGCCAACAGAGCTAAAAAATGCCAAATCTGCCATTTCAGGCGCAACCCCAATCACCAAAGACTCAGAGCATTATTTTTTTGACTTGCCTCAATTTGAAGCACAACTTAAAGCCTGGACCAAAGCAGGACACTTGCAAGATGAAGTTAGCAACAAATTATCTGAGTGGTTTGAGCAAGGGTTACAACAATGGGATATTTCTCGTGATGCGCCGTATTTTGGTTTCCAAATTCCTAGCGTGGAAGGCAAATATTTCTATGTTTGGTTAGATGCGCCGATTGGTTATATGGCGAGTTTTAGAAAGCTTTGCGACGAACAAGATCTGGATTTTGATGAATACTTTAACAAAGACTCAAACACTGAACTTTATCATTTTATCGGCAAAGACATTGTTTATTTTCACGCACTTTTTTGGCCAGCGATGTTGATGGGTGCGAATTATCGCACGCCAAGTGCGATTTTTGCACATGGGTTTTTAACCGTGAATGGTCAAAAAATGAGCAAATCTCGCGGCACATTTATTCAGGCTAGAACTTATCTTAATCACCTTAATCCTGAATGTTTGCGTTATTATTACGCCTATAAATTGTCTGCTAGAATTGATGATATTGACCTTAATTTGACCGACTTTAAGCAACGTGTCAATTCAGATTTAGTGGGTAAAGTGGTTAATATTGCTTCACGTAGTGCAGGGTTTATTGTTAAGAAGTTTAACAAAAACCTATCTGCTTATACCATTGAGCCCGAACTTTATCAGGAGTTTGTTGCTTGTGGCGATAGTATTGCCAAACACTATGAAGCACGTAATTACAATCAAGCCATGCGCGAGATTATGAAATTAGCCGATAAAGCCAATCAATATATCGATGAGCATAAGCCGTGGCAAATGGCAAAAGAAGACGCCAAACAAGCGCAAGTGCATGACGTTACTTCACTTGCTATTAATTTATTTAGGGTGTTAATGACCTATCTTAAACCAGTATTACCTGTTATGGCAAAACAAGTTGAAGAGTTTTTAAATATAAAAGCACTTAATTGGCAGGATTTAAAACACCCTTTAACCAAGCATCAAATTAATGCATTCACGCCTCTAATGTCACGCATTGAAGATGAGAAAATTGAGAAAATTATCGAAGTTTCAAAACAAAATATGCAAGTAGCCACGCAGCACAAACCCAAGGAAATTAATATGATTCAAATTGACGATTTTACTAAAATTGATTTACGGGTTGCTAAAATCATCAAAGCCCAAAATGTAGAAGGCGCTGATAAATTATTACAATTAACACTAGACATTGGCGAGCAACAAATGCGTAATGTATTTGCAGGCATTAAAGCTCATTATACAAATGAGGAACTGGAAGGGCGACTGACCATTATGGTTGCGAACCTAGCGCCTAGAAAAATGCGTTTTGGCATTTCACAAGGCATGATACTTGTGGCAGGCGATGGTGAGTCGTTTCATATTTTGTCAGTTGATTCTAGTGCCAAGCCAGGCATGAAAATCAGCTAACCTTGAAATACCAGCCATTATTAATTAAAACTATTTTTTTCGGAAGGATGTCAGAGCGGTCGAATGAGCACGCTTGGAAAGTGTGTGTACCTTTGGGTACCGTGGGTTCGAATCCCACTCCTTCTGCCATATCTGTTAGTAATTCTTGTTAAAAATTGCTAACTAGTGATGGTTATCGCCTCATTTTTAGAATTTGTAGAGGCAAAAGATGATATAAAAGAGCACATGTTGTGCTTGCCTATCACTGATAGAGGGCAAGTAATGAAAGATAAGCCGCCCTTTAAAGTGTTTTTATCTGATGGTGCACCCTCTAATGCGCAAGGCATTAAAGAAAAGACTGGTATGGCAGAAGTTGACTCTTGTTTTATCCTAGGCAGAGTAACCAAATTATCTGAAGACTCAACAGATTTAGAGTGTGGTTGGGTCAACACAGTATCTAAGAAGCACGCAAACACAGTCTTATCTGGTGTTACATTTATTCGTGATTCTGAAAAATAGTTGGATGAAAATACAGGCTTACTGCGTGTTGCAATGACCAAAAAAAATTGAGCACCCTAGATTTAGATGATGGTATGGCTGAGGCGATGCACTTAACCATGCTTGATGAACTCATCAAAGGACGTTCTGAGTGAGGTCATTTATGGAGGTTTGGTGTATCAAGAAGCGATAGCGTTCTTTCGAAAAAAGTCAGCGTATCCACTAAACACTGGGGCGATTTTCTTGGTGCGTCACACATTAGAGTATTTAGTCAACCCTTAAAAACCCCTTAACCATTTGATTTAAAACAATAAAATCAACAAAAACCATAAACAAATCAACCAGATTTTGGTAAAATAACCATCATTTCTTGGTCGTTTTGTTTATAAAATATGCTAACCAAA
>JAUVOQ010000115.1 GCA_030599095.1 Candidatus Ruthturnera sp.
AATAAGTCCTTTTTCATTGAGTTTGTCAGTAAATAGGTTGAGACCTTTGCATAAATCAACTAAAAACTACCAGTCTGGTAAAATAACAATCATCTAAATCACAATAATAAAAACCTAAATATGTCTTGGAAAAACACCCAACAAAACTCATTTGCAGACTCTCTTGTTGTAGAGCATAAATCCTTATCAGAACTAGATGATGTCCACAACATCATTAATTGGAGCGAGATAGAACAAACCTTATCAAATCTTTATTCATCTAAGCGAGGTGCACCCAGTTACCCACCACTGATGATGTTTAAGATTCTCATCCTTCAGGCTTGGTATAACCTCAGCGATGAAGCCCTAGAGAAGCAAATTGCTAGAGATTTAATGTTCAGACGTTTTATTGATTTAAGCCTAAGTGAGGCAGTGCCAGATCATGCCACTATTTGGCGTTTTAGACAACTGCTTAATACTGAAAAATTGCTAGACCCACTATTAGAACAAATCAACACCCACTTAGAGCAAAACTCAATTATGGTTTCGCTAGGCTCAATCAACATTATTGATGCCACTATTATTGAAGCCAAACAATCACGCAAGCGTAAAGGCAAAGATGGCAACAACACCCAAGACCCTGAAGCCGCCTACAATGTCAAGACAGCAGCTGATGGCAAAAAGAAAATCACCTACGGCTTTAAGATGCACGCCAATACTGATGAAGATGGCTTTGTTAAAAAAATGACTGTCACACCAGGCAATACGCATGACTCAAAAGAGTTTGACAAACTGCTGGCTATTAAAACCACTAAAGACAACATAAAAACGCTTGGTGAGGTTTATGCTGATAGTGCCTACGCCAACAAACAAAATGACAAAAAACTGGGCAAGCAAAATAACAAAGTTTTGCACCGTGCCTACAGAAACAAGCCTTTAACAAAACAGCAAAAACAAGACAACAAACAACGATCATCCATTCGCTACATTGTTGAAAGAACTTTTGGACTGCTTAAACTTCATCACGGCTTAGGCAAGGCGAGACACCTTGGCATAGAGAGAAACAAGACTAGGACACAACTCATTGCCATGAGTCACAACCTTAAGACTGGGATGACTGTTTTTAAGCAGA
>JAUVOQ010000022.1 GCA_030599095.1 Candidatus Ruthturnera sp.
ACTCAAACTGTTACTCAAAACAGCACCTAAAAAATTAATCTTGCCTTCTTGGTGCAGTGGATACAGAACATTGTGTTGCAAACTGGTGGTTGCAGTTTTTGGTAAGCCGATATGTAATAATAATTGGTATTTTTTGTCATTTTGTTTGTTAGCATAAGCACTATCAGCATAGACTTCGTCAAGCGTTTTTGCGAAGGTGCTGGTTTTTCTAAGGGGTTTAGAAACTAAAGAACTGGGGGGGGGGGGGTATTTTGAAGGTGCTTGTTGCTATGTTTTGTGGCATTGGGCATTTCTTTGTTTGATAATTTTAAAACCATGGGTAAATTATACTAAATTTGGCAAGTGTATATCCATAATATATTGGGACTGTTAAAAATAAAAACCCACAAAATAAACAATAAAAAGCGATGATATTGGCTGTTTTTTTGATCAAAATTGATTTTTATTAGATTTTTTTAATCATCATTCAAATTCTATTTAGTTGTGAAAGATTTTAATCACATGCTAATTTTATTAGCACTTAGTTATACTACTACTTTAATTTAAAAATGGACAATCATACATGCAAATAGCCTACTTTGCTGGTGGATGTTTTTGGTGTGTTGGGGCAATTTTTCAGCGCATCGAAGGGGTTATTAAACTCACCTCTGGTTATTGCAATGGCAACACTATTGACCCCACTTATCAAGATATTTGCTTAGGTGCAACAGAACATGCTGAGGTGGTTAAGATTGAATTTGATGAGTCCAAAATATCTTTTAAAGTATTATTAGAAGTTTTCTTTGAAACTCATGACCCAACCACACCAAACCAACAAGGCAACGATCATGGCACGCAATATCGTTCTGCCATTTTTTATGCCAATAATGAGCAGCAATCTCAAGCAATTGACATGATTAATAAAATGAGTAACAAGGTTGTAACGCAAGTTGCAAAGTTAGATGTGTTTTACCCAGCTGAGAATTATCACCAAAACTATTTTAATAACAATTCATCACAACCTTATTGCCAAATGCTAATCGCACCCAAACTAGCCAAATACTTTAACCAATGAACGACCAAGAACTGCTTAGATATTCTCGCCAAATACTACTACCCCAAATCAGTATTGAAGGGCAACAAACGCTTAAAGATGCTACTTTGTTGTTAATTGGCATGGGTGGATTGGGCTCACCCAGCGCCCTATATTTAGCCGCCGCTGGTATTGGACATTTAATCATTGCTGATTTTGATAAAGTTGAATTGTCAAATTTGCAACGGCAAATCATCCACTTTACAGACGACATCGGTAGAAAAAAAGTCGATTCTGCCAAGGACAAAATACTCGCTATTAATCCCAACACCAAAGTCACCACGATTGAAAAACTAAATCAAGACAATCTTAATGGTTGGGTGGCTAAAGCCGATGTTGTTTTAGATGGCACAGATAATTTTAACACCCGCTTTAAAATTAACAAAGTTTGCGTTGTGCAAAAAACTCCGCTAATATCAGCAGCAGTTATTCGCTTTGAGGGGCAATTATCCGTATTTAAAGGCTATGAGGCAACACAACCTTGCTACCAATGCTTGTATTCAGTTGCAGGAAGTTCTGATGAGAATTGTACCAGCAATGGCATACTATCGCCCGTTGCAGGCATGATGGGCTCATTACAAGCCTTGCAAGCTATCAAAGTTTTGCTCAATTTAGGTGAGCAACTGGTTGGAAAATTAATGTTAATTGACGCCCTAGATCTTTCTTTTAGAAAGATTAAAATAAACAAAGACGAGTCTTGTAAAATTTGTGTTCACGGGGCGTAGCGCAGTTTGGTAGCGTACCACACTGGGGGTGTGGTGGTCACAGGTTCAAATCCTGTCGTCCCGACCAATTTTAATCGTTGATATCAACGAATTAAAGCATTTCTATAAATCAAGTGCAGTATTAGAAGAATTATTTAATCAATAGGGGTACTACAAAAATGCCCTTTAATCCAAAACCAGAATATATTACAGTTCCATTGGACATTGACATAGAAGATTTTTCTAAATATAAAGAGGAATATGTAACAAGGCCTCCTTATCAAAGAAAATCAGTGTGGTCAAAAAATAAAAAACAATCATTGATGGATAGTCTTTTTCGCCGTTACTATATTCCCAAACTAGTAATAAGAGAGGTTAGACTCTCTGAAAATAAAACAGTAAGAGAAATTATTGATGGACAACAAAGAATTATTACTGTTCAAGAATTTTACGATAATCAATACCCCTTGCCAAAATCACTTATTGATTTAAATGAAAAATTACCAGGTCTTTTTTATAAAGATTTGGACGTAGATATAAGAAAGTTTATTGATAGAGAGTTAAAATATCAAGCAGATATCATAAAAGATATTGATAATCCAAAGAATGCAACCCATCAAATTATTGCAACTGACATATTTTGGAGACTCCAACAAGGGGAATCTTTAAATTATATGAAGGTTACAAACCAGTAGACAACAACCCAGATAAAAAACCGTTTTTCTCACTTTTGAATGTAGATAACACACGCATGAAACATCTTCAATTTATGGCTAGATTTCTAATGATTGAACGAAGTCAAGGTTATACTGATTTGAGCGATAGAAAAATTGAAGAATTTATTAAGGAATATAAACAAGATAATGGCATTGGGAATTATGATTTTGAAAATGAGCCATCGGCAATTGCCACACTTAAAACTTTAAAAGTTTTCTACGAAATATTTAAAGATGACCCTATGCTGGATGCAACATCGGGCATAAAAGAGTTGTCTGTTGAATATTTTATTATTTCTGTTTATTTACTGATTAGACATTTACATAGATACTATGTTATTGATGATATTGCCAAAGAAAATATTAGAAAATTTATTTACTATTTTCATGCTCGTTGGAAGCAATACGATGAAACAATAGATACTGATTTATTGACTTTTAGTAATAGCAGACAACAAGGAGAGAAAGACTTAGAAGTAAGAGATATTATTTTGCGCCAAATATTTTTTGAGTATTCACAAGAAAACAACATGGAATTTATAGAGAAAGACTCAAAAAGATCATTTACAGAACTTGAAAGAATTATTATTTACAGAGAAGGCAAAGGTTTTTGTCAAGAATGTTTAAGAGAGGGTAAACTCGAAAATGAAGCAAAAGTAAGCTGGTCAAATTATCAAGCAGACCATGTGATACCCCATGCCAAAGGTGGAAAAACAACTTTAGAAAATTCTGAATTGTTGTGTAGTTATCACAATCAGTCTAAGGGGTCAACAATACATGAAAGCACATAACAAAACACTGCCTAATTCGCCGATACCTAAGACAACAATGGGGTTTTCCATGCCAGTACTTCAAGTAAGGTTTCGCCCATAGTTGCAGGCGTTGGTGCAATTGCCACACCGACTTTTTCTAAAGCGTTGATTTTATCGATTGCTTTGCCAGTGCCAGCACTAATAACTGCACCTGCGTGTCCCATGCGCTTGCCTTTTGGTGCGCTCAGCCCTGCAATATAAGACACCACAGGCTTGGACACGTGAGATTGGATGTATTCTGCCGCTTCCTCTTCAGCCGAACCACCAATTTCACCCACCATAATGATGGACTGGGTTTGTGAGTCCGCTTCAAATAAGGCTAGGCAATCAATAAAACTCATGCCTTGAATGGGGTCGCCGCCAATGCCAATGCAGGTGCTTTGTCCAAGCCCAGCTTGAGTGGTTTGATGCACGGCTTCATAAGTGAGTGTGCCTGAGCGTGATATGACGCCAACACTGCCAGCTTGGTGAATGTTGCCAGGCATAATGCCTAATTTGCACTCATCGGGTGTCATGACACCTGGGCAGTTAGGACCAATTAAAATTGAGTCAGATGTTTTTAAAATGGCTCTAATTTTAAGCATATCTTGTACGGGAATGCCTTCGGTAATGCAAGCAATCACGGGCATTTGCGCTTCAATGGCTTCAAGTATTGAGGCGTAAGCAAATTGGGGTGGCACGTAAATCATGCTTGCATTAGCATCCGTTTCATTCATTGCCCCTGCTACTGTGTTAAAAACAGGTAAATTTAGGTGTTTCTGCCCGCCTTTATTTGGTGTTACCCCACCGACAAACTGTGTGCCATAGACAATGGATTGTTCAGAGTGAAATGTACCTTGTTTGCCTGTAAAGCCTTGGGTGATTACGCGTGTATTTTTGTCAATTAGAATACTCATTTGGTCAACGCCACAATTTTTATAGCGGCTTTGGTTAAATCAGATTCTACATGGATATTAAATTCAGACTTATCAAGCAGGTTTAACCCTTTTGGGGCATTAGTGCCTTCCAAGCGTACCACAATTGGCAGGGTTAAGCCGACTGTTTCAATGGCTTGTAATATGCCTTGTGCGATTAAATCACAGCGCACAATACCACCAAAAATATTTACTAAAATACCTTTAACATTCGCCTCAGTTTGAATCAGTTCAAAAGCTTTGGCGACCCTATCAGCAGTTGTGCCACCACCCACGTCTAAAAAATTAGCGGGCGAACCACCAAAATGCTCAATTAAATCCATCGTTGCCATTGCCAATCCTGCACCATTCACCATGCAACCAATACTGCCATCAAGCGAGATATAGTTAAGTTGATATTCACTGGCAAGTCTTTCTTTTTCATCTTCTTGTGAAATATCACGCAATGCAACAATATCTTTATGGCGATACAGCGCATTATCATCAAAATCAATCTTGCCATCAAGTGCTAATAATTGATTTTCTTGAGTAACAATAAGTGGATTAATTTCAATTAAATTGACATCTTTTTGAGTAAAAATTTCATACAAGCCCAAAAGAGTATTGTTAAATTGTTTGGTGAGTTCAGTATTAAGCCCTAGTTTTTGTGCCATCAAGGTGCAATCTTGCACAGATAAACTGCCCAGTGGATCGATGCCAAATTTAATGATTTTATCAGGCGTTTCACTGGCAACTTTTTCAATCTCCATGCCGCCCTCAGTAGAAGCCAAAACGGTGATTTTTTGCGTTTGTCTATCAATCAGCAAGCCAAGATACAATTCACGCTCAATATTTTGCCCCGCCTCAATTAATAATTGACCAACTAACAATCCTTTAGAATCTGTTTGTGGCGTAATCAGTTGCGAGCCTAATAATTGCTGAGATGCACGCTCAACCTCCTCAACACTACGACACAGAACAACCCCACCACCCTTGCCACGCCCCCCTGCATGAACTTGGGCTTTAACCACCCAAACATCACTCCTCAACACATCACAAGCACTTTTAGCCTTGGTAATCTTGTCAATCAGAATGCCTTTGGGCGTTTGAATATTAAAATCGTTAAATAATCTTTTAGCTTGGTATTCGTGTATGTGCATAAGGTTATTAATTTATAGTTTTTGTCGGTAAATTACAAAATTATCATTCTCTATATCTGCTTTTTTGATTGAAATTTTTGTATTTCTTGAATTGTTGTTGCTGTTTTTACCTTGTTTAAAATCAGATAAATATTTTTGATTAGAGTTATTAATTTCTAAAACAACAAAATCATTTAGTTTTACCGAACTCTTCATTCTGGATAAATAACTATCTAATTTTTTCTTTTTGCTACCACCCCTATTGTTTAATGCTTGATTCCAAAACTTAGTCGTTATGCCTTTTTTGTCTTTAATTGTATGATGAGAAAAAACAACATACCATATTTTCTTAAAATTTAGAATCGCTTTAATTACTGTCTGCTTATCATTCCCTAAAATATTCGTGTTGACGGTATGTGCTTTTAAATCTCCAAAATATTGCCTATCATCAAACCACACATCCAAATCAATTGAGTTATTTATTTTATTTTGTTTATATTGACAATATTTTTTATAATTAGGATTTTTGTTTAAAAACTGTTCAAATTTATTTTCGAAGTAAAACCTAATGGGTGAGTTGTTGTGCTTGTTTACCGTCAACTAATGCTATCAATTAAATGATATTCTTTTATCATTTTAGCATTAATTTGTCTTTCTTTAAATTTTAGGTTTTTTATTGGATTTTCTACTTGTAAAAACCTCGGTATTTTGTCTAAATTTAATACCAATGTAACAATATAATCGTTCTTATGTTCTAATGCTTTTTGATATTCATTTTCAGTTAGTCTAAACTTGCCTTTGTTTTCTTTAATGCCCTTAACTTCTGCCAAATAAAATTTACTATCAACATCTATTTGAAAATCATAACCATCGCCAAAAAGTCTGGCATCCTGTAATTTACCATTTTTAAATATATCAATATCATTGTAATTATTTATAAAATAAGTTTCCGCTTTTAATCCTGTTTCTTGTAATTTTTTAAATCTTGATTTAATGATTGGCTTATCCATATTGTTAATAACTTTGTGGGTATTAAATTCTTTACCTACAGTTGATTTGCATTTAACATATTTTGCCAAATTTACACCTTTTGATATTTCAACAGCATAATTTTTTGAAAGCCCTGCCGCAATAGTTATGGTTGCAATTGAATGCTCACAATTATTAATTTCCAATGCGTATTTAATGCCAAATAAACGCACCGCTGTTGTCATTTCTTTTTCGGCAGCATTTTCATACATTGACTTTAATATTTGTCCTAATTCTATAAAGTTTTTTGCATTTAACAAAGAGTTGTTTTTTTCAATTTCCACATATTTTGCTAGTTTAATGCCTTTGGATACTTCAGTTTTAAAAGATTGACTGATATTTGAATATCTAACAATTTCTGAAATACGATAGTTATTTTCTTGTATTTCCTTTGCGTGAGAAATGGCAAATAAATAAATTTGCGTAACTTTTTCACCTTTCAACGCATTGTCATACTTATTTTTTAAAATATTGCCTAATTCTTGAATTCTCATTATTTATAATCTCAATTTTGGAAAAAAATTCTCTAACGACCCATCGCACTTATATTTTATAAAATCATTATAAATCATAACATTTTCATTTCTTTCATAGCCTATATGTTTTTTAGCATTCAATTTGCCAGCAAACAGCATAATTATATTAGTCCCTTCATAAACAACTGGGTCTTGACCACTTAAAATACAATATTCCATAATCAATCAACTAAAGTTCAGCAATCAATATGTTTCTCTAGCGATTCTTTTTGAATATAGTCAATGTTTTTGATTTTTAGCATGGGGTTATTTTACAAACAAAATTTGGCGTGGTTTGATATTTGCGTAAAATAAGATGTTTTATTTTCGTAACTTTTAATAATGGCAAATTACGCTACCAATCAATTTAAAAACGGCTTAAAACTTATGTTGGATGGCAATCCTTGTTCAATTGTGAATAACGAAATGGTCAAACCTGGTAAGGGTCAGGCGTTTAATCGGGTGAAGTTTAAAGATTTAATTACTGGAAAAATACTGATTAAAACCTTTAAATCTGGAGAATCTTTAGAGGGTGCTGATGTGATGGAATTAGATTTACAATATCTTTATAACGATGGCAGTGCGTGGCATTTTATGGATCCAAACTCATTTGAGCAATATGCCATTGATGGCACTTATATGAGTGATGCTAAGAATTATTTGGTTGAGCAAGATATTTGTACGGTGACACTTTGGAATGATAACCCTATTTCAGTGACCCCGCCTAATCACGTTATTCTTGAAGTGCTTGATACCGATCCAGGCTTAAAAGGCGACACGGCAGGCACAGGTGGCAAGCCAGCAACCATGAGTACAGGTGCTGTGGTGCAAGTGCCTCTTTTTGTTGACATCGGTGATAAGATTAAAGTAGATACACGCACCAATGAATATGCAGGACGCGCATAGTATTGTCTCAGCCATCTATAGAGACTACTGCTAATCCATCACGACTTATGAAACACATAAAACAACACCTTTTCCACCTAAAAACTCATCAAATAGTTGACTATTACCCTCATTTTTGGATGAAAAATGCACTATTTTCTGTATGCTCTAAGTCGCACTGGGTTAATGCAGTAGTCTCCTATGACCTAAAATTCTTTGGAACGAGCCTTGTCCGTTTTTTTGCTTGTGATGCGAAATGTATTGATTAAAAGACAGCGAGTTATTCAAAAGATTAGACGGTTCTTTGAGCAACAAGCAGTCTTAGAAGTTCAAACGCCAACACTGCTAAACACACCAACGAGTGATGTTTATATTGACAGCATTTCATTGAATATTAATGCTAATATTGGTATGCAAAGCACCCAATATCTACATACTTCCCCAGAGTTGGAAATGAAAAAACTGTTGGTGCAAGGTAGTGGGGATATTTATCAAATTTGCCAAGTGTTTCGTGATAACGAATACGGTGAGTGCAATTCTAATGAGTTTACTTTGCTTGAATACTATCGCTTGGGTTTTGATGTTCATCAGTTAATGGCTGATATGGTTAATTTGTTGCAAATATTAGGCATTCAAGACAAAGTGTATCAACTGTCCTATGCGCAAGTTTTTAGTCAATATGCGGACATTGATATTTTGAATACTGATTTTGCTTCACTTAAAGTAATCGCCCTAAAATTAGGATTAAGTACTGATTTTGCTTGGATTGAAGAGTTGCAAATGTTGCTTTTTGTGCATCTAATTGAGCCGAAGTTAAAAAATCTACCCCTGTGTTTTATTTATGATTACCCTAGGTCGCAATCTGCACTTGCCAAAACTGAACACCAAGTAGCACATCGTTTTGAGTTGTATTTAAATGGCATTGAAGTGGCAAATGGCTATGATGAGTTGCAAACTAAGGGCGAGTATCAGCAAGTCTTTATGCGTGAAATCGCTAAACGCAAGCAACTTGGCAAGCCTATACTACAGATTGACACGTTATTTTTATCCAAATTTAACAAGCCTTTGCCTCAGTGTGCTGGTGTGGCGATAGGCGTTGATAGATTATTAGCACAAATTAGTTGAACTCAGATTAAAATAGAAATAATTTTAATTGGTAAAACAAACTTATGACTAAATTTATCTATCTTATTCTTTTATTTTCTTTGCCAATACAGGCGTTGCAAGTTCTACAACCCATTAATGATAATCAAGTCATACAGCAACAATTAGACACACCTCAATTAGACATGCCATTGTCTGCCGAACAGCTACTAACTAAATTAAAAACATCAGCCAAGCGTGGCGATGCTAGGTCGCAATTTAGTTTGGCGAATATGTATCACAACGGCATTAATGTAACAAAAGATGATAAATTGGCTTTTTATTGGTATTTTCAAGTGGCTGAGCAAAATTATGCAAGTGCGCAATTTAATGTGGCTAATGGGTATTATTATGGCATAGGTGTTGGTAAAGATTTAAAACAAGCGCTATATTGGTATGAAAAAGCAGCTCAACAAGGTCATCCAGAAGCGCATTATCATTTGGCATTATTGCAATTGACAGGTGATGGTGTTGAAAAAAATGTTAAAAAAGCTTTAGACTCGTTGCTTGATTTATCAGCAAAAGGTCATCAAGTGTCACAGTATCAATTGTATTTGATTTATAACAAAGGTGATGTTGTGGCTAAGGACGAGATGTTAGCCAAAACTTATTTATTTAAAGCGGCAAAGGCAGGATATGCTAAAGCTCAATATCAATTAGGCAAAAGTTTTTTTAATCAGGATATGGCTAAAGAAGCAACCTATTATTCAGAATTGGCGGCTAATCAAAACAATACATCAGCGGTTAAATTGTTAAAAAAATTATCATTTAAACCACAACAAGCAGTGCAGAATAAGCAAGAAAAAAGCAACATTCAAAACATTGCAAATATTACCAAGCCAGTAGTTATTATTGAACCAATCATGGCGAAGATGCCGTGGCAGCCGATTACTCCTTTGCCTATTGTTGATTTTAATTTAAACCAGCAATTATTTGACAACACGATCCCTCTTATTCCCAATCAAGATGAAATTGCCAAATCGCTTAGCCATAATACTAAATCAAGTGTTAGTTTGGAAACGTTGCTTGCCAGTGTCGAGCAGGGCGACCCTATTGCTCAATATAATTTGAGTGTGCTTTATGCTAAGGGCGAGGTTGTACCTAAAGATAATAGAGTGGCATTTATACTCATGCGCCAGTCTGCCAACCAAGGCATTACTCAATCGCAAAATGCTCTAGCCATCATGTATATGAAAGGTGCTGGTGTACAAATAAATTATGATAAAGCCTATTATTGGTCAAGTATCACAACGCGCAAGGGCAGTCAAGATGGCAAGCTAATTTTGTTATATTTAATTGCTAATTTATAAATTTTCTAATGACAATCAGCATTTCAAATTTTTGGGAAAATACAACATTAGAAGATATGACACGTACGCAGTGGGAGTCTTTATGCGATAATTGTGGGTGTTGTTGTTTGCACAAGCTTGAGGACGAAGACACGGGCGATATTTATTTTACGGATGTGGTCTGTCACTATATAGACGAGCAAAGTTGCCAATGTCCGCATTATGAAGTGCGCCAACAATTAGTGCCAAATTGTTTAACCATTAGCCCAGATTGGGGTAATAAATTTAACTGGCTACCAAGTACGTGTGCCTATCGACTTTTGCATGAGAAAAAGCCATTGTTTGAGTGGCATCCACTGGTTAGTGGCGATATAGAAACTGTGCATTTATCGGGTGTTTCCATACGTGGACGCACTTTTTTAGATAGCGAAGTGGATGAATATGAGATTGATTTACATATCATTGATTGGGTGAAGTGATGAAAAAATATACATTATTACTGTTAGGATTTTTAGCCAATATTGCTTTAGCAAGTTGGCCACATGAACATATATCAAGTGCTGTTTTTGCCAAATCGGTTGAAAATAGAACACCCATTGAGATCATCACAGAAGCGGACAACACTTTAAGTAAAGTCTATTTTTTCACCAATATTCGCTATTTAACAGGTGATAAAATTACACACCGTTGGATTTACACCCCTACAGGCGAAAGCAAAGGCAAGGTTAAAGCCCAAATCAGTTTTAACATCAAAGGCAAACGCTGGCGTGTATGGTCAAGTAAAAATATTTGGCATACGTGGACAGGAAAGTGGAGAGTTGAAGTGCTGAATCAAAAAAACCAAATACTTTTAAGTAAAACATTGATATATAATAAAAAAATATGAACAAAGCAAACATAAATAAAGTCGTACTTGCCTATTCAGGTGGACTGGACACAAGCATTATTGTTAAATGGCTACAAGACACTTATCAATGTGAAGTGGTTACTTTTACGGCTGATATTGGTCAAGGTGAAGAAGTAGAACCCGCACGTGCCAAGGCAAAAGCTGCAGGCGTTAAAGAGATTTATATTAAAGATTTGCGTGAAGAATTTGCACGTGATTTTGTTTTTCCGATGTTTCGTGCCAATGCCATTTATGAAGGTGAATATTTATTAGGCACTTCCATTGCTCGTCCACTTATTTCTAAACACTTAGTAGAGATTGCCCAACAAGTGGGCGCAGATGCAATCAGCCACGGCGCAACAGGTAAGGGCAATGATCAAGTTCGATTTGAGTTGAATGCTTATGCGCTGGATGCAGATATTCAAGTGATTGCACCATGGCGTGAATGGGATTTGTCCTCGCGTGAAAGTTTAATGGATTATGCACACAAGCACGGTATTGAGATTGATTATAAAAAACAATCAAAAAAATCCCCTTATTCAATGGATGCAAATTTATTGCACATTTCTTACGAAGGTGATATTTTAGAAGACCCTTGGGCGGAGCCTGAAGAAGACATGTGGCGTTGGACAGTCTCACCTGAAAATGCACCTGATAAAGCGGAATACGTTGAAATTACTTTTAAAAAAGGTGACATTACCGCTATTAATGGCAAATTAATGAGTCCCGCTTCGGTGATGGAAGATTTAAACAAACGTGCAGGTGCGCACGGCATTGGTCGTGATGATATTGTTGAAAATCGTTTTGTGGGCATGAAGTCTCGTGGCTGTTATGAAACACCTGCAGGCACTGTTATGTTAAAGGCACATCGTGCCATGGAATCACTCACGCTTGACCGCGCAGCAGCACATCTTAAAGATGAACTCATGCCTAAATATGCCGAGATGGTTTATAACGGTTTTTGGTTTGCGCCAGAACGTGAAATGCTACAAGTCGCCATTGACAACACTCAAGAAATGGTCAATGGCATTGTTCGCCTTAAGTTTTACAAAGGCAATGTTACTGTTGTAGGTCGACAATCTAAGGATAGCCTATTCAGCGAAAAAATCGCCACTTTTGAAGATGATAAAGGCGCATATAATCAAAAAGATGCCGCAGGATTTATCAAGCTCAATGCATTGCGTTTGCGCCTTAAGGCACTAAAGTAGTAGTCCATATAAGATTTATAAAAACTGAATTTAATATTTAATCGGGGTTTTTGTATGTGGAGGCTGGGACCGGAGTTGAACCGGTCTGTAAGGCTTTGCAGGCCCCTGCATAACCGCTTTGCTACCCAGCCATGTTTGATACTTGCAAAAGCGATAAAAAAACCTGTGTTCATCCTTTTTTGGGAAAAGAACAGGTCTTTGAATTTGGAGCGGGAAACGAGATTCGAACTCGCGACATTCACGTTGGCAACGTGATGCTCTACCAGCTGAGCTATTCCCGCATAGGTGATAGATTATAGTGTTTTTTAGATAATAGTCAAGTCAGATTTGGCATTAATTATTAAAAGTTTTGCGCCCTTTTTTTAGATAAATAAATCCAGACCATAAGGTTAAAAAAGTTGCTATTAATAATAAAGTAACACCGATTTCAGAACTCGGTAGTCCAAAAAAAGGTTGTTGATATAACAAAAATAAAATGGCAAATATTTGTACGAAGGTCTTTATTTTGCCCATCCAAGAAACATTGACATTTGATCTTTGTCCAATAGTCCCCATCCATTCTCTAAGTGCTGAGACTAGGATTTCACGTGAAATAATAATAAGCGCACAAACGCTAATATACCAATGTGTGTCAGTTGGGTAGAAGTCCACTAAGAGAATGAGTGCAGTGGAGACCATAAGTTTATCTGCAACAGGGTCTAAAAAAGCACCGAATTGCGAGGTCATATTAAGTTTTCTTGCTAAGTGACCATCAAAATAATCGGTTGCACTGATGAGTGCGTAAGTGCCCGTAAGCAAGAAATTAATCCAAGTAAACACAGGTGTTGTGGAATAGGCAGGCTGAAAATAATACAAACTTACAAACACTGGAATTAGAAAAATTCTTGACAGGGTTAGAATGTTTGGAATTGTGGTCATAGGTTGGTTATTATGACAAGCGTTAAAAAAAGATATGGCGCGCTCGGCAGGAGTTGAACCTGCAACCGCTCGGTTCGTAGCCGAGTACTCTATCCAATTGAGCTACGAGCGCATCAAGGGCGTTATTATCGCTATATTTGCATTAAAGGTCAAGGTGAATTGAGTTTATTTTTTAGTAAATCAACCAACTTATCCAGCTTTGCCGTTCTTGAGCCTTTGATTAATATAGTGGCATTGGTATGGTTGGCTAATAAGTGGTTGGCTAATTGTTGTTTGCTGTCAAAGTGAATGCCACGGTAGTATTGTGCCATCTTGCCATAGCAATAAAAAGTGTCGGCAGATTTTTTGGCTAATTGACCGATTTTAAAGTGCAGTGCTTCTGAATCGCCGCCTAATTCTCCCATGGCACCAAGTACGACAATTTTTTCTCCAGAAAAATCTTGTAATGTTTTAAGGGCGGCAGTAATAGAGTGTGGACTGGCATTGTAAGTGTCATCAATGATTCTAAATTGTTTGGTGTTGATAATCTCTAGCCTGCCGTGTTCTACCTTGGTTGCTTCCAAGCCTTGTTTGATTAAATTAATATCAATCCCTAATGCATAAGCACAGGCACTGGCTGCTAGGGCATTGTCAATGTTATGCGTGCCAATCAAGCTAAGGGTGATTGGGATTTTTTGCTGATGAATATTTAAATCAAAGCTATTATTCTTGATATTATCAGCAAAAATATCCCCTTTCACGCCCACGCTGAACGTGGGTGTGAAACTAATATCACCGCTAAAGTTCGCTGCAGTGCTGACAATATTTTTTGAATGTTGAGTATAAATCTCGCCCTTGGCTTTGACCAAATTATCAAACCCACCAAATTCGCCAATATGTGCATCAAACGTATTGGTTACAATGGCAATATCAGGATTAACCATTTCACGCAAATGTGCAATTTCACCCAAATGATTAGCACCCATTTCAATCACTGCATATTGGTGTTGTTTTTCTAGTGCTAGTAAAGTCATTGGCACGCCCAAATGATTATTCAAATTACCTTGAGTTTTTAGCGTTGACGCTTGTAAATTTAGGATATTTGCCAGCATATTTTTGGTTGTGGTTTTGCCATTACTACCCGTAATAGCAACAACAATAGGCTTGATGTTGTGAAGATGCCAACGGGCAATCGTACTCAGTGCAACTTGTGTGTCATTCACCACTAATGTTGGCAACTGACTATCTCCAGGTTTGTTAGCAATAATTGCCACTGCACCCATTTTTTGGGCTTGGTCAATGTAGTTATGTGCATCAAAGTTGTTGCCAACCAAGGCTAGAAATAATGCACCATCCATGCGTTTTCGTGTGTCAGTACAAACGCCTTTAAATTCAACATTGATAGAGCAACTTGTTTTTAATACTTGGGCAATAGTGCTTGTGGTCGTTTGTAGCATGAAGGTTTATGATGAGTTCGCCCCATTATAAAACGTCTTCAAAGAAACAACAAACATCTATTTGCAAAATTTGAAAATTTTTAGAGGCCTTTGTATAATTATGGATGATTAATAAAAAACGAGATAGTTAATATGGGTAGTAAGACAACCAAATAGGAGTCCAAATTACTGGAAAAATAGAGTTTGACATCAGTAGGTGGTTTTAATGACCAATCTTCCATTGACCTTTTTCTGAGAAGGCTTCAATGGTTTGGCGTTTGGCTTTGTTGATTAAATTAGAGTGTGAGATTTTATTTTTTTTGCCATAATCTGCTAAGGATATAATCTCTTTGCCCTCTAAATATGCCAAGCGTTTGTGATAACTATTGGTGAGTGCTTTGCCAATAATGCCCTCCATAATTTTGCTTTTTCCAGCCTCGTTAAATTCATTAAAGGCGGTGTAATAATCTGCTCTATCAATAAATTTAATGTTAATCGGCACAAAGCCATCACGCATCAGTAAGTAATTATTTAGCACTCTGCCAATCCGCCCATTACCATCAATAAATGGGTGAATTTGCTCAAAATTTAGGTGAAATAGGGCAATACGTTTAATAATATGCTCATTATTTGTGGCAAAATAATGAGCCAATATTTTGTGCAATTTGGCGACAATTTGTTCAGGGGCAATGGCAATGTGATTACCAACACGCACCCATTCGTCTTTTTGTCGCCATCTACCAGCAAAATCATCATCAATATTTGCCAGTAACATTTGGTGTAATAATAAAATTGTCTCTAAATTTAGTTCAGATTGCGTGGCTTTTTTGTTGATATAGGTTACCACTCTGGCAAGATTTTTTGCTTCAAACAACTCTCGCTCAGAAATATATTTATCTAAGTCAATTTGTAATAAAACCTTCTCAGTGTCGCCAAGGGTAAGTGTGGAGTTTTCAATTGCATTTGAGTTATAAACCTGATCGCCAACTTCAGTTTCTGAGATTAAATCTAATAATGATTGCCTGCCTTGGAACGCTAGGTAATAACGCTTGCGTAAGCGTTGAATATTTTCAAAGACTTTAGATATTTTCGCCATAATTTTACTATTATAACCATGATAACCATTAAAAGTCTCCTTAATTTATATTTTTTAACGGTTATAAGCCATAAAGTGTAAATTATTTTACATGTTTGGCGATGTCAATGTCGTTTAAATCAATGGTTCTATCTTTGAATTGTTGCGTGGTTTCATGTCCTTTGCCAGCAATGAGTAAACATTCATTTTCTTTAAGTGTTGTCATCGCCGTTTCGATGGCGAGCCGTCTGTCTTCAATAATATCTAATTCATAACTGTCGTCAATGCCACTTAAGATATCATTAATAATGGTTTTTGGGTCTTCGTTGCGCGGGTTGTCGTTGGTTAAAATAATGGTATCTGCTAGTTTTGAGGCAATTTTACCCATTTTTGCACGTTTGTTTTTGTCTCGATTGCCACCACAGCCAAAGACAAGGCGAATTTTAAAGTTTGGATGGTGTTTTTGCAAAGTGGTAATGGCGTTCTCAATAGCATCAGGCGTGTGGGCGTAATCTATCCAAGCAAGATGAGAGTCAATTTTCTGCATTCTGCCAGATGGTGGCGTGAGTTTGTGTAGTAGCGGGATAATATCATTGCGTTTAAATCCAAGTGCTTTAACACTGCTTAATGCTGCTAAAACGTTCAGCAAATTAAACGCACCCAAAAACGGGATTTCAAAAACATAATGGTCTAACTGCACTAAAAAGCCTTGCTCAATGGTTTTGATTGCGTCAAAATCACTCAGAGAATAGCTGATTTGCTTTTTGCCTTTGGCAATCTTTAGAAAATGTTCGTAACAATTGTCGTCTTCATTAAGAATAACGGATTCAACACAGTCAAGGGCGAATAATTTTTGCTTGGTTGCTTGATATTCATCAAGTGTGTGATGATAATCAAGATGATCTTGGGTAAGATTGGTAAACACTGCTTGTTTAATATTAAGTCCAGCAATTCTATCTTGAGCAAGCGCATGTGAAGACACCTCAAGCACAACGTGGTGAATATCTTGTTGGTGATAATGATGTAATACTCGGTAAAGTGTCAAAATATCTGGCGTTGTATTAAAGCAAGGTTGCTTGCTGTGAGTCATGCCCAAAGTGCCAATTAAGCCATTTTTCACACCAAGTTTGGTTAATAACTGCGAGATAAAACAAGCCACTGAAGTTTTGCCGTTCGTGCCTGTAATGCCAATCACATTAACTTGCGTGGCGTTGTTATAGAAAGTATTTGCCAATGTTTGTAAATGTTCAGATAGATAGTCAATACGAATAGTTGGCAAGGCACACTCTATATCTTCTGAGTCGACCAACACTGCAACACAGCCTTTATCTATGGCTTGGTCAATATAATCAATACCATGTGCTGACTGCCCTTTAAGTGCAATAAATAAATCACCAATTTGTGCACTTTGAGTATTTAGGCATAAGCCTTGTACTTCTATGTCAATTTTGGTCGGTGTAATGTTGGTCAATAGTTGAGAAATATTCATGTCGGTATTATAAGATTTTTTGTTAGTTATGCCAAAGTGAATCACAACACTATCAGAGACCTTTGCATCATTATGAATAATCACTAAGGCACCACCCTTCATCAACATGGAGGCTTTTTAAAAACATCCTTAGCCCTGTGGGCGTGAATTTAAAAAATACCCAAGTTAATAAAATCTGTCATTTTGTTAATCATCCGCAATGATGCAAAGGACTCTATCAATGTTTCTTTATAAAGTTTCTTTCATTTATTTAACTTTTAGTTATATACTTCACATTTGATTGATATTTTTTTCTTGATTTTGAACGAAGATGTTGCTTTGGTCGGTGTGTCTTTTTTAGTAAAAATCAGTTAAAATTTTGGTTATTTTATTTAACAAATAGTTTTCTAGGAGTGGTATGGCGTTAACACGACGAGATTTTATTAAAGTATTGAGTGCTGGTTCAGTGGCAGGTTTGGTTAGTGGTTGTGGCAATGATAAAGACAAACTGTATTCTCAAGATAATCGATACGAGGTAGCAAAAACAGGCAATGCCCGTATTTTGCATATCACTGATACACATGGTAATTTACTGCCTAATTATTTTCGTGAGCCGAATGTTAATCTAGGTTTTGGCCCCAGTTTTGGGCGGTTGCCACATGTTGTGGGTAACAATTTGCTTAAGAAAATTGGCGTTAAGGCAGGTTCAGTTGATGCGTATGCTTTTACTTATAATAACTTTGAAGATTTGGCGGCTAAATACGGAAAAACAGGTGGTTTTGGTCAAATTAAGACTGTGCTAGATTCATTGCGTGAAAGTGCAGGTGGCGTGCAAAACACACTAACTTTAGATGGTGGTGATACTTGGCAAGGTTCAGGCACTTCACTTTGGACACGTGGCGCTGATATGGTTGAAGCGTGTAATATTTTAGGGGTGGATGTCATGGTCGGACATTGGGAATTTACTTATAAAGAAGAAGAAACACTAAAGAATATCGGCTTTTTTAAGGGTGATTTTCTAGGTCAAAATGTACGCATTATAGAAGATGCATTAATGGGCGATGAATACATCACCATGACTGAAAAGTATGGTGGCAATGGTTTGTTTGATGAGGATGAGGGGTTGCCATTTAAACCTTACGTGATTAAAAATGTCGGTGGACATCGCATTGCGGTGATTGGTCAAGCGTTTCCAAGAACATCAAACGCCAATCCGCAAAAATATTTCTTCCCAGATTGGTCGTTTGACTTGCGTGAGGATGAAATGAACGAGTTGGTTGCTGATATTCGTGAAAATGAGAAGCCAGATGCCATCATTATAATTTCGCATAATGGCATGGATGTCGATATTAAGATGGCATCACGTATTAGTGGTATTGATGCAATTTTTGGTGGTCATACGCATGATGGTATGCCCAAGCCAGTTGAAGTTAAAAATGCAGGTGGCGTGACTGTTGTTACCAATGCAGGTTGCTCTGGTAAGTATATTGGTGTGATGGATTTAAATATTAAAGATCATAAAGTGATTGGTTATGAATATAAGATGTTACCAATTTTGACCAATTTTATTAAGCCTGATGCGACAATGGTGTCATATATTAACAAAATGCGTCAAACCAAATATGACAAGAATGTTGTTGAAGCGCGTAGTGCTGAGATGTCAAATAACCCTGATCGTGTCGGCAAAACCTATGATGCAATTTTGACAGAAAAACTATGCACAACCGAGCAAACTTTATATCGTCGTGGTAATTTTATGGGCACTTGGGATCAAGTTTTGGTTAATTCATTACGTCAGGAGCATAATGCAGACTTTGCCATGTCAGCAGGCGTGCGTTGGGGTACAAGCGTGCTAGCAGGTCATGACGTGACCATGGAAGATTTAATGACCAACACCTCAATGACCTATGGCGAAACTTACGTGAGTGAGTTAAAAGGCTCGCAACTTAAGGAAATCTTAGAAGGCATTGCTGAGAACTTATTTGTACAAGACCCCTATTTACAATCAGGTGGCGACATGGTGCGTATGGGTGGCATGAATTATACGATTGACCCAGTTTTAGGCCTTGGCCAACGTATTAGTAATATGAAAGATGATGAGGGTACACCTATTGATGCGAACAAATCTTACAAGGTATCAGGCTGGGCGCAAGTAAGTAGCGTTGGCAATGGTCGTTTAATGTGGGATGTGGCAGCAGATTATTTGCGCAAACAAAAGCATCTTAATTTAACCAAAGTTAATCATCCAACCATTAAAGGTGTGAATAACAACCTGGGTATTGAAAACTATGATGGCGAATTGATTTAATTTTTTTAATTAATAGAGTCCTTTGCATAAATAGGAATGATTAGAAAAATGACAATCTTTATTCAATGGGTGATTTTCTTAAATCTTGTCTTAACATGGCTAAGGCTAGATTTAAAAAATTGTACAAGTTGAAATGAAAATGAGAGATTGTGAGTTATGTAAAGGTCTCGTGGTATTTATTTTTGGCACTAAAAATATTTGAAAAATCTTTTTAGTTGATGGACATTTAAACATCAATTTTTCGGACTATATCACAAAAATAGTATGATATTTATCAAGGATTTTTATTGATTAAGTGTGCGACCGCCATCAACATTAATAATTTGCCCGGTAATGTAGGTAGAATTGGCTAAAAATAAAACAGTATCGGAAATATCTTGTGCGCTGCCTTGTTTTTTAAGTGCAATTTTTTTAAGCATTTTGTCTTTTTGAACTTGGTCAAGTTCGGCAGCATTTTTTGGCCATAGAATTGAGCCAGGAGATACGCCACAGACACGAACATTAGGTGCTAATTCTTTAGCTAATGTTTTGGTTATCATGGCAATGGCTGCTTTAGAAATGTTATAAATTGCATGATTTTTTAAAGGGCGCTCGCTGTGAATGTCCACAATATTAATAATGCAGCCTTGATTTTGAGCCAATTTATCACTTAAAGCACTGGATAAAAATAAAGGTGCCATAACATTGGTATCCATAATGGATTGATAGTCATGTTGGTTTAATTCGTTAATGGGTGTTGGGTAGAAAACTGACGCATTATTAATTAAAAGATTAAGCGATTTGATGGCATCGCAAAGTTTGTTTACTGCTTGAATGTTGGATAATTCAGCTGGTAAAGTACTGGCAGAATTTTGACGAATGTTATTAAGTTCATTTGCCAAGTTTTTAGCAGTTTGGGATGAATGTCTATAATGAATGATTACATGATAATCATTCCTATGTAAAGTGCGGCAAATTTGCGCACCAATTCTATGCGCTCCACCTGTGACGAGTGCTGTTTTCATATAAAATACGCCCAATGAGTCTTGAACAAATTATTAAAAACACCATTGTACAGAATGCTAGCCCCATAGGTTTTGATGAATTTATGGATTTGGCACTTTATCACCCTACATTGGGTTATTATCGATCGGGTTTGGAAAAATTTGGCGAAAAGGGTGATTTTATTACCGCACCAGAAACTTCAGATTTGTTTGGGTTTTGTTTGGCTCGTCAATGTGCGCAGGTGTTAAATGGTACTAATGATATTTTAGAGTTTGGCGCAGGAAGTGGTGTTCTTGCCACTCAGATACTTTTTGAGCTAGGAAAACTAAACAGTTTGCCCAAGAAGTATTATATTTTAGAGTTAAGTGGCGAACTTAAACACAGACAAGCACAAACCATTAACAAGGTACTACCAGAATTAATGGACAGGGTGGTTTGGCTTGATGAACTGCCAACAGATTTTTCTGGCGTGGTGATTGCCAATGAGGTTTTGGACGCCATGCCTGCAAAGCGTCTTATTTACAAAAATAATCAATTTTATGAATTGGGCGTTGGTTTTGATGAAAATTTTATCTGGCAACAGTTGACAACCCAATTTACACCCACACCCAGCGTGGATGTAAAACTGATGAATGGTTATACCACTGAGGTTAATCTTCGAGCCATGGCATGGATTGATAGTTTGTATAGCAGCGTTGATAAGGGATTAGTACTGTTGATTGATTATGGTATGGGGCGAGAGGAATATTTTCATCCGCAGCGTTTTGAAGGCACGCTCAGGTGTTATCATCAACACAAAGCTAGTGACGATCCGTTTATAAACATTGGCGAGCAAGACATTACCACATCGGTTAATTTTTCTGATATTGCTGATCAGGCAAGTGTTAGTGGTTTTAAAATTAGTGGTTATGCGACACAGGCGTTGTTTTTGATTTCATTGGGTATTGATGAGTATTTGCTTGAACAACTAGATGAAGATAAACGCATTAATTTAGCACAACAAGTTAAGCAACTGGTTTTACCCAGTGCAATGGGCGAGAGTTTTAAGGTGTTGGCTTTAAGTAAAAATATATCAGTAAAATTAATGGGATTTGTTGAACAAGACCTGAGCGCTAAATTGTAAGAGGTTTTTATACAATATGGATATTTTTCAAACAATCGTTTTAGCATTGGTTCAAGGTTTAAGTGAGTTTTTGCCCATTTCTTCTTCAGCCCATTTAATTTTAGTACCAAAACTAACCAATTGGGCTGACCAAGGTTTGGCGTTTGATGTGGTGGTACATATGGGCACTTTAAGTGCGGTGATATTTTATTATCAAACAATGATTAAGCGTTTGTCTTTTGATTTTTATCATTCAATAATTAAATGCCAAACCACTGGTCAGTCAAAATTAGCATGGGGCGTGTTGTTAGGCACTATTCCAATAGGGTTGGCTGGCGTGATATTTGAAGATTATATTGCAACTGATTTGCGCTCAGTAGAGGTTATTGCCTATGCAACACTAGTGTTTGGTGTGCTTTTAGGATTTTCCAGTTGGTTTAATCATAGAAATAAAAATCCAAAAAATACAATTAGTTGGGCAGATATTGGCTTTGTTGGTGTGATGCAGACTTTGGCATTAATTCCAGGAACCTCTAGGTCAGGAATAACAATCACGGCTTGTATGTTGCTGGGGCTGTCTAGGAAATTATCAATACAATTTGCATTTTTATTATCCATTCCTGTGATTGCCCTATCATCAGTGCTTATATTGATTGATTTATATCATCAGACGCAATTGGTTAATGTTAGTTTATTAGCCTTGGGCTTTGTGGTTTCAGCAATTAGTGCTTATGCAACCATTGTTTTTTTTATCAAGTTAATAGATACGATTGGCATGATGCCGTTTGTGATTTATAGATTAACTTTAGGCGTGTTTTTATTGTTATTAATTTTATGAATACACATCAATTCCAATCTAAACCTTTTTTCATTCTTAACTTTATTTCTCTGCTGTTGCTATTTAGTTGGCGCAATGTTATCACTCAAGAATATTGGCATTATTTAGACCACCAGATGTTTATTGCACTTAATCAATCACTGATAGAATTTCATCCAATGTGGAGCGGCTTTTGGGCAATACTCAGCGTTCGGATTGCTGACCTTATTCCGCTGTTTTTAATTGGGTTGTTTTTTTGCTTTGATGATGTTTTATTTAAAAATAAACACAAAATGATGGGGTTGATTGGCTTTGTTACTTTGCTGGTTCTAATGTTGCTGATACGTGAGTTGATGAATCTATATGCGGAGTATGCAAATTTAGGCAGAAAAAGCCCTACACTGGTTGTAGACTCGGCGCTTCGCTTGTCTTCAATGTATCCCAGTTTGGGCTTAAAAGACATGTCTGCAAATAGTTTTCCAGGAGACCACGCTGCGGTTTTGTTTACTTGGCTTGGGTATTGCTTATTTTTTGTTCGCAATCGATGGCGCTGGCTCGTTTTTATGATTGTTTTGGTTTTTTCCATACCAAGATTGATCGCTAGTGCTCATTGGTTTAGTGATGTTATGGTTGGCGGTATTAGCATTGCCACAACGACTTTAGCGTTTGGACTACACACACCGTTACTTAATTATGTTAATAAAACACTTGGAAACATAGCCTCTAAATTTTTAACAAAATGAATAAACCACAGCCTATTTATCGCAAAGACTACACACCTAGTGAGTATTTAATTCGCACCACAGAACTTGAATTTGATTTAACTGAAACGCAAACCATCGTTACTTCTAAGATTGGTTTTTATAAAAACCCAAAGTCCAGCAAAAAAACCAACACTTTGTTTTTAGATGGCATTGACCTTGAATTGATTTCTATTCTAGTTGATAAAGCCAAGCCTGATTACAATTTAGCTAAACAAGGGCTTGAGATCAACAACCTTGCTGATGAGTTTATTTTACAGATTAAGAACCGCATTCACCCAGAAAAAAACACCAGCCTCAATGGCTTGTATCAATCTAGTGGCAATTTTTGTACGCAGTGTGAGGCGCATGGTTTCAGGCAAATTACCTATTATTTAGACAGACCCGATGTGTTAAGTGTGTTTACCACACACATTAAAGCCGATAAACAAAAATATCCAATATTGCTCAGTAATGGCAATTTAATTGAGCAAATAAATGGCGGCGTGACTTGGCATGACCCTACGCCAAAGCCTTGTTATTTGTTTGCTTTAGTGGCAGGTGATTTTGCACTTAAAGAAGACACTTACACTACATTATCAGGCAATGAAGTGGCATTAAGAATTTATGTTCAAGCGCATAATATTCATAAAACCCAGTTTGCCATGGCAGCACTAAAACGTTCATTTGCTTGGGAAGAAAAACGCTTTGGACTTGAATATGATTTAGATATTTATATGATTGTAGCCGTTGATGATTTCAATATGGGTGCAATGGAAAATAAAGGGCTGAATATTTTTAATGCCACTTACGTATTAGCCAGCCCAGATACAGCAACGGATAAAGATTTTATTGATATTGAAGCAGTGATTGGTCATGAGTATTTTCATAATTGGACAGGCAACAGAGTCACTTGTAGGGATTGGTTTCAGCTTAGTTTAAAAGAAGGTTTAACAGTTTTTAGGGATCAAGAATTTACCTCAGATTTACACGCGCGTTCTATCAAACGCATTGAAGACGTGAATGCCTTACGCACCTTGCAATTTGCAGAAGACATGGGTCCAATGCAACATCCAGTCAGACCAGAGCATTATATTGAGATGAATAATTTTTACACCCTAACTGTTTATGAAAAAGGCGCAGAAATTATTCGCATGGTGCATACATTTCTAGGCGAGGCGGGGTTTCAAAAAGGCATGCAATTATATGTTCAGCGATTTGATGGTGATGCCGTCACTATTGATGATTTTATTCAAAGTATGAGTGATGCCAATAATTTTGATTTTAGTCAATTTATGTATTGGTATTCGCAGTCTGGTACGCCCAAAGTTAGCATTACTTCTAACTATAATCAAAATGATAAAACGTTTAAAGTGTCCATTAGCCAGCATTCGCAATGTGACTATTTTTTCCCGCTTAAATTTGCACTGCTTGATGATAATGGCGCTGAACTTGAAAGTGGCGTATTAACCGTTAAAGACAAGGCGCAAGTATTTACCTTTGACAATATAGATTCAGAACCAACACCCTCATGGTTGCAAAATTTTAGTGCACCCATTAAACTGGAATCTGATTTAACTTTCAAACAAAAAATATTTCTAGTCGGGCATGATTCTGATGCCTTCAATCAGTGGAACAATGCGCAGCAATTATGGCTGTCTTTAATCCTAACACCTTCAAGCATTGACCAAGATTTGTTTTTCGATGCCATTGAAAAAGTCCTAAAAAGCACTATCCTAGAGGGCCGCTGTGTATTGCTTGCACAAGATAAATCCTTAATATGTAAAATTTTAACCCTGCCATCTGAACGCTTTTTACATCAGCAACAAGAGGTGATTGATGTCTTTGAGATTCATCACAAGCGTGAACAAGTTATTCAAAAAATTACCCAAAGATTCAACCCCCTGCTAACAAAAATCTACACAGCACTTAATCACCATTCTGAACGAGCCTTGCCCGTTCCAAAACTTACGCCTGAGGCAGTAGGCAGTAGGGCGCTTAAAAATATTTGTTTGTATTATCTAACCATAAGTGGTGAATTTGATTTGGCTTTTGAACAATTCAAATCAGCCAATTGCATGAGCGACAAGATAGCCAGTTTAAGGGCGTTGATGTTTGAGTGCAATTCTTACAAAAATATCGCACTTGATGAGTTTTATCAGGAGTTTAAAACCGATGTGCAAGTCATGGACAAATACTTTTCCATTCAATCATCTGCACCAACAGCCAATGTTGAAAGCATTAAAACACTGATGCAGCACAAACTATTTTCATTTAACACACCAAACCGTTTGCGCAGTGTGATAGATGGTTTTTCACAAAACCATGTTAATTTTCACAATCAACAAGGTTATGAACTTTTAACTGACATTGTCATTAAGCTTAATCAATCAAATCCACAAATAGGCGCAAAATTAACCTTAGTTTACAATCATTGGCAGCGATTTACACCAGAATTAAAAGCCTTACAAAAACAACAATTAGAGAAAATTTTAGCCATTGACGATTTATCTAATGATATTTTTGAAATTATTCAAGCGGCACTAAAATGAACACATTAATCACCTTGCTAAAACAAAAATCACTCATCATTGCCGTGGCTGAATCTTGCACAGGTGGCAATTTATCCGCATTACTCACCAGCCAAAGTGGCTCATCAGTCTATTTTGACAGAGGTTTTATTACTTACTCCAACCAAGCAAAAATTGACATGCTGGGTGTCAAATCTACAACGCTAAACAAGTTTGGCGCAGTTAGTGAACAAGTCGCATTAGAGATGGTACGTGGCGTTATTCAAAACTCACCTGCTGATATTGGCGTGGCAATCACAGGTATTGCTGGTCCAGCTGGCGGCACAAAAAACAAGCCCGTAGGTACGGTCTGTTTCGGTTTTTGTATCAGCAACGAATGTACAACCACCATACAATGCTTTGATGGTAATAGACATGGGGTGGTTGAGCAAGGTGTTGCGTTTGCAGTTAATGCTTTAGAAAAACAACTGTCAGACAACAAGTTGGATTTAGAATGCCTACTTGTTTAGTCCCACATAAATACCCAGACGGATTATCTAAAAATAGGTTGCAATATCATAATCAACCTAAACAAAAAAACTTAGAGTACAATTCTGAACTTATAGTTTTATAAACTCAGTAAAGTTTGGTTGTGTATAAAAAAGATGTGGTTGTGTTTTCACCCAATGAGTGAAAGAGTTTCTTGGTTGAAGCCATTATACCAACTGAGTTTTCTGAGTTTTCTTAATTTTTATTTTTGGATTGGGGATTATGAACAACAACACAACAAACGCACTATCAGAAGCGCTATCCACTAAAACTAAACAAGTGATTATTGCCAAGAAGGGCGAGGTGCAACACATCAAAGTTGGTCTCTATCCAAACTATCTCTATGAAATTAACCTCAAAGAGGGCGAGGTTTTGACTTCAGAGGTTAATCTGATTGCTAAAAAAGTAGGCCATGATTTAGAGGTGCTACTAGAGAATAATGCCACTGTTATCTTTGATAACTATTTTAAGGCGTGTGCTGATTTATCCTGTCTGGTGTCTCTACCCAGTGAGGA
>JAUVOQ010000085.1 GCA_030599095.1 Candidatus Ruthturnera sp.
GTTTTAATCCTTGCCGATGAGTTTGTAAAGATGGGCAAAATGACGCAACTCATTAAGGCACCCGATTTATCCAGAGGACAAAAACTAGCGGTGATTTTTATCATGCAATCCTTAAGCCAGCCCGTAGAGGTTTATGGCGCAGAAGTGACCAAAACATTGGTATCAACCACAGCATTTAAAGTGGTGTTCACACAATTATCAGCAGACACCATGAAAGAAATATCCAATTTAATCGGCACTGAGACGATTAAAAAAGCAAACGAATCAAGAAAAAATAAGTTTGCAGGCGGTGGTATTGAGTCGGTTAGTTTAAGCGAAAGTGGTGAGCCTTTAATAAGACCGCAAGATGTGGGTGCCCTAAAATCTGATGAGGTGCTTATTATTGTTCAGGGGTATAACACAAGACCAATCAAGGCAAAATCTTGTCGGTGGTTTAAGGTTGATAGTATGAAAAACTTAGTGGTTGAGAATGAGGCGTCTGGATAGGTGGGGTTGCTTTGTTGGTTGTTTGAGGTATAGCACGATAAGGCAACCTAAGTAAATGTGGCTTAAATCTAAAATATGAGAGTCATATTCTAAGAATTAGATGTATTTTGGCTTATTTTTCAATGGTATCTTAGTTTCTTATTTGGAAACTTTCTAATGAAAAACGAAATGGGTGGCATTGTATTTGGTTATAATTAAATCATGAAAAACTTAACATTAGATAGTTATGCAATCAATTCAAAAGTAGTTGGCGCCAAAGAGTTTATTGGTTTGAGCGACAAGGAAAAATTGAGCGTTAAAACAACTAAGATTGTCCCACCTAGTCGCAAAAATCCTTTTGGTGCAATTGAACTAATTTATAAACACCCTCAATATGTTGCCCACACCTAAAGATACGCAGTTAGATACGTCAGATGCAGACAACAAAGACAAACTGCTTAGTAAAATTCTTGATAATCAAACTCGGGAATTAGCTCTCAAAGAGAAAGAAATAGAAGCGCAAAATAAACACGATAAAAATGCACTGGAGTTTGCCAAAGTTTCGTTGAAAGCACAAAGTGAGGACGCAAGCAAAAACATAAAACATCATGCTAATATTATTAGTATGCGTTATTGGTTTGCAGGTATCGTGATTACGATTATATCTATCTTGATCGCCTATGCTTTAGCAACTGGTAATAATGCTTTTGCTTTGGAGATTATCAAAGCCATTGCGTTTTTAATTGCTGGTGCAGTGGGTGGCTATGGCTACCAATCTTCTAAAAACAACAATTCTTAGTTAGAGAGCGTATAGTTATAGTTGGTATCAACCCACAAACAGGTGAAAAAACAAATTGCAGCCTCAAAAGTAGTTGCTTTTAAAGTTGGTAAAACCCTAAAAGAATAGGTAAACAATGAAAAACAAAGTAATATTAATAACATTGGCTGTAGTATTTTTATCATCTTGTCAATCTTCAATGAATCGTTTCACGCAAGATGATAGAGGTGCAAATACCTATTCTGCTACTGAGACTGGTCAATTATCTAGCGTGACAGAAGGTAGTATTATCTCTATTAAGCAAGTTCAATTATCAGGCTCCAAGGGTATGGGTTCTGGTCTTGGTGCAACATTGGGTGCAGTCGCTGGTGCTAACGCAGTCGGTAGTAGCGATAGCAAGAAAGCTGCAGGCGCTATTGTTGGTGGCTTATTAGGTGCAATAGCAGGTAGCACAATTGAAGAGAATGCCACGACTGAGACTGGATTTGAATTTCTAGTCAAACTAAGCAGTGGCGCAATGAAGGCTTTTGTGCAAAAATCTAAGCAAGGATTAAGGGTTGGTGATCAAGTTTATGTAATTTATGGCAACGGCACAGTGCGTTTGACTCGCAACTAGAATTTAGAAAATAGGAGACAATATGTTGAAAAATAACAAGTCCAAAATACAAAAAAAAATATCTGGTATTCACAAACATGATATAGAGTTAATAAAAGCTTTCTTGCAAGGCGCTGTTTATTGTTGGATAAAGAATAAAAAAGAGGGAAAAGTTTTTGCTTTAAGACATTTAGTAGGTGGGGAAAATTCCAACTGGGTAAATACGCCACTTTATCCGTTATATAAAAAACATACTGATATGGGCAAAGATAATAAAACTGCCAATAAGGTAGCAGGACAAGATGCTGGAAAAATTTTAAAATTAGTGCTTGACAAGGATAAGCGTGAATTTGAGGTGAGCGATGCAGGTCATGCCAATGGTTATAAATGGATAAAATAAGGGGTCATTAATATCACATCTTTAGGGGGTGAAATTCGGATTTACACCCCCTTAAATTACACCTTTCTATTAATCCCAAAGCCCTTCAAATTGTTTGCCACTAAGACGAGTATAAATAACAGTATTTTCTATATTTTTGTGTCCTAGATAATCCTTTATAAGTCTTATATCATAGCCTTTATTAGCGAGATAAAATCCACACCCATGCCTGAGCATGTGCGGGTTTATTTTTCGCATGCCAGCCTGCTTATAACAGGCTTCTATGGTTTTAATGACTGTGAACCTTGATAGCTGGTTGCCCCGTTCCGACACGAACAACCAAGGAAGACTAGCCCCTCTACCCTTCTTACGCTCCTGCAAGTACCTACGAATAAGCCTCAATTCATCCCCTGCTATCGGGTGCGTGAAGTCTACCCCACCCTTAACACGCTTGATAAAGACCCTAGCATTATCAAAA
>JAUVOQ010000015.1 GCA_030599095.1 Candidatus Ruthturnera sp.
ACTAATGAATTCGGGCTTAACCAAGGGATAATAACCCATTGAGTCATATTTTTTTACCATAATCACCCAATCCTCTAGCGCTGTTTTTAAATCTTTAGTATGCTCATATTCCTGAGTGAGTACATCAAGCCTGCCATCAGCGATAGAGATTGTATTTATTTGTGGGTAAACCTTAATTTTTTTGACTGACACGGTTGTTTCCAGTTAATGAAACCTTTGCATAATGATGCAAAGGTTTCTTAATGTTTAAAGTGGCGCATGCCTGTGAATACCATTGCAATACCATGCTCATTCGCTGCTTTTATAACCTCAGAATCACGCATTGAGCCACCCGGTTGAATAATGGCATTGACGCCAGCTTGTGCCGCTGCGTCAATGCCATCACGAAATGGGAAAAAGGCATCAGATGCCATTATGCAACCTTCAACGCTGAGGGATTCGTCAGCCGCCTTAATGCCAGCGATTTTGGCAGAGTAGACTCTAGACATTTGACCTGCACCAACACCAATGGTCATTTGATTTTTAGCGTAAACAATGGCATTTGATTTAACCGCTTTAGCGACTTTCCAAGCAAATAATAAATCTTTAATTTGGTCTTTGGTGGGTGCTAAATCGCTGACGCATTTAATATCATATTCTGTGATAACGCCCAAGTCTTTGTCTTGTACCAACAAGCCACCAGTTACACGCTTATAATCTAGCGAAGGTTCTGCTGTGTTTAAATCGCCACACTCTAGTACACGTATATTTTGTTTGACTGATAACACTTCTTTAGCGTCATTATCAACATTAGGTGCAATAATGACTTCAACAAACTGACGCTCAATAATACTTTGTGCTGTTTTTTTGTCTAGATTGCGATTAAAGGCAACAATGCCACCAAATGCTGAAGTTGGATCAGTTTTAAAAGCGTTATCATAAGCATTAAAAATGTTAGCACACACAGCAACACCACATGGATTGGCGTGCTTAACAATCACGCAACATGGCTCATCAAAACTACGTGCACACTCAAGCGCTGCATCTGCATCTGCCATATTATTGTATGACATTTCCTTGCCTTGGGATTGCACTGAGGATGCCACGCAAGCCTCGGTGATATTATTCTCAACATAGAATGCGGCATTTTGATGTGGGTTTTCCCCATAGCGCATTGATTGAAGTTTGTTAAATTGCAGATTTATGGTGTTAGAAAAACCAACTTCGCCTTTACCTAAATAATCAGCAATAGCACCGTCATAAGCCGCTGTATGTTCAAACGTTTTAAGGGCTAACTTGGTTCGAGTTTCAAGCGTGGTGTTGCCTGATTTACTAATTTCATTCATGATTTGTTGGTAATCTGCATCATCTACCACAACTGTAACAGATGCATGATTTTTGGCACTTGATCTTAGCATCGCTGGTCCGCCAATATCAATATTTTCAATCGCATCTTCCAGCGTACAATCGTCTTTGGCAATCGTCGCCTGAAATGGATATAGGTTAACCACCACCAAATCAATCGGCTGGATGTCGTTTTCTGCCATGACATCCTCATCAAGCCCGCGGCGCGCTAAAATGCCGCCATGAATTTTAGGGTTAAGAGTTTTAACGCGACCTGCCATCATCTCAGGAAAGCCTGTGTAGTTTGATACTTCAATGACTGGAATATGATGCTCATTTAACAGTTTAGACGTGCCACCTGTGGAAATAATTTCGATATTTTTATCTGCCAAAAATTGGGCAAAATCAATCAGTCCAGTTTTATCAGAAACACTAATTAAGGCACGTTGTATAGACATTTTATTCCTTTAAAATTTGATAAGCAATTAAGAAATAATTATAAAGTGTTAAAGTTTGTATCGTTGAATTTTTTTCTTCAATGTGCCACGACTCATGCCCAAAATTCTTGAAGCCCCACTTTGATTATTATTGACAAAGTCAAGTACAAACTTAATCACTATAGACTCCACTTCATTGATGACCATTTTATGCACGCCACTTGCTGGTTCGCTGTCTAATTGCTTAAAGTAGCGTTTAAGTTTTGCATTAATGCAGGCTGGTAAATCGGTTGAACTCATAATTGCTGCAGGTAATTTTTAAGTAGGTTGAATTGTTGTTTTTGATTATTAATTTGATTAATGCTTTGCCAAAATTGCTGGGCGTGTTTTTTATCAAGGTGCGTAGCATACCAAAAAATGTGCTTTCTAGCGAACTTTAAACCTAAAAAATCACCATAAAATTGATAAATTTGTTGAATATGGCTAAGAATGGCCTGTTTTTTAAGTTCAAGTGGGATGGTTTTGGCATATTGTCCAGTTTTAAGAAAATAGTCAATTTCATGAATAAGCCAAGGATTTCCTTGTGTTGCTCTGCCAACCATAACCCCACTTGCGCCTGTATATTCTAGAACCTGCTTGGCTTTATCGGCACTGGTAATATCGCCATTAGCAATTACTGGAATATTAACTTGATGTGCCACATCCTGAATGGTGTGATATTCTGCCTCACCTTTGTATTTATCCTGCTTGGTTCTGCCGTGTATGCTGAGCATTTGAATACCAGCTTTTTGTGCAATTTGGGCGATGGCTGGGGCATTTTTACGACTAACATCCCAGCCAGTTCGCATTTTTAAGGTGACTGGAATATCAACCGCATTGACAACAGATTCTAAGATGTCTTGAACCAACCGCTCATCTTGCATCAGTGCAGATCCTGCTGCTTTGTTACAGACTTTTTTGGCAGGGCAGCCCATATTGATATCAATAATATGGGCGCCAAATTTAACTGCTTTTTGGGCGGATTCTGCTAATTCTAAAGCCTCCGAACCCACTATTTGAATGCTAATTGGTGCTGTTTCCCCTTCAAAGTCTAGGCGATGTTTGGATTTATTGGTGTTAAGCAAATGCTTTTGTAGCACTACCATTTCTGATGTTGTTAGCGCTGCACCTTGGGATTTACATAATTGCCTAAATGGCTTATCGCTGGTGCCAGCCATGGGCGCAAGCAATACTTGAGAATTGAGTTTATAAGGGCCAATTTGGATTGACATAGACTAGTCCTTAATCATCTTTTTGGTTTTTTCTAGTAGGCGTTTTTGCTTGAGTTTGGATAAATAATCAACAAACAAAATGCCCTTTAAATGATCCAATTCGTGCTGAATACAAATGGCAAGTAGCCCTGTTGCTTGCAAGGTAAATACCTCGCCTTTTTCGTTGAGCGCTTCAACTTTAATGTGATTAGCGCGTTGTATTTCTGCTTGAAAATCTGGCACGGATAGGCAACCTTCGGTGTGTTTTTCTTGTCCGTCTTTTTCTTTAATTTTGGGGTTAATAAAACACAAAGGGTGTTGCTTTTTTGGCTGTTTGTGTGAGTCGTTTTGGCGATTTTTTAATAACAATTGATAGTCGTCTTGCGAGTCTGTCACATCAATCACCACCACTTGTAAATGTTGGTCAACTTGAGTGGCGGCTAAGCCAATACCATCTTTGGCATACATGGTTTCAAACATATCTTTGATTAAAGTTTGTATGGTCTTATCGACCGTTCTTACGTGTTTGGCTTTGGTTCTCAGGCGTTTATCTGGGTAGTGTAGGATGGGTAGAATCATGATTTTTTAATGAGGGTGTTAGTCGCTTGGTTTGCTTGTTGTGGATAGTCTTCATTGTAATGTAATCCTCTACTTTCTGTTCTGGAAATTGCAGATTGAACAATTAATTGTGCGGCCTGAACAAGGTTTCTTAACTCAATTAAATCACTAGAGATTAAATAAAGTTTGTAGTAATCGTCCACTTCTGCTTGAATTTGGTTTAGGCGATGTTGTGCATATTTTAGGCGTTTGTTAGAACGCACAATACCAACAAAATTCCACATAATACGACGAATTTCATCCCATAGATGCGATACCACTACTTTTTCTTTTGAAAGTGCCACTCTGGAAGCATCCCATTGGCTAAATTTTTTATGCATTAATGTTATTGATTGTTGGTTGATATGATTGGCGCAAGATTTAGCAAATACCATGCATTCTAACAAAGA
Organism: Candidatus Ruthturnera sp.; assembly: GCA_030599095.1. GTDB lineage: Bacteria > Pseudomonadota > Gammaproteobacteria > PS1 > Pseudothioglobaceae > Ruthia. The sequence goes on from JAUVOQ010000015.1 coordinate 4,018, forward strand.
ATTGCTCGCCATACGATTAGCGCCATGCACACCTGTGTGTGCGACTTCACCAACGGCATATAAATTGTCCATATTGGTTTGACCATCGAGATTGGTTTGTACACCGCCACAAGTGTAATGAGCTGCAGGTACAACAGGAATGGCATCTGTAGTGATATCAATACCAAGTGATTGACACTTTTTATGAATGGTTGGGAAATGTTGCTTAATCCAGTTTTTGTCTTTAAATGAAATGTCTAAATAAACACAATTAAGTCCATGGGTTTTTATTTGCGCATCAATTGCACGAGCAACAATATCACGGGGTGCAAGTTCTTCTCGATCATCAAATTCGTGCATGAAGGCTTTACCATTTGGCAAAACTAATTTGCCACCTTCGCCACGAAGTGCCTCGGTAATTAAAAAAGATTTTGCATGTGGATGGTAAAGGCAAGTAGGATGGAATTGGGTAAATTCCATATTGCTAATCACACATTTTGCTCGATACGCCATGGCAATACCATCACCTGTTGAGGTGTCTGGATTGGAGGTATAAAGATAGGCTTTTGATGCACCACCTGTGGCAATAATGGTTTTATGGGAGATAAAACTTTCAACTTGGCGGGTGTTTTTATTAAGAATATAAGCGCCATAGCAGTTGTTGGATTTGATTAATAAATCAATGGCAATATAGTTTTCAAAAAGCGCTATGTTGCTTTTTGCTTTAACACTTTTGAGCAAATTAGTCTGGATTGATTGCCCAGTTTTATCAGCAACATGTGCCACTCTTCTATGGCTATGACCACCTTCAGTGGTTAGGTGGTAATCCTCTTTATCTTTAGTAAACTCAACACCCAAGCGTTCTAACGAATCAATGGCTTTGGGTGCATTTTCAACCATAAAACGAATGGCAACTTTATCGCCCAAGCCTTTTGCAGTTGATAAAGTATCTTGCGTATGAGTGCTAAAGTTATCATTGATATCTAGCACGGCAGATATACCGCCTTGTGCATAGTATGAGCTGCCTTCTAATATTTTATCTTTGGCAATCAGTGCAATGCTTAAATCGTCTGATAATTGTAGTGCGCTCATTAATCCTGCACTGCCTGTACCGATGATTAGAACATCGAAACAGTGTTGAATAGACATCTATTTTCTCTTATGACGACATCTAAAAAATTGTGTAATTTTACAAAAAAACCCATTATGCCAAGATTTTTTAGAAAGGCATTCAGAAAGCCATTCTAAATTCTTAAATAAACAATCATTGCTAAATTTTATTCTAATTGCTTCAATATAGGGCTTTGAGTAACTAAATGTATGAATAATTTGTTGTTTTCTCGATAGGCACATGGTGCCTCTATCATAAATACCAATGCGCACACCAATTGAGAGCGATTCAAAATAATTAAGAATGGGGTTTATTTCATCTTGTAAATCTTTGTATTCATCGGAATCTGAAGTTGCAATTAATTCAATACTTTTATTGCCATCAAAGTGATAATCACGTAAAGATTTTGAACTCATAATTAGTCGCTCATTAGAGGCAAGTTTGTCTAAGAATTCCAATGAAGCCTTTTGTTTGGCAGTTTTTCTTTGTGAGTGAATAGCAATCATGGATACAGCAATAATCAGAAAGCCAGCAACTGATGTGCTGGCTTGTGTGTTTAAAATATTCCAAATGGTGCTAATAATATCCATCAGTTCCTTCTAGTAAAAACATAATTGCCCCCTTATTTTGATAGTTTTTGACCATCAACAGTGTCAATTATACACTACTTTATTTAACTATTTTTTTTAGTGTAGCACACTGTTTTTTACTGTTATATTTTTGGCCTTACCATTAGTATTAATTTAGGCAGTAACGTTAAATTAGCAAGTAGCGCACTGAGCATTGCAATAGCGGTAAATACGCCAAAATAAATACTGGGTATAAAGTTAGACAGGGCCAAAATTAAGAAGCCCATTGTAACCGTAATTGACGTATAAAACATCGCCAAACCAATACTGGCATGAGAGCGATACATTGTTGCCATATAGTCCTTATCTTTTTTAAATTCATCTTTAAAACGGTGAATGTAATGAATGGCATTATCAACACCAATACCAATGGCAATCGCTGAAATGGTGATGGTCATTAAATCCAGCGGAATATTCAACAGCCCCATAATGCCAAGAATAAAAAGCGACGGCAAAGTGTTTGGAATCAGTGCAAGGATAGACAAACTAATTGATTTAAAAATAAACAAAAACATAATAAAAATCATCACAAATACCATGGCAATGGTCTTAATTTGTGAGTCAAATAAACTTTGCAACATGTTGTTATACAAAACCAACATGCCACTTAAATGAAAACTGTCTGGCTTAAATCCAAGATTAGTAGAAATATGGTGCTGAATTTTATCAATCAACTCACCACGCTTTAATTCTTTATTGGTTTCTCGAATGCGGATAACCATTCTGAGTTGCCCGCTGTCCTCAGATAAATAAGGGTACAACACTTGCGTTTTGGCACTTTCAGGCAGTTGAGAGCGGACAATATTTAAGAAAAATCCATTAAGCATTTCGCCATCATTAACTTGGGTTAAGAGTTGCATCAGGGTGTCAATTGACAAAACCTTGCCAGTTTCTTCCAAAGAATCAAGATATTGATGAACGTCATGTATCTCATCGCGCAAATCTTCATCAAACCAATAGTCTTCTGCCAAATCATCAAAAATAATTTCCAGCGGAATGGTGCCACCTAGTTTTTTATCAATTAAGGTTAGGCCTTGGTTGATTTCTGTGTCTTTTTTAAAATAATCAATAAAACGATTTTCAACACTAAGTTTACTAACCCCAAACCCAGCACCTATCACAAATATTATCAATACTACCAACAAATGATTGCCAAATTTTTCTACAAATTTAGCCAATGAAATGGTGACACTTAACTCGGTTTTGTGTTTTGCAATTTTTGCTTTTGGCAATAAACTCATGATCATCGGAAAAGCAAGAAATGATAATATTAAGGCAATGGTGACACCAATTGACATCATCCAACCAAAATCAATCACAGGTCTGATGCCACTAATAAGCAAAGAACCAAAAGCCACAAACGTGGTTAAAGTTGTAAAAAGACAGGGCTTAAACATTTGTGACAAAGTGTCTTTAATGAGTTGGTTCGAGTCAAGCTCTGGATTGAGCTGGGCAATTTCTCTATATCTAACCACAAGATGAATAATCACAGAAAGTGTCATTACCAGTAATAATGAGAAAAAATTAGATGAAATAACGGTGACTTTCCATCCCAAATAAGCCAAAACACCTGTCATGATAAGCGCACTGATAATGCTGATGCCAATTGGCATGATAACCCAGCGAATATTTTTGAAAATAATCGCTAAAATTAGGCTCATTAACCCAATAACTGCCAAGCTAAATATAATCAAATCGCTACTAATATAAGCCACAATATCAGTAGTTATCATAGGCATACCGCCTAAAAATAGGCGGGCTTTGTCTGAATATTGGTTAATGGTGGTTCGAATTTTGGCAATTGTTTGTGCTTGTAATTCGCTTTGGGCAGTGGCATTCTTTAAAACTTGTTTTTCAATAATTTTAAGTTTTAATTGTTGATCATCTGACCATTTATTATCAGCCCTTTGAATGCGCATTTTATCACGACTTTCACGTAATTCCTTGAACCTTTGATTGCCTTTTAATGTAAGCAAAACAGCGGTTGTCTTGCCATCTTTACTGACTAAATTATTGGCATATAAAGGTGAATTTTTAAATTCATCATTGGCTAAAGTTAAATCAGCATTACCGTTATCAATGCTGATGTTTTTACCCGCTAAATCTGCTAAAGATAAAGGGGGCGATCTAAAAAGTGGCACATCTAAAATAGTCGTTACCGACTTGACTTGGTTAATTTTGGTTAAATCTTGTCTAAATTTTCTAAGATGGTTCAGTTGCTCAGGCGCAGTCAAATTGCCTTCAACCTGATAAGAAATAACCAAATAATCATCAGATCCATAATTTTTTTTAATACTTTGATAATAACGTAGGTTTTCATCACCTTCTAGTACTAAAGAATCTGAAGAGGCATCCAGTTGAAAATCAGGAATTTGAGCAATAAAAAATACAGTAATTAGTAATAGGAGTGTAAGTCCTAATAAGGCTTTTTTCAGAATAAAATCAAAAAACACACTCACGGTGGTTTAAAACTCAAAATTGGTCGATGATCCTAGCCCTTGCATGGTGTCTAATTGTGTTTCAAATAAGGATTTTGTCTGCCATTTATGCTCACTGATTCGAGTAATCAATTTTGCACTCATGACATTGTCAGTGCCTTCAATCACAAAGATTCTACCACCGACATTTAATAGGTGAAAGTAACGCTTCGTAATTTTAGGCATCGAACTACCAACAATAACCACATCAAAAAAATCATCAGAATGCCAACCCTTTGAAGCATCCCCAACTTTTAAATTAACATTATCAACCCCCAAAGCATTGATTTTTTCTTGGGCGCCATGACTAAGCACTTCATCAATTTCAATACTGGTTACAGATTTGCATAATTTTGACAAAACAGCCGTTAAATAGCCACTGCCCGTACCCACTTCTAATACAGTTTCATGTTTTTGAATATTAAGCGCATCCAATAAGCGCCCTTCAATTTTCGGAAAAAGCATTTTCGCCTTATCAGTTAGCGGAATTTCAATATCCGCAAAGGTAAGATTTTTATACTTTTCTGGTACAAAATATTCTCTTGGCGTATCTTTAAGCGCATTATTAGCAATATAATTTAACCCACCCCAAGGGCGAATTTGTTGCTCAATGACGTTTTTTCTTGCTTGTTGTATGTTATTCATGTTAGTTTGTCTTTATCAAAAAATTATGATTGTAATTTTAATACAATTTTAATACCCAGCACGCAAAAACATAGGATATTTTGGTTTGTTCTATTTTCTCTGCTTTTTTGTCAAACAAGATTAATTAATTTCTTGATGTTGTCTTATTGGCAAGGGCAGCAACCCCAATTCTGTTAAAAAACCATTATGCTCCTTGCTTGCTTTGGCAATATCTTCTTCTAATTTAATTAATTCATCATTAACCACTTGTAAAACGATTTGTTTTTCTGGCTCAGCGGTACTGATATAACGGGAAATATTCAAGTTATAGTCATTTTTTTCTATTTCATCCATTTTCACACGACGAGAATAACGTGACGCCTCAGTGCGGTTTTGATAGGTATCAACGATTTTATTAATATGTTTGAGTAATAGTTTGTTAATGCGTTTGTTTTTTTCAAAATGTTGGCTGGCGTTAATAAACAGAACATCATCTGCTTTTTTGCATTTTTTTAGCACCAAGATACAAACTGGAATGCCCGTTGAAACAAATAAATTCGCTGGCAAGCCAATAATGGTATCAATATTTTCATCTTCTAATAGTTTGCGCCGTATTCTAGACTCAACACCACCACGGAATAAAACACCATGTGGCAAGATAATTGCCATCGTACCATCGTCTTCTAAGAAATTAAAGCCGTGTAAAAGAAAAGCAAAATCTGCTGCAGATTTGGGCGCAAGTCCATAATTTTTAAACCGAAAATCATCACCTATTGTATCAGTAGGATTCCAGCGATAACTAAAAGGCGGATTAGCAACAACAGCATCAAATCTTATTGTTTTAGCAGGATTTTCTTCACTCAAAATAGCCCAATCATTCAATAATGAATCGCCGTGATAAATTTCAAACTCTGAATCTCTAACACCGTGCAATAACATATTCATCCGTGCCAGATTGTAAGTGGTAATATTACTCTCTTGACCATAAATTTTATCAATGCCGTATTTACCAAGTTGTTGATAAACATTCAATAATAGTGAACCAGAGCCACAGGCAAAATCCAGTATATTGTTTAATTTTTGCTTGTTGCCAGTGCTTGGATCTTGTCCATCAAGAATGACAATACTAGAAAGAATGGTTGATATTTCCTGTGGGGTATAAAATTCGCCCGCTTTTTTGCCCGAGCCTGCAGCAAATTGCCCAATTAAGTATTCATAAGCATCGCCCAAAGTGTCTTTGTTTTGGGAAAATCCTGCAATACCATCGGCAATTTTGGTGATAATGCCACATAATTTTTTATTACGTTGTGAATAGTCTCGCCCCAACTTGTTTGAGTGTAAATTAATCTCTGAAAACAAACCATGAAAAGTTCTGGTAAAAGATTCATTTTCAATATATTTAAATCCTTTTTGTAAAGCATCAAGCAGGCTATCGTCTTGCTTGCGTGCTAATTCTACAACACTATGCCACAAATATTCAGGCTTGATGATATAGTGGGTTTTACGCCGTATTTGCCGTTCAAACCTTTTTATATCATTTGTATTATTCTCATACCAAAGAGATAAAGGGGTGCGTGTGTCACCCTCTTGTATTATTGGATAATCACGACCCAACTCTTTTTTAACGGCTGTTTCATAATTATCAGACAAATAGCGCAGGAATAAAAAAGACAACATATAATCACGAAAATCATCGGCGTTCATCGCCCCTCGTAATTCGTTGGCAATATCCCATAAGGCTTGCCCGAGTTGTTTTTGGTTTTGTTCTGTCATAATTTGACCTATAAAGTTAAATTTTTAAGCGATATTTTTGGGTTGGGCTTTGGAGTGCATCTGGCTGTGTCATTTCAATTAAATTATTAGATAGTGCGGGTAACAAATAATGTTTACGGAAATTTTTAGCATCTTTTAACGCCAAAATAATCATTAATTCTTCTTTACTCATTTCCCCATTTATGCTTGCAATTAGTCGTTTTACTTGGGGGCTTACTTGAGGGCTTACTTGGGGGATGTTCTCATGACAACCATCAAGAATCATCTGTAACATAAATTCAATAAAAGGTGATGAATCTGTTTTATTGGTACTTTGTTGTAGTGCTAGGTAATACTCGTTTTGATGTAGGTAAACTAAACTTTCCACAGGTAAATCACTAAAAATAGATCTCCATTGGCTCAATATCAACGATTGCCATAAACGCCCCATCCTGCCATTACCATCAGTAAATGGATGAATAAACTCAAATTCATAATGAAAAACACAACTACGAATAAGTGGGTGTTCTGTGCCGTGTTGTAACCAATTGAACAAATTAGACATTAAACGCTTAATGCGATTAGCAGACGGTGCTATATGGATAATTTTCTCACCCTGCATAACACCGACACCCGCATTTCTATATTGCCCAACTTCATCAATTAAACCTTGCATTAAAGTTTGATGTGCGTCCAATAAATCTTGCTCACTTGTGGATTGCCACTGGGTTAATTTTTCATACGCTTTAATGGCATTACGAACTTCTTGTATTTCTCGTGGTGGGGCAATGACTGTTTTACCCTCTAAAACAGCAGTTATTTGTGCCTGAGTTAAGGTATTACCTTCAATCGCTAATGAACCTTGAATGGTGCGAATGCGATTAATACGCCGCAAACGCAAACTATTTTGTTGAGTTTGTAATACGGATAAGCGCCCCAGTTTTTCACTAATCTGGGCAACCAATGAAACAATAACAGGGGTAATACTATAAGGAGGTTGATAACTCATCCGTTTATCTCATCAGTATTAGGGAAAAGTTGTTGCATCAGTCCTTTTTTATGGGTTTTGAGGTGGTCTAGTTTTTGGGTTTGTTCTGTCATAATGTTTTACTACTTTTTTTTACTTTTTCAAGTTGGCTGACTGTTTTAGTTAGTTGCTCTAAATTCTTATCTCCCTGAATAATATCATTTTGTAATCGTTGTTGATGAAACTTATCGTATGTTTGTTCAGCGTGCTGTTTTGCCATATTGTGTGAAATTTTACCTGCGTGATTAAGAACATCTCTATCATTCAAGTTTAAAAACCCATCCAGTTTTTCAAGCCAATCACTCATATTCATAGGAATACGACGCATTGCTTGACCTTGTGCAAAAATAAGATATTGTTCAACCAAGTTATTTAAAGCCTGCAATTCATTTTGAGACAGATAATTTTTTGCATTAACCACATCTTGTTTGCGCACTTTTGAACCACGCCAGTTGCTTAAGCCCATATTGGTTTTATTGTTATCGGCACGGTGCTGAATGATTTCAGCGGCAGTTTCCCCAGTAATTGCCCAATGCACTTTGTTTTGCACATTTTTAAAAAAGGTAATACTGGTTGGTAATGTTGAATCATAATCCACACTAGTCGCATAAATATCAGTGATTTTTTGATAGAATCGTTTTTCACTGGTACGAATATCGGCAATGCGTTGCGTGAGTTCTTCAAAGTAGTCAAAGGGTTGGTCTGGATTTTTTAAACGCTCATCATCTAAAATAAAACCTTTAACAATATAGTCTTGTAATCTTTGTGTTGCCCACTGGCGAAAGCGGGTTGCGGTAATACTTTGCACCCGATAACCAACTGATATAATCACATCTAAATTATAGTGCTTTAGATTGCGTTTAACTTGTCTATTGCCTTCTTGACGAACTACTAAGAAATCCTTAGTAGTTGCAATTTGTTCAAGTTCGTTTTCTTGATAAATATTTTTTAAGTGCATTAACACATTCTCGGGTGTGGTATTAAACAACTTAGCCATTAATAATTGAGTAAGCCAAACTGTTTCATCCACAAAACGCACATCCAATTTAGTCTGTCCGTCTTCAGTCTGATAAATAATAAATTGTGATGAGTTGTTCATCTATTTTCCTCATTAGTAGCAGGGAAAAGTTGTTGCATGAGTCCTTTTTTGTGGGTTTTGAGGTGGTTTATTTTTTGGGTTTGGAGGATAATCAGTTCATCAAGGGAGGAAAGACAATCGGCTATTTTTTTTTGTTCTCTTTTCTTTGGATAAAACAAAGAATATTTCTTAATTGAAGATAAGTCGCCTCTTGGCATTTTTGTACCTTTAGCATTTTTCATAACATAATCTATAAAATTATCATTTTTCAATATGCATACTAAAAAACTATCTATAACCTTGGTTTTTGCACGGATAACTATTACATCATTTGAAGAGTTGCCATTTATTGTTGCTTGCCAAACCTTCTTTAAATAAGGACGAATATTTGAAATTAGAATATCTTTTTTCTTGAATTGTACAAATGACCCTGAAGGTGGCAATTTAGTTGCGATTTTTATACCAGAATAATTAGGGAGTAAATTTTCTGTACTTATATAAGTCTTTACATCAAGTTGATTTAACGCAACTCTGTCTTTAATGAAATCTGATATTTCTTTCTCGCCAAGTTTAGTTTTTTTCCACTCTCCAGCATCCTGAAACTCAGGAAATCGCAATTTAGGGGTGGTTTTTCCCTCTGCTGGGAATAGTTGTTGCATCAGTCCTTTTTTGTGGGTTTTTAGGTGGTCTATTTTTTGAGTTTGGAGGGTGATAAGTTCATCAAGTGAAGAAAGACAAGCGGCGATTTTGGTTTGTTCTTTTAGTGATGGAAATGGTACAACTATTTTGCTCATCACTCCATTCATAAGTTTTGGATTTCCAACATAAGAAACATGTCTTTTCGATACCAAATTTATTAGTTCTGCTACAAAAGAATTGGCATAACCATCGGTGTTTATTAAAACGCCACAAACATTTGTACAATAAAACTTTCCATCACGATATTTTACATCTCCAGCATTAGCACCGTCAGTTGTCCATGTAATGGCATTTTTGTATAAAAAATCTGAGTAATATCCAGCCAATCCATTGTTTTTAGTCTGCGATGAAAAAACTGGATACGGCATTTCTTTTTCCCATTTGTCTTTTATAAGACTCATAGAAAGTACATAACCCCTTGTAACATTAAAAACATTTCCAACTTCTTTCTCTTTCCATGCCTCTGAATTTTGAAACTCAGGAAATCGCAATTTAGGCACTGCTTTTAGTTTTTCATTATTCATAAACATTCAGCCCTGAAATATCACGCCCTTGCGCCATTTTATTTAGCCATGGTTTTAAATCTTTCATTAATGCCACTTCTCTTATTGAACGCTCTTTCCAGCCTAAGGCTTGTGGTGTAAATAAGTCGCTTAATCCATCACCGTCAAAAATCATTCTATCCATCACCCACTGCGTGAATTTTTGCAATTCAAGTGTCTTTAGTGCGTGTTTTTTGGCAATGATGCTTAGTGCTTTTTGTGATTTTTTGTTTTTAAATTGATGATAACTTTTGCGAACTTGTTGCTCGCTCAGATGCGTATCACCCTCATCTAAAATATTGATAAATTCAATCAACTCATCACGCTCATCCATTAGATTGGCACTGGATTTAAGCAGACTTATTAAATCCTCACGGGTCATTTTATGCTTTTTTGGGGCTTGGGCATAATTGGCAATGAGCTTGATAATATAGTCATAATCAATCATGTTAGAGGCGAATAATATCAATTCAAAATCAAGTTGTTGGATTGGGTTTGAATCATCATTACTATTGTCTTGTTTGATTTTAAGCTGCTTTGCCGTTTCTAAATATTGAGCACGAAAAGACCTTAAATCATCTTGAGGGATGATTTGCTCAATGCTTTGTTTATTGTCTTGGGAAAGGTCGGTGTATTGATCAAGTTTGACCTTTGAGCGTTGCACTTCTTTAAATAGATTAACGAATTGACCACGTGCCTCATCACCTTTAAGGTTAGATACTGACTCTGGGGTGGTTTTCAGCCTTTGAGCGTTCATAAATACATCAAGTTTGGCAACAGACTCCTCTAATTCTTTAATCACTTCTAGGGCAGAAGGCACTAGCCATATTTCTTGAGCACGCTCTTTGTCTTTTTCAATAGAGAATAATTCAATGGCTTCATTAACCGAGGCTTCTTGTCCACGGAAATCCAATATATTACCATAAGGCTTGGTGTCATTCAAAATACGATTGGTGCGTGAGAATGCTTGAATTAAACCGTGATATTTTAGGTCTTTATCAATATATAGTGTGTTTAGGTATTTTGAATCAAAGCCTGTTAATAACATATCAACCACAATAACAATGTCTATTTTCTCAGTGTGTTTTAAATGTGTATTGCTGTATTTCTGATTTTTAATGCGCTTTTGCACATCTTGATAATAGGCATCAAAATTATTAATATCATGATTGGTACTATATTGTTCGTTATAGTTTTTAATGATGGCTTTTAAGGCGGCTTTTTTCTCGGCTGGGTTTTGTTTGTTGTCTTCTTTTTCTTGCAGTAGGTCGTCTTGAAGTTGTTTGATGTCTGATCTGTTTTTATTGTTGTTAGTTTCCTTGTTTTTTGCAAGCTCTTGCGCAGGTGGAGAAAACACACAGGCGATATTTAAAGGCTGAAAATGACTGTCTTTGAATAATTGATGATATGCAATCGCATGATTGATAGAGGCAGTGGCAAAAATAGCGTTAAATTTACGCTGTGAAGTTGCTGCGTTGTGTTGATTTAAAATGGTTTTAACGATTATCTGCGGACTGGTGGTGCTATTTTCTGACTTGAAATGATCAACATGAAAACCCAACACGTTATGGTCATCAATGGCGTTAGTAATCGTGTAAGTATGCAGTTCATTTTGAAAAATGAACTTTGTTGTTTTAAAAGAGCCTTGTTGTCCTTCAATTTGTTGATAATTGGCATTTTTATCAAAGATTGGCGTGCCTGTAAAGCCAAACAATTGAGCCTTAGGAAAAAACGCTTTAATTGCCTTGTGATTTTCACCAAATTGCGAACGATGACATTCATCAAAAATAAAAATAATGCGCTCATTTTTTAAGGGTTCTAGTTGTTTTTTATAGTCATTTTTATTGTTGCCATCAAGGGCAAGCCCCAGTTTTTGAATGGTGGTAACGATGACTTTATCTGCATAATCATTTGATTGCATTTTGCGAACCAGCGCATGTGTGTTGGTATTTTCTTCAACGCATTTTTCTTGAAATTTATTAAATTCTTCACGGGTTTGTTTATCAAGGTCTTTACGATCCACCACAAATAGGCATTTTTTAATATTTGGGTTGTCTTTCAGTAGGGTGGATGCTTTAAAAGAGGTGAGTGTTTTGCCACTGCCTGTTGTGTGCCAAATGTAGCCATTGCCTTGGTTTCTTTCAATACAATCAACAATCGCTTTTACGGCGTAAATTTGGTAAGGACGCATGATCATGAGTTTTTTTTCGCTGGCAACCAACACCATATAACGGCTGATCATTTTGGCAAGCGTGCATTTAGCAAAAAAATGTTTGGCAAACTCATCAAGGTGAGGGATTTTTTTATTATCTTTGTCAGCAAACTCATAAACTGGCAAAAAACGCTCATCCGTATCAAACCTAAAATGCTTGGGAGAATTGTTGGAAAAATACCAGGTTTTAATGCGATTACTCACCACAAAAAGTTGTATAAAACAAAGTAGCGTATTGCTGTAGCCATTGCCAATATCTTCTTTATAACCAACAATTTGCGCCATTGCACGGCGTGGACTTACCTCAAGAGATTTAAGTTCTATTTGTACAATCGGCACGCCATTAATCAGCAGGATAACGTCATAGCGGTGATGGCTGTTCTGTGTATTAATTCGCAGTTGGTTAACCACTTCAAAGGTGTTCTTACACCAGTCTTTGATATTAACCAGTGTGTAATTTAGCGGTGTTGCGTCTTCACGCTCAAAATTATTGCGCTCACGTAGCATTTTGGCGGCGTCAAATACATTAGGACTAATCACTTGTTCTATTAGTCTTGAAAATTCTGTGTCTGTTAGATGAACGCTATTTAGGGCGTCAAATTTTTGCCGAAAATTCTCCTCAAGTGTTTTACGATCTTGAATATCTTGACGATAAGTATATTTAAGACTAACCAGCTTATCAATTAAAAATTGTTCAATTTCACTTTCTTTTGTCATGTGCTTATATCAAAAAAACTGAAGGGAGTGTCATCATTGGTTAAATGTATTTTTTTATCTCGATTGACTGTATTGAACATCACTATTTTTTCTTAGGTGGTAATAAATCTGTAATTGTACCCTGTGCCATTTCAGTTGCAAAGGCGGTGGTTTCGCTTAGGGTTGGGTGGGCGTGGATGGTGAGGGCAATGTCAGACATATCGCAACCCATCTCAATGGCAAGTGTTGCTTCAGCAATTAACTCACCTGCATTAGTGCCGCAAATACCCATGCCTAAGATTCTACCTGTTTTTGCATCAAACAAGCCTTTGGTTATGCCTTCAGACCTGCCAATGCTTAAGCTACGACCTGAGGCTGCCCAAGGGAATACGCCTTTTTCATAAGCAATGCCTTCGGCTTTGAGTTGTTTTTCGGTTTTGCCCGTCCAAGCGACTTCTGGGTTGGTGTAGGCAACGGATGGGATGGTGAGGGCATCAAAGCCTGATTTGTGCCCACAAATGACTTCTGCTGCGACTTTGGCTTCGTGTACGGCTTTGTGGGCGAGCATGGGTTGACCGACAATATCGCCGATGGCGTAGATGTTTTGAACATTGGTTTTCATTTGTTTGTCTGTGGGGATAAAACCCCAATCGTTGACCTCAACACCTGCTTTTTCGCAATCAATTAATTTGCCATTAGGGGTGCGACCAATGGCGACTAGGACTTTATCAAAGGTGTCAAATTCTGGGGCGTTCTTGCCTTCAAAGCCGACTTTGATACCTGCGCTTAATGCTTCCATACTGGTTACTTTGGTGTTTAAAAAGATGTTGGCGTATTGTTTTTTAATGCGCCTGAATAGTGGATTGACAATATCTTTATCGGCGCTGGCAATGAGCTGGTCTGACAATTCAACAATTGATATTTCACTGCCCAGTGCGTGATAAACCGTTGCCATTTCTAAGCCGATAATGCCACCACCCACGACTAATAGTCGTTTTGGTATGTCTGTTATTTCAAGTGCATCAGTTGAGTCCATGATACGTGCATCGTCAAATTCAAAGGCTGGAATTTTAGTAACTTGTGAGCCAGCTGCAATAATACATTGCTCAAATTCAACGATTTCATCACCGCCATTAATAGCAATTTGATTGTTAGAGATAAATTTACCATAACCAGTAATGACATTAACCTTTCTGGCTTTTGCAAGCGCTCTAATACCGCCCGTTAGTTTTGCAACAATGTTTTTTTTGTTACTCCTAACATCATCAATATCAATCTTAGGTTTATTAAAAGTAACACCAAGGTGTGATGCTTCTTCTGCTTCGTTGATGATTTGAGCGGTATGAAGAAGTGCTTTAGAAGGGATACAACCAACATTTAAGCACACACCACCTAAGGCATTATAACGTTCAATTAAAGTAACTTTCTTGCCTAAATCAGCCGCTCGAAATGCGGCTGTATAACCACCAGGACCAGAACCAATAACCACAACTTGGGTTTTAATCATCATACCATTCCTCTCATATCTTGCAAAGTCTTATTGAGCTCCACCATAAACCGTGCGCCTTGCACGCCGTCAATTACACGGTGATCATAGGATAATGCCAGTGGTAGTGTTAAGGTTGGGATGAAATTTTTACCGTTCCAAGTGGGTTTGAAATATGAGCGTGATACGCCCAAAATAGCCACCTCTGGGGCATTAACAATGGGGGTGAATTGTGTACCACCAATACCACCTAAACTGGAAATTGTCAAACTTGCGCCTTGCATATCAGCAGGTTTTAGCTTGCCTTCTCGTGCATTTTTTGAAGTTTCAAAGAGCTCTTTAGCCAAATCAATTAAGGATTTTTGATCAACATCACGAATAACTGGCACAACTAAGCCTTTTGGCGTATCCATTGCAATACCTAAGTTGACATACTTTTTAATAATCAAATTTTCACTTGACTCATCAAGTGAGGCATTAAAACGTGGATTATTTTTTAACGTTTGAACCAGTGCTTTGATGATAAAAACTAGGGGAGTGAGTTTAACGCCGTTGGCTTTTTGTTCTTGTCGGTACGCTTCCATTTGACTAATATTGACTTCGTCAAATTGGGTAACGTGAGGGATGTTTAGCCAGCAGGCGGTCAAATGTTTGCCTGATAATTTATTAATTCTGGATAGTGCTAGTGTTTCAGTGTCGCCAAATTTAGAAAAATCAATCACTGGTGTTTTAGGAATGGCACTGCCTAAATCGCCAGAGGTCATTATTTGTTTAACATGGTCTTTAAGGTCGGCATCTAAAATTCTGCCTTTTTGTCCTGTGCCAGTGACAGAGGATAAATCAACACCCAACTCTCTAGCCAGTTTACGAATAGAAGGTGAGGCGTGCGAATTGCCTTTGGGTAGAGTAGAGGCTGCTTGATTAGCGTTTGTTGTTATGGGTGTGGTGGGGCTTTCTATTTTAGTCTCAGTAGGTGTTTTTGGTTTTTCTACATCCGTGCTTTCAATGTTAAGAATTAATGCACCTAAAGAGATTTTATCGCCTAGTGCAACATTAATATCAATGACCTTACCTGCAACTGGTGTTGGGATTTCCATTGAGGCTTTATCGCTTTCTAAAGTGATTATGCTGTCTTCTATAGATAGCTCATCACCTGCGCTAACTAAAATTTCAATCACTTCAACCTCATCAAAATCACCAATATCAGGCACAACAACGGGTACGATTTGTGACTCAGAATGTTCAGTTTTGGTGCTTTGGCTAGTGTTTTTAAGGTTATTATCTTCGCTTTCAACGCTCAAAATGACACCACCTTGTTTAATTTTGTCACCAATGTTGACTTCAATTTTTGTGACAATACCTGCAAAAGGGCTTGGAATTTCCATAGAAGCTTTATCGCTTTCTAGGGTAATTATGCTGTCATCAGTGCTTATCTTGTCGCCAATATTGACTAAAATCTCAATAACCTCAACTTCATCAAAATCACCAATATCAGGTAGTGCTATATTCTTTATGCTCATTATAAGTTTTGCATGTTGAAAAAACAGTTTAAAGGGGGTAATTATCGCAAAAATAGTTAATAAAAGGGGATAAATGTTAAAATGTTTTGATTCTTATGCTATATTTTTTATAGGTTATCTTTATTATGTCGGCTGCGCTACTCATTCAAGGTTTAAAAAAAACCTATGCCAATCAATTGGAAGCACTAAAAGGTATCGATCTTCGCGTTGAAAAGGGTGATTTTTTTGCATTATTGGGCAGTAATGGCGCAGGAAAAACAACAGTTATTGGTATTATTTGTGGGTTGCTTAATAAAACTTCAGGCAATATTGAAGTATTGGGCTTTGATCAAAGTAGCCATGCTAATCAGGTGAAAAAATTGATTGGGTTAATGCCACAAGAATTTAACTTCAATCCTTTTGAGCCTATTGAGGAAATTTTGATTAATCAGGCGGGTTATTATGGCATTGCCAAGCCAAAAGCTAAAATTCAAGCTGAACTTTTACTCAAAGAGGTGGAACTTTGGGGCAAGCGTTTTGATATGGCTAAATCATTGTCAGGTGGTATGAAACGTCGTTTGATGTTAGCAAGGGCGCTCATTCATCAACCCAAAATATTAATTCTTGATGAGCCTACTGCAGGTGTTGATGTTGAGATACGCCGTTCAATGTGGCGTTTTTTGAGTAAGCTCAATCACCAAGGCATGACCATTATTTTAACCACGCATTATCTTGAAGAAGCTGAGTCGTTTTGTCGTAATATCGCCATTTTAAATGAGGGCGAGGTCATTAAGCAAACCAGTATGAAAGCGTTATTGTCACACGTTGACCAACAGGTGCTGATTTTGGAAAGTTCAACAAAACTACCACAAACAATAGTGGTTGATAATTTTAAATGTGAACGCTTAGATGATCATTCATTAGAAGTAACATTAGGCTCAGATATTAACATCACCCATGTATTGCAAAGTTTGAACGTGCAAGGTATTAATGTGGACCATGTTCGTAGTACGCAAAATCGCTTAGAAACTTTATTTTTATGCTTAACCAACAAGGAGGCGTAATGTGGATTGCTTATAAAACTATTGTTGTTAAGGAGGTTTTAAGATTCTCTCGTATTTGGGTGCAAACTATTTTCCCGCCCATTATTACCACGTCATTATATTTGTTGATTTTTGGTGGCTTGATGGGTCAGCGTATTGGAGATATGCAAGGTGTGGATTATTTGCATTACATTATTCCTGGGGTGATTTTAATGACCGTTATTACCAATTCTTATGCCAATACAGTGGCATCATTTTTTTTGGCAAAATTTAACCATAGTGTTGAAGAATTATTAGTAGCACCTGTGCCTTATTGGATTGTTTTATTAGGTTATGTTTCTGGTGGTGTGGCACGTGGCTTTGCGGTTGGGTTGGGGGTTTTTATCGCTGTGCGGTTTTTTATTGACTTTGAAATAAATAGTGCGTTTATCGTGTTGGTTACTTTTTTGCTGACTTCAGTCTTGTTTTCATTGGCAGGGTTTATTAATGCCATATTTGCCCAATCGTTTGATGATATTTCTATTGTTCCAACCTTTATTTTGATGCCCATGACTTATCTTGGCGGTATGTTTTATAGTGTGGAAATATTGCCACAGTTTTGGCAAGATGTGTCTAAATTTAATCCCATTTATTATATGGTTGATAGTTTTAGATTGGGGTTTTTGGGTGTGAGTACTTCTGAGTTTTGGGTATCAATTTTAGTCTTATTGAGTATGATTACCGTATTAGCAATATTTGCTTTTTATCTACTTAAAAAAGGCGTAAATATCAAGAGTTAACTGCTTATTAAAAGACCACTTTTAGTAAGAAAATTACCAGTTAGAGACCTTTGCATAATTACACAAAGGTCTCTAATAATATAATAGATTGATATTAAAAACTAGTTAAAAATGGTATTATTTTAAAGATTTATTCTTTTTCTTTTTTGCTTTTTTTACTTTCTTTTTAGAAAAGTGTTTTATTTTTTTGTCGTTATCTTTTTTATTTTTCTTAATCTTCTTATCACTAGTTTTTTTATTTTTTTTTATTTTTTTGTCGCTGGCTTTTTTGTTTTTCTTTATTTTCTTAACTAGCTTTTTATGTTGTGCATCTAATTCTTTTTTTAATTTTGCTATTTTATTAATGGCTTTTTGAGCTTTTTCAGTTGCAATTAACGCTTCAATTTCTGCTTTTCTGGCAATTTGTATAGCGACTTTTAGTTGTTTTTTTATGTTTGACATTAGGCCTCCTCCTTAATTTTTATATAAATTACTTACACTGCCAATAATTTTCGAATCAGGCTCGAAAACTATTTTAATATCTTTGCTAGGATAATCTAAGTGATAAAGAAAGTGCCTGATACAATTAATTCTTGCACGTTTTTTATCATCTGATTTTACAGCAATCCAAGGCGAATCAGCAGTATTGGTATAGAAAAACATGTCTTTTCTGGCCTTGGTATATTGATCCCACTTGGTTAATGATTGTAAATCTATCTCACTTAGTTTCCATCTTTTTAAAGGGTCATTTTTACGCAAATGAAAGCGTCTTAATTGTTCCTGACGACTGACAGAGAACCAATATTTAGAAAGTATAAAGCCATCATTAACCAGCATACGCTCCAATAAAGGTGCTTGTCGCATAAACTCAAGATATTCCGAGTTTTTGCAAAAGCCCATAACACGTTCTACACCAGCCCTGTTATACCAAGATCGGTCAAATAATACCATTTCCCCATTGGTGGGAAAATGCTTAATATAGCGCTGAAAATACCACTGTCCTAACTCTACTTTTGATGGTTTTTCTAAGGCAATAACGCGTGTAGCACGTGGATTAAGGTGCTCCATGAAGCGTTTAATTGTGCCACCTTTGCCAGCCGCATCACGACCTTCAAACAATAATATAATCTTTCTATTGTGGTTTTTAATCCAGTCCTGTGCTTTTAGTAATTCTGTTTGTAATAAATACTTTTCACTTTCGTATTCCTCAACACCCATCTTTTTAGCATAAGGATAATCGCCTGCTATTTTTGATAAGTTTAACAACGTATTGCCAGACATGACATTGTTTTTATGCATGACATACTTATTGTCTTGTAATTTTTTTATCTTCTTTTTAGCGTCTTTTTTACTAAATTTTTTTCTGATTGACATATTGTTGTAGCGTTTAAATTAAGAAAACTGGGCAGATTGTAATAAAATCTGCACATTAAGGCATTATACATTCATAATGAATCTTGTTTACGACATTGACTTATTTGTTTTAATGGGTAAATGCTGAATTTTGAGCGCTAGTTGATTTTATTTTCTTGTTTGTTAAGTAGCCTCTTAATGTTACTTCGATGGGTGTAGAAAATCCACAAACAGATTAAGAAAATGACGTAAGTAGAAGTCAAGTTATCAGTCATTAGATAAAAATAAACTGGCGTGAATGCGGTAGCAATTAGTGTTGAGAGTGATGAAATTTTCAGCACTTTTGCCACAGAAACCCAAGTGATGATAAAGCCAAGTCCAGTAAGATAACTAAGAGCAAGCAAAGCACCTAAAAAAGTTGCAACCCCTTTTCCGCCTTTAAAGCCAAAGAAAATGGGATATACATGACCTAAAAATACTGCCAAGACAACCCAAGTGACCGTAAGCATATTAAAGGCTAAGTAGTGGGCGATTAATACTGGAATTGCACCCTTGAGCCCATCGCCAATGAGTGTGATTGCGGCTGCTTTTTTACTGCCAATACGCAATACATTAGTTGCCCCTGGGTTGTTTGATCCTTGCGTTCTGGGGTCGGCTAGATTAAGCATTTTACAAACAATAATTGCTGTTGAAATTGAGCCAATTAGATAACTAAGGAGAATAGTAACAACAAAGGATAACTCAGGTAACATAATGTTTTTTAGTTTAATTGAATGAGTAATTTTAACTGCTCAAAATGTTACTATGGATATTATATTTATACAAGGATTAAAAATTGATACGGTTATTGGCATTTACGATTGGGAGCGAAAAATTCGTCAAAATATTGTACTAGATATTGAAATGTCAACTGATATTAGAGCTGCTAGTAAAACTGATCATATTGACCAAGCCTTGGATTATAAGGCGGTGTCAAAGCGTTTGATTGATTTTGTGCAAAATAGTGAGTACCAGTTGGTTGAGACTTTGGCAGAGAAAATTACCCAAATTGTATTGCAAGAATTTAAAGTTACTTGGATAAAACTCATTTTGAATAAAGGCGAAGTATTGACAGGTGCACAAGGGGCGGGTGTCATCATTGAGCGTAGCAATGGCTAATATTCATATCAATATCGGCTCAAACCAAAACCGTAGGGAAAATTTGTCTAAGGCTATTAACGCCATTCAGATGGCGTTTGAAAATACAGTTTTTTCTAGGGTTTATGAATCTAAAGCCTTTGGTTTTAAAGGTGATGATTTTTATAATATTGGTATCAATGCAACCACTCATTTAACAATTTCTGAAGTGGTCGATATTTTGCATAAAATTGAATATGACCTTGGCAGAGACAGAAAAGCGCTAAAATTTTCATCACGCTCAATTGACCTTGATTTAACTCTGTATGACGTGGTTATTGACCAAAATTACAACTTGCCACGAGACGATATTTTGAAATATAACTTTGTACTTATGCCATTGGCAGAATTAAGCCCAAACCTAACTCACCCACAGCAACATCAAACTTATGTGCAGTTACGTGCAACTATGGATGAGTTAAAATCGTATAATATTGAAATTTTAAATAAGGAACGACCATGAAAAAGATACTATTTGTTCTGTTTGTTGCATTTTCTAGTTTTGTATTTGCACAGGATTATGAAGCTGGCATAGATTACGTAGTGCTTGATAAGCCAGTCAAAACCACCACGGGCGATAAAATTGAGGTGCGTGAGTTATTTTGGTACTATTGCTCACATTGTTATCATCTTGAGCCACTCATGAATGCTTGGCTTAAAACCAAACCTGATCATGTTGAGTTTGTTCGTCAACCAGCTGTGTACTCTCAACGTTGGTTGAACGAGGCGATTTTTTATTTTGTGTTAGAAGAGTTAGATTTGGTTGAAAAATTACACGAACCTTTGTTTAATGCGATTCATGTACAGAAAAAGCAATTCAATTCTAGGCAAAGTTTTATTGATTGGGTGGCGAGTTTTGGCGTTGAGACAGGCAAAGTAGAAAAAGCATTTAATGCTTTTAGTGTGAGAATTAAAGTAAATAAATCTAAGTTAAACACACTTAAATATAAAATTAATGGTGTGCCAACTGTGATTGTTAATGGCAAATATCTAACCGATGCAACACACGCAGGCTCGCATATCGACATGCTAAAAGTGATCGATTTCTTAATCAAAAAAGAAAGCAAACTTGAATGATACAGTTTTAGTCTTATCAGGACTTGACCCTTGTGGTGGCGCAGGGTTGGTTGCTGATATTGAAAGTATCAATCAATTTGGGGTAACACCACTCGTTATTACTACCAACCTTAGCGTGCAAAACACAGTGTCAGTTGAAAGTTTGGTTGAGGTGGATTGTGATTTGATTGTTAAGCAATTTAAGCATTTACAAACTGATGTTGATTTTGAAGTGGTGAAAATCGGCTTATTATCCTCAATTAAGCAAATTAAAACCATTGCCAAGTTGGTTAAAAATAAAACCATCATTCTTGACCCAATTGTGAAATCTAGTAGTGATTGTGATTTTTTAGATGATGCTTTAATTGATGCTTTAAAACAACAATTGTTACCACTGACAAAAGTTATCACGCCTAATTTGGCAGAATTGCAAGTTCTATCAGGCGAACAAGATGAACAAAAAGCCATTAAAAAACTCTTTTGCAATTGGATTTTACTCACCAAAACTGATTCATCTGACGATGTGATTGAGCATTGTTTGTATCATCACGCAACACTCATTCAAAGTTTTGTTTATCAAAAGTTACCAGGTAATTATCACGGCTCTGGCTGTACACTTTCGAGCGCAATAAGTGCATTAATTGCATCAGGTTTGGGTATTGAAATTGCTTGCAAGCGCGCATTGGACTATACCTATCAAACTTTGTTAAATGCCAAAAGTATCGGTAAAATGCAGTTTCACCCTAACAGGCAAAAACCATCATGAGTTTTATTGACAACTGGCTTAGATCCGACATTAAGGTGATTAACGCCTACCATGTGCCATATTCTGCCGATATGGTCAAATTAGATGCGATGGAGTCGCCATTTCCTTTGTCTGATGAATTAACGAGTCAATATTTGGACTATTTAGCTGATGCACAGCTTAATCGCTACCCCAGCCCCAATGCAGATGAATTACAACAAACTTTGCGTGAGTTGATGGATATTCCTGATGAATTTGGCGTGCTATTAGGCAATGGCTCGGATGAATTGATTCAATTATTAGCCTTGGCATGTGATACGGGGGATACTATTCTAAGCGTTGCACCAAGTTTTGTGATGTACGGGATGGTTGCAAAATTTACACGCCTTAATTATCAAAGTGTTGCATTAACGAATGATTTTGAGATTGACGCTGATGCCATGCAAAAAGCCATACAAATCCACAATCCTAAATTAATTTTTATCGCTTATCCAAACAATCCAACAGGCAATATGTTTAATCGTGCAACCATTGAACGCATTATCACTTCAAGCAAGGCAATGATTGTGCTTGATGAAGCCTATTATGCGTATGCAACAGACAGTTTTTTAACCGATATTGCTAAGTATCCAAATCTAGTTTTACTTAGAACAGTTTCTAAAATTGGTTTTGCTGGTCTACGCCTAGGTTTGTTGATTGCTGCGAAAGACACAGTCAAGCAATTAGACAAATTACGTCTGCCTTACAACATTAATACCCTAACCCAAGTGAGTGCCAATTTTCTTTTGCAAGAAAAAGGAATCATCAATGCCAACGCCAGTATTATTCTTGCCCAACGCCAGATATTATTTGATGCACTTGTTAAAACAAAGGTTTTAAAAGTTTATCCATCACAAGCAAATTTTATTTTATTTAAAGCGCCTAATGCAAATATTTTATTTGGGTTTTTGCGAGATAATGGCATATTAATTAAAAATTTAAGCACCACAAAGCAGTTGACTGATTGTTTACGTGTGACGATTGGCACTTTGAAGCAAAATCAAAAATTTATCAACATTGTAAAAAGTTTTTATAACCCCACAAGGCGGCGCAAGTGATTGACAATAAAACCTTATCTAAGTATTGTCATGATTATCTTAATATAGATGCATTTGATGATTATTGTCCAAATGGCCTGCAAATTGAAGGGCGTCAACAAATTAACAAAATTATTGCTGGGGTAAGTGCCAATCAGGACTTAATTGATTGTGCAATTGATGAAAATGCTGATGCACTATTTGTTCATCATGGGTTCTTTTGGAAAAACGAAAACCCAACAATTACGGGCATCAAAAAAAATCGCATCAAAGCTTTGCTGGAGAAGAATATCAATCTATTTGCCTACCATCTACCACTTGACGCACACATCACAGTCGGTAATAATGCACAACTTGCACAACGCTTTGGCATTAAAAATCCTGTGCCAATCGGCGATACTTTGGTTTGGCAGGGCGAGATTGATACTTCATTAGCAAACTTTTCAAAGACCATTGCACAATTGATTAATCGCAAGCCCTTAGTTTTTGGCGATGATAATAAAACCCTAAAACGCATCGCATGGTGCAGTGGCGGTGCTCAAACCTACATTGAACACGCCATCAACATCAACGCCGACTGCTTCCTCACTGGCGAAATATCAGAACAAATCCCCGCCATCGCTAAAGAAAACAACATCGCCTTTATATCCGCAGGACACCATGCCACCGAGCGTTATGGCGTGCAAGCATTGTGCCAACATCTTGCTAGTAAATTTAACCTTAAATACCAATTTATCGAGATTGACAATTCCGTCTAATATCACCTATTTTTTGTAATTTATGCTAGACAAAATTTTAGGCCTTTAAGCGTCCTTAGCACATTTTTAACACCTAGTAATAAACAAGGCTTTTTAATTTTAGTAACTAATCAAGAATTTGCGGGTATTTGAAGGAAGTTTACTAGTACTTAAAAATATTTTGCGAAGACTACTTTTTCTCTTTTTTACGCCCGTTAATTTACCGCCTAGTTTTAATCTCAAAAAGGCATCATTTTTTAAATAATGATTTAAGTTGACAACTTAATTTGATATAATCTGATGCAATTTTATCTAATAGGTCAACCTATGCAAAATAAATTAACCCTAAGTATTGTTGCTGTAACTCTACTCAATTTATTTGGCTGTATGGCGCAAGAAACACATAAAACTATTGTTCCAGAGCGTGTTAAGTCCTTTCAGAAAACTTATAATGGTGTTCGTATAGACATTGCTGTTGGGTTGTTTCAAAATCGGTCTAATTATATGCGTGGCTTGTTTTCTTCTAATTCAGACAAGTTAGGAAATCAATCAAAAACTATTCTTAAAACACACCTACAGCAAAGCAATCTCTTTAATGTTATGGATCGCCAAAACTTAAAAGGCAATGCCCGAGAAGCAAAGCGATTGAATCTCAAGCAAAACATTAAAGGTGTGCGTTACACAATAACTGGCAATGTTACTGAGTTTGGTCGTAAAGTGACAGGACATAAAATGTTGTTTGGTATATTAGGGTCAGGCAAAAAGCAGAGTACTTATGCCAAGGTTTCTTTAAATATTGTTGATGTTTTAACCTCTCAAATCGTTTATTCTGTGCAGGGTGCAGGCGAATACACACTGAGTAATGAAGAATTAATTGGTTTTGGTGGCAGTGCAGGCTATGATGCAACCCTAAATGGCAAAGTACTTAATTTGTCCATTATGGAGGCGGTCAATAATATGGTTAGTGATATACAAAACGGCACTTGGCAAGTAGGAAAATAAGCTGATGTTTAACAAATATTTAGTCATATTATTGTTTGGCACATCGTTAGGTGGTTGTGTTACCAATCAAGAAATGTATTATTGGGGCGAGTATGAGAGCATTGTGCGTCAATCTTATGTAGAGCTGGGTGTGATGGATACTCAAACTCAAATTGAACAACTAAATACTGATTTACAAAAAACCGAAGCTGCTGGCAAGAAAATTGCACCAGGTATTTATGCACATTTAGGCATGTTGTATGCCGAGCAAGGGAAATACACGCAATCTAGGGTGGCGTTATTGCAAGAAAAAATCCTGTTTCCAGAAGCTGGTGTATTGATTGATGGTATGCTCAATCGTGTTGACAAAAAACTAACTAATGATGAATAAACTATTTAAAAGAGTTGGATTAATGGTGATATTTGCAATGCTTATTTCTGGTTGTCAAACGGTAGAGCCTTATGATTACACAGCCTTGAAGAAAAGTAGACCTCGCTCTATTGTTATCATTCCTCCGAATAATAATTCCGTTGAGGTTAATGCACCTTACCTTTATCTTTCTACGTTGACTAGACCATTAGCTGAAAAAGGCTACTATGTTTTACCTGTTGCAGTCATTGATCAATTCTTGAAAGAAAACGGACTACCAACACCTGCGGAAATGAATAACATTCCATTGGACAAAATTGATAAACACATTGGTGCTGATGCAGTGTTGTATGTTACCATTAATGAATGGGGTCAGAAGTTCATGGTAATTTCTTCAGTTACTACAGTTTCAGCTGAGCTCCAGTTAGTTGATGTTAAAACTGGCACAATTTTATGGGAGTCAACTGCTGTTGCTACTAGAGACTCAGGCGATGGTGGTGGTAGTCTTGCAGGAATGCTAATAAATGCAATTATCACTCAAGTTATGGCCTCTTCAATCGACCGCTCGTATGAAACAGCCATGTTTGCAAATGCTATAGCTATTAATCATAAATCAAGAGGATTACTTGATGGTCCATATAAAACACTTGCCAAATAGGGTACAAACAAGGACTTTGTTGCAATTGTAAAACTTCTATTGTCTTGAAAATAGGTATAATGCCTTTATTTTATCATTTTATACCATGAGCAAAAAGTTTGATGTTGCCGTTATCGGTGCGACAGGTGCAGTAGGGGAAACAATTCTTTCTATTTTAGAACAGCGGGATTTTCCAATTAATAATTTATACCCTTTGGCGAGTGCTAATTCTGTGGGTAAGAAAGTGTTTTGTCAGGGTAAAAATTGGACGGTGCAAGATTTAAATACCTTTGATTTTTCAAAAGTACAAATAGGGCTGTTTTCAGCAGGTGGTCATATTTCTGAAAAATATGCACCAATTGCCGCTGAGGCAGGCTGTGTGGTGATTGATAATACGGCGCATTTTCGTCGTGATAAGGACATTCCATTGGTGGTGCCAGAAGTCAATCCACATGCGATTGCGGATTATACAAAGCGCAATATTATTGCAAATCCAAATTGTTCAACCATTCAAATGTTGGTGGCACTCAAACCGATTTATGATGCGGTGGGGATTAAGCGTATTAATGTGGCGACTTATCAAGCGGTATCGGGTTCTGGCAAGGAAGCGATTAGTGAATTAATCGACCAAACCACTAAATTATTAAGTGGCAATACTGAGGTTGATGTTGAGATCTATCCAAAGCAAATCGCTTTTAATGTCATCCCACATATTGATGTTTTCCAAGACAACGGCTATACCAAAGAAGAGATGAAAATGGTGTGGGAGACTCAAAAGATTTTTGAGGATGAGAACATCTTAGTTAATCCAACAGCAGTGCGTGTGCCTGTTATTTATGGTCATTCTGAAGCGATTAATATCGAAACTGTAAAAAAAATTACTACCGCTGAAGCCACTAAAATTTTGTCAAAAGCAAATGGTGTTACGGTTATGGATAAGCGTGAAGATGGGGGTTATGCCACGCCATTTGTGGAGGCAACTAATCATGATGACACATTTGTGAGCCGCATCCGCGAGGATATTTCCCATGAAAAAGGCTTAAATCTGTGGGTGGTTTCTGATAATATTCGTAAAGGTGCGGCGCTTAATACCGTACAAATCGCTGAAATTCTAATTGAGGAGTATTTATAAATCGTGTCATCACAAAAACTACCCACTAAAAGCCTTGTTGTTGCTATTCTTTTGGCCATATTTTTAGGACCAATTGGGTTGTTTTATGCGAGTGTTATTGGCGCTTTGATTATGCTGGTCATTACTGCAATTATTGGTTTTATTACCTTTGGATTTGGGCTGTTTATTCCTTATATTATTTGTATTATATGGGCGATTATTGCTGTCAATAGTTATAATAAAAGGATCATTGAACTTGCAGAATAAATATGATTAAAGTATCTAGAAAAACCAATGAAACTGACATTAGTGTTGAGCTCAATTTATATGGCACTGGTCAGGCAAATATAGATACTGGCGTGCCATTTTTGGATCATATGTTGGATCAGGTTGCACGACACGGCTTAATGGATTTAACGATTAAATGCGATGGTGATACACAAATTGATGATCATCATAGTGTGGAAGATATTGGCATTACACTAGGTCAGGCTTTTGCTCAAGCAACAGGTGATAAAAAAAGCTTTATGCGTTATGGTCATTCTTATGTGCCACTGGATGAGGCGTTATCGTGCGTTGTGCTAGATCTTTCTGGTCGTCCTAGTTTGAATTTAAATGTGAGTTTTACGCGCGCTATGATTGGCACTTTTGATGTTGATTTGATTTCAGAATTTTTCCAAGGTTTTGTTAATCACGCCTTAATTACACTGCATATTGATAACCTTAAAGGGGTTAATTCTCATCATCAGGCTGAAACCATCTTTAAAGCATTTGGCAGAGCGTTGCGTATGGCAATAACAAAGGATGAGCGCCAACAGGGTGTGCCTTCAACCAAAGGCTCGCTTTAAGCATTCATGCAAAGTATTGCCATTATTGATTATGGTATGGGCAATGTGCGTAGTGTTCAAAAAGCACTTGCACATGTTGCTCCCAATGACCAAGTATTTTTAACTGATGATGCTGATTTAATCACTCAAGCTGATCGCATTGTTTTTCCAGGACAAGGCGCAATGGGCGCCTGTATGAAAGCATTAACACAACATGGATTAGTAGACGTTATCAAATGTTGTGTTGATGAAAAGCCATTTTTGGGCATCTGCTTAGGGTTGCAACTTTTATTTGATCATAGCGAGGAAAATAACGGCATTGATGGCTTGTCCATTGTGTCAGGCAATGTTATTAAATTCGCTAAGAATAACCTTAAAGTGCCACACATGGGCTGGAATACGATAAAACAATCAATAGAGCATCCGCTTTGGCATAATATTGATGACAACGCACGTTTTTATAGTGTACATAGTTATTATGTAGAAGCAAGCCATACAAATATGGTTGCTGGGGTGACTAATTATGGGGTTGATTTCACTTGTGCTATTGCTCAAGATAAACTATTTGCAGTGCAATTTCATCCTGAAAAATCACAAAACGATGGTCTGCAATTACTCAGTAATTTTGTCAATTGGCAGGTTTAGTCGTTTTTTGTTAAAGAATTTATTTTTACTCAATTTTATAATTGTCCAGTTCAATAATAAGTCGAGTTTTTTCATTATGAGCAATGTCAAACCAACTTCTATCCTCAAATACGCCTGTTAGTGCGTACAAAAAGCATAAATGTGGTTCGCCTAACTTGATATAGGCGGTAATTGCGCCTATTTTTTGTAAATCTTGTTTGTTGTAGATGCCTATTTTGTTTAATTGCTGTTCAGTTTTTTTGCCCAAACCGCATAACTTCGCTAATTCTCCCATAACAATTCATTACATTTGTATGGTAACTATGACCAAAAAGATTAAGATGATTGAGATAATGATAGAGCATGTACAAGGGTTTTCGTTTGTTAAATCCCTCTTTGAACGGGAGAATGGCTGTATAACTGTTATAAAAATCATTTGAAAATCCACCAAACATAAAGGTTAAGGCAAAATCAGCCTCGCAGTGGCCATAATAACTGGCAGGGTCAATAAAATAAGGATTACTTTTCCCGATCAAAACATTGCCAGACCACAAGTCCCCATGTAGTAAGGTTGGGGTGATGTTGATGTCTAATAAATCAGGCAATACTTTTTCTATGCTTAGTAGTTGCTCGTAGTTTTTTGTATTCAAATAACCATTTTGTTTGGCAAGTTCAATTTGAAACAACAGACGGTATTCCCAAAAAAATACCGACCAATCGCTGATGTGTTTGCCGACTCCATTATATTGCGGTGTTTGTCCAATGTGATTGTCAAATTCAAAGCCAAAATAGTCCTGGGTATTTTGATGAAGTTTAGCCAATTCAACGCCCATTTGTGATTGTATATTTGCATTATGTGCAGTTTCAATCCATTCTAGAATTAAGCAATGTTCACAATAACCTAGTATTTTGGGTGTGTGGATTGTTTTGCCTAATAAGCAAAGTGCGCTACCTTCTAATAGTAATTGTTGATTGGTGCTGGATTGATATTTGATAAAAACGTGACGAGCATTATTTAAGGTCACTTTATAGGCATCAAACAACCCTGTGCTAACGGATTGTTTGTTAACGAGTGTTTGATTTAGGTGTTTTTCAATGTGCAATTCAGCAGACATTAGTACGACTGGTTTTGTAGGCAGTGAATATAAGACTGATGATCTATCGGCATGTTGTCTTTCTGTGCAGAAAAAATCATCTGGGCAATGCAATCCATCATCCTATGTTCTGTCTCATGCGGGTCTTTGGTTCGGGTTAATATTTTTTGATAAATTTTTTTAATATCAAGTGGTTGGTTAATTGAGAGTTGCTCTCTTAAAGACAGATGTAGATTAATATGCAGATAAGGATTGACCTCACCTTGCTCTGGAAAATAGTCAAACTCAATCTTGCTAATCAATTTGTGATACTCAGGGTGTATTTCAATCACCTGTGTTAGTTGAGTTTCTAGTGGGTCAAGCGTTTGCTTGTTTAAGAATTTTTGCCAAGCATTAGCAAGGAATTGTCGCTGTTGTGTTCTATCCTGAGTATAAAGCACTTAAGAGCACCTTGGGTTATTAGAGATACCCTTAAAGGTTTATAAGTTTTTCTCTTCGTATTCACAAAGATCAAGCAAAATACACTCTGTGCATAATGGAGAACGAGCCTTACAGGTATAACGACCATGTAGGATCATTAAGTGGTGTGCAGGTACTCGGTATTCATCAGGAATGAATTTAACCAATTTTTTCTCTACTTCCAATACAGTTTTACCGCTGGCAATAGCAGTGCGGTTCGCCACACGATAAATATGCGTATCCACCGCAATTGTTGGATGACCAAAGGCAGTATTAAGCACAACATTAGCAGTTTTGCGACCAACGCCAGGCAGTGCTTCTAGTTCTTTACGAGTTTCTGGCACGTCTGAGTTGTATTTTTCAATCAGAATTTTACAAGCTTGGATAATGTGTTTGGCTTTTGAGTTAAATAAACCAATGGTTCTTATTGTATCTCGAAGT
Organism: Candidatus Ruthturnera sp.; assembly: GCA_030599095.1. Lineage (GTDB taxonomy): Bacteria > Pseudomonadota > Gammaproteobacteria > PS1 > Pseudothioglobaceae > Ruthia. The sequence continues at coordinate 34,317 of JAUVOQ010000015.1, forward strand.
GTGTCTTCACCCAACTCAAAAATAGTTTCAGGTGTGTTGGCAATTGGGAACAATTTATCAGTGACCTTGTTAACGCTTTTGTCCGTTGCTTGGGCGGATAACGTAACAGCCATTAGTAGCTCAAATGGTGTTGCATAATTTAACTCTGTGGTTGGATTAGGTATCTTTTTAAGTAGCCTTCCAAACATTTCTGTACGTGTTTCAGCGTTCATTTTTTCTTTGCTTGTTTTTTCTCAATGTCAAATATTATACGCTAGATTTAAATATAAGGCAAAATACCCTAAACCAAAAAAACTATTGATACAAAAAATAACAACTAGAATATCAATTCAGTGTCCAGTCAAGTGGGGAATTACGTTGTGTTTTGTGTTTTCATCCAATGAGTGAAAGGGTTTTTAATTTTTATTTTTGGATTGGGGAGGTAAACTTCACTATGAATTCACAAATCAGTTCATCAGTTCATTAATCTTAATCTAAAAATCCAGTTTTATTTTTAGGCAAATTAAAAAAATCTAATAAAAATCAAAATAAACGAGTAGAATTCACCACTAGTTTTAAAACAACA
>JAUVOQ010000097.1 GCA_030599095.1 Candidatus Ruthturnera sp.
CATGTGAAAACTCCTTATTTTTTATTATAGAATTTTCTACTTTAGAATTGTTTGGTTTTTTGGGGGTATTACAATATAGCCTTTGGATTTAAGGCTGTCTTTAACGTCATTAAAAATCTTGGATAAAAGATGGGTGCCTATTTTTGCTCTAATCTTTGAAAAAAGACTGTCAGTGGGTGTTTTGTCACTTAAAGCAAAACTACAAAACCATTTGGCAGCGGTGTTTTCTTGCAAGAATCTTTCTAACTCTCTATCGCTTATATCCTCTAGGTGTTGTAATAGCAATGTTTTAAATAAAACCTCAATACCATAACCTTGGTAATTACTATTGCTGTAATACCCCCATTTTCCGCACAACTTTTAAGCAGAATCTCGACTGTTTACAGTCATTTTTAGCCTTTATTGGCATAGTTATTATACCAACAAACTTACGACACCCTGTCAAGGGTTTAAGCGTTAGCGTCCCTTGACAGGGTGTCGTAAGTTTGTTAACTTGCTTGCTGCCAATCATGGTTTTGCTTTGCTTTATGCTATTAATTTTTGTCTAGGTGGAACACCACCCAGTGCAAAATGTGGTCGTTCGTTGTTATAAATCCAAAGCCACTGCGTGGTAATATCTTGTGCTTGCTCAACTGAGTCAAACAGATGCAGATTTAAACATTCCTGTCTAACTGTTCGATTAAATCTCTCAATATAGGCATTTTGAGTTGGCTTACCTGGTTGGATGTATTTAATCTCAATACCTGTTGCCTGTGCCCAATCTCGTAGTGCTTGGCTAATATATTCAGGACCATTATCACATCTGATAGCTTTGGGCTTGCCACGCCACTCAAGCAAACGTTCTAAGGATTGAATGACCCGTCTTGTTGGCAGTGATAAATCTACATCAATATTCAAGCCTTCTCGATTGTGATCATCCACCACATTAAAGGTTCTAATACTTCTGCCATCAGTCAGTGAATCTGACATGAAGTCCATTGACCACATTTGATTGATACTTGTTGGCACACTCAGTGCTTCTGGTTGATTTCTTTTAATTCTCCTTTTGGGTTTTATCCTCAGATTTAGTTCTAGTTCACGATAAATACGATAGACACGTTTGTGATTAAACTTGTATCCTTTGACATTACGCAGATACAAGTAACATAATTTAAAACCCCAGAGTTTGTGTGTTTGAGTTAATCTAATCAGGTAATTGGCAATCATAGCGTTCTCATCGCTTAACTTTGGCTGATAGTAATAACTACTTCTGCTGATATTAAAACACTTGCAGACAAAACTAACGGGTAGTTGATGTTTGTTTTTGGCTTCATTTGCCACCTTCTTAACCGAAGATGGCATTAAAGCTTTCCCTCGAGTGCCTCCAATCTAATTTGAGACATCAAGCATTCATCGGCATACATCTTTTTAAGGCGAGTATTTTCTGATTCTAGCTCCTTTAAGCGTTTAACCATAGAAACATCTGCGTCACCATATTTACTACGCCATTTATAAAATGTTGCTTGAGACATTGAATATTCTCTGCATAACTCAGCAACAGATATGCCCGCTTGGTTTTGCTTAAGTATGTTGACTATTTGTGTGTCTGTATATCTTGATTTTTTCATGTGAAAACTCCTTATTTTTTATTATAGAATTTTCTACTTTAGAATTGTTTGGTTTTTTGGGGGTATTACACTAGAAGCCTCACCCTCAAACTTAGTCGCATCATTCAGCGCTGTAAAATCAATCATAAAATCTGAGAACTCATCCATCGTTGTTGCGTGTTTGTCATACATGCCTGTCTCATCATTCCTGGTATTTTTTTGGAAGGGTAG
>JAUVOQ010000089.1 GCA_030599095.1 Candidatus Ruthturnera sp.
CCCAAATACAGACCAGTGACCAACTCACAATTAACCAGCAAACGCTAACCAAATTATCTGCCCCATCTATTAACAACCAACTAACAAACACACAAAGAGAAACACTCAAACAACTGACCTCAGCTGAGCGCTTAAAAGCAAGTTTTGATGACGCATTAAAACAGCAATTAACAGCTAAAAATATTAATCTTGTTGATGTTAAGCTCAACAACCAAGACTGGGATGAGTCAACCACCACCCTAAGTGGACTAGGAAAAATCATTGTCCAAGTTGCAGCCATGTACTTTACAGGTGGCTTTGATGTACTAGGCTCTGCTGCTGGCACACAACTAACGGCTCAACAAGCCTTTACTCAAGCAGCCATCACCAGTGTTAAATCTCAAATGGTCTCAGCCTTAGCAACCAGTGCCATCACAGGCAACAGCCTAAACCTTGACCTTGAACAAATGCTAAAAACAGCCCTGACTGCTGGGGCTAGTCAATATGCGATGAACAGTCTAAGCATTCAAACCAAATACGACGCCACTAAAGACTTTAATACCAATCTTGTAGGTGGCCTACAAAGAGCGGGTGTAAACAGTGTCGTCAGCACTGCAATCAATGGCGGCAGCCTAGCCAATAATCTAAAACAAAACTTAGGCGCAGAAGCACTCAGTGTCACCACTGCCAAACTTGCTAATGAAATAGGCGCAAACAAACAAAGCCTAGGCGACGTTGGACACAAGGCAGCACACGCCGTGCTAGGCTGTGCAGGGGCTAAGGTTCAGGGTAAGGATTGTGCCAGTGGTGCTGTTGGGGCAGTTACAAGTGAGATGATTGCTGAGCATGTTGGACAAAACCAAGACCTCACAGATGATGATGTACAAGCCCTCTCAAGAATAGGCACGGCAGTGATTGCTCAAGGCTTGGGTAAAGACACAGAAGTCGCAGATCAAAGAGCGACTAATGCAATTGAGAATAATTATTTAACAGTTAGAGAACAAATTAATTACGCTAATGAAATGACAGAATGCGGTAAAAATGGATATCAATGTAAAAATGATATTAGGAAAAAATACCAAGCCATTCATAATAAAAATCAACAAGAAAAAATAGCAGAAATTAACAAAGAATTAAGCAAACCAGCATTTTTAAGAACTAAGTCAAATCAAGAAATTAAATCAGCGATTGATTTGATTAACAACAGACCTTTTAAGGAAGAAATTACTAAAATCCCAGAACAAAACCTATATGGTGTAGAAGTCATATCAGATGAGAGGTATGTGTCAAGAGTAGAGGTTCAGACTAAGGAGGATTTGAAAGATGTGGCTGAGGCTGGGATTAGTTTGACGGCTCCTGGGCGGGTTTATACTTATGGGAAGTATGGGGTTGATGCAGTTCAAGATATAATTGATAAAAACCCTGATAGGACGATAAAAAATTTAGTTGATCTCTCTGCTCCTAAAATATTAAGAAAAGCTGGCGTGCCTAAAACTGGATCTGAAGTTATTCCAGAGAGTATAAAGCTTTTGAATGAATTAGAAGATGAATAACTTAAAAATTACAATATGGGTTATTAGTTTTGTAGTTATGTTTTTTACAATGTTTCCAATTCATTTAGAATGCGATGAAGAATGCTTAAAGTGGTCTTTGTTACTTTCTTTAATGTTTGCTGGGTTTAATGTTAGTATTTATAACTTTTTTATTGGAGATAGTTTCTTTTTTCCGATAATGAAAGGCGCTATTGTAGATTCTTTACATAAAAACCCATCTAAAAAAAAATACTTTATTAGAAAACTTGGCTTGTTGCATAGTGTTTCTTGGATTGTAATTATTTTTTATGGTGTATATAAACTAAGCTGGATTTTCAACTAAATATCCTTATGCCAAGTTTTTTTCTAACTCACTTTGTCCTTTCTTTAACATTAACCATTGCTTTATCACTACCCACCACCCAAGCCACACCAAAACACCACAAGCATTCCTAAGTGCACAAAACACCACTGATTTAAAAGCAGGTGGTGGCAGTAATTATGCCAATTCACAAAGCACAAAACATCAAACAAGCAAATAATCAAAAAGGTGTCAGGGTTTTATACGACAAAGGGGCAAACTCTCAGGCTAATAGCGAGGCACTTAAAGCACAAAAACTAAAAGACGGGATTATGCGCAAAAACCCAAAGGCAAGGCAATGAGTCATTGGCATAAATTACGCAACAAAGCAATCAGCAAAAGAAGGTTTGTGCTTGAACGCACCTTTGGCACACTCAAACGCACTGATGGCTTGGCAAGCGCTCGTTATATTGGCCTAGAGAAAGTTGCCAGTGAGGTTAATCTCAAAGCCATTGCTTATAACTTAACCAGAGCGGCATTTACAAAGCGTTAATGACAACCTAGGGATTATGGTGTCTTTTTTGACAAAAAGACACAACACAACAATAAAAAGCGATGA
>JAUVOQ010000106.1 GCA_030599095.1 Candidatus Ruthturnera sp.
ACTAAAAAGCAGCAAGAAACCCATTTTGGCTATAAAAATCATGTCAATGTCGATAAGCATAGCAAACTGATTAATAAATATGGGTCTATGAAGAATTAAGTGTTTCTAATATACTACCCAACCCTTAAAATAAACACTTTTACACACACAAACAATGAACTCAGCAGAAATATTCACCCTAGCATTAGGGCTTGATTCACCTTGGCACATTATCGATGTTAATTTCAAAATAGATAACAACAACAAAGAACTACATTTAGAAATATCCTTCGACCCAGGTACCCAGTTTAAAGATGACACTGGCACTTTATGTCCTGCGTATGATAGCAAACAAAAACAATGGCGTCATATGAACTTCTTTGAACATAAAACATTCATTAATGCCAAAGTGCCACGCATCAAAACCACACAAGGTAAAGTTAAAATGATTGATGTTCCTTGGGCTAGAAAACATTCAGGGTTTACACTTTTGTTTGAAGCATTAGCAATGTCAATGATTGAAAAAGAAATGCCTGTTAATAAAATTGCTCAATTATTAGGTGAAGATGCACATCGTTTTTGGACGATTTTTAATCACTGGATTAACAAAGCCTATCAGCAAGATGACCCGAGCACCATCAATAAAATAGGCATAGACGAAACCTCAAGGCGTAAAGGGCATAATTATATTAGTGTTGCTGTTGATTTAGACCATAACAAGGTTGTGCATGTAGTGCAGGGTAAAGACATTCAGGCGGTGGCTGATATTAAAGATTATCTTTGTGAAAAAGGCACTGACCTAGCCAATATAACACAAGCCAGTATTGATCTATCACCTGCCTTTATCTCTGGTATTGGCACACACTTCCCTAATGCTAGTATTACTTTTGATAAGTTTCATGTTGTCAAACTGCTCAATCAAGCGATGGATGAAGTGCGTAAAAAAGAATACTGTGAACACAAGGAGCTTAAAGGGCACAAATACACCTTCTTAAAGAATAGAAATAACCTATCAACAAAAAAGCAACAAGCGCTTTCTGAATTGATTACATTACTCCCAACATTAGGTGAAGCCTATCGTCTAAAACTGTTGTTTAACGACCTGTGGGATATGCCAGATAAGCACAGTGCTAAGGCTTTTATTGAAGATTGGATACAACAGGCAAGTCATAGCAAAATTCAAGCTTTTATCAAATTTGGTAAAACATTGATGGGACACTTGTCAGGCATTATCAACTTTGTTGAAACGCGTATTACTAACGCTATTTTAGAGAGTATTAACAACAAAATACAGATGGCGAAAAGAAGGGCTAGAGGTTATAGAAATATTGATAACTTTATCAATATGATTTATTTTCTTTGTGGGAAGTTGAGGTTTGATTA
>JAUVOQ010000023.1 GCA_030599095.1 Candidatus Ruthturnera sp.
GGCTTGTTAGTGACGTTAACTCACAATGGTTCTGGTGGTGTGAACATCCCTGCTGTGATGACTGATAATAATGATGGTACTTATACGGCAACCATGACCAACACCACTGCTGAATTGGTAACGATTGGTGCTGACTTTGGTAATAATACTGTGGCTAGTACGGCTACCATCACCTTTACAGGTGTTGCAAGTGCTGCTCACTCAACGCTAAGCGCCAGTCCAACAAGTGTGCCTGCAGATGGTGTAGCGACTGCCACGATTACCCTGCAAGCAAAAGATGCTCTTAGTTATGATTTAACAACAGGTGGCTTGAGTGTGACGTTAACTTATGGCTCTAGTTCTAATGTTAGTGGTTTAAACCTTCTTACTGTGATGACTGATCATGGTGATGGTACTTACTCAGCAACCATAACCAACACCACTGCTGAATTGGTAACGATTGGTGCTGACTTTGGTGGTCATACTGTGGCTAGTACGGCTACTGTCGTCTTTACTGTCGGTGTTGCAGATGTGGCACAATCAACCCTAAGTGCAAGTCCAGCGAGTGTGCCTGCAGATGGTACGGCGATTTCTACCATTACCTTGCAGGCAATAGATAATAATGGTGCTAACTTAACAACAGGTGGCTTGAATGTGGTAATGACCAGCACTGGTTCTGCAACGCTCTCTGGCGTGACTGATCATGGTGATGGTACTTACTCAGCAAGCATAACTAATACGGTTGTTGAATTGGTAACGATTAGTGCTGGCTTTGGTAATAATACTGTGGCTAGTACGGCTACCATCACCTTTACAGGTGTTGCAAGTGCTGCTCACTCAACGCTAAGCGCCAGTCCAACAAGTGTGGTTGCAGATGGTACAACACCTTCTACCATTACCCTGCAAGCAAAAGATGTTCATGGTCATGACTTAACAACAGGTGGCTTGAATGTGGTAATGATTAGCACTGGCTCTGCAATGCTCTCTGGCGTGACTGATCATGGTGATGGTACTTACTCAGCAAGCATAACTAATACGGTTGTTGAATTGGTAACGATTAGTGCTGAATTTGGTGGTGGTGTGACTAATACGGTTGATGTCACCTTTACTGTCGGTGCTGCTAGTGCTGCTCACTCAACCCTAACCCTAAGTGCCAGTGATGGCATAACGGCTTTTACCATTACCCTGCAAGCAAAAGATGCTCTTGGTCATGATTTAACAACAGGTGGTTTGGCTGTGAGGATGACTGCCACTAGCATTCAAAGAAATCATACAATGCATACTGATATTAGCGACAATAATAATGTTAGAATGAAAGATGAGGGGGATGGTACTTATACGACAACCGTAACTTCTTCTTCTCTTTCTTTTTATAATGCTGCTGGTGTTGGTGCTAGTGGGCCTGGGAGTGTGATAACGGTTAGTGCTGACTTTGGTGGTGGTGTGACTAATACGGTTACCATCACCCTTGCAGGTAGTGCAGGTCATACTTACTCAACGCTAAGTGTAAGCCCGCCGAATGTGCCTGCAGATGGTTTAACGCCTGCCACGATTACCCTGCAAGCAAAAGATGCTTATGGTCATCATTTAACAACAGGTGGCTTGACTGTGTCGATGACTCACAATAGTTCTACTGCCACGCTCTCTGGCGTGACTGATCATGGTGATGGTACTTACTCAGCAACCATGACTAATACGGTTGTTGAGGACGTGACGATTAGTGCTAGAGCTAATTTTGATGGTAGAAATGATTTTGATACTGTGCTTGATACGGCTACTGTTGAGTTTGTTGCTGTGGGCAGTGCAATAGATGTTCGAATAGGCGTTGCAGATGCGATGGCATCAACCATAAGTGTAAACCCGGCGAGTCTGCCTGGAAATGGTATTGTGCCTGCAGATGGTATAACACCTATTACCATTACCATGCAAGCAAAAGATGCTCTTGGTTATGATTTAACAACAGGTGGCTTGTCAGTGGTGATGACCGCCAGTCATCGTTCTGCCACGCTCTCTAATGTGATTGATCATGGTGATGGTACTTACAGTGCAACCCTCACCAGCACTGCTACTGGAAGCGTGATAAGGATTGGGGCTGAATTTGGGGGTAAGAGTATCCCTTATTTGAAAGAGGCTACTGTTAGTTTTTCGGCTGTCCCTGCTGCAAGTGCTGCTCACTCAAGGCTAACTGCCAGTCCAAGAAGTGCGCCTTCAGATGGTATAACACCTATTACCATTACCCTGCAAGCAAGAGATCGTTTAACAACAGGTGGCTTGAGTGTGTTGATGACTCACAATAGTGCTACTGCCACGCTATCTGGTGTGACTGATCATGGTGATGGCACTTACTCAGCAACCATGACTAATACGGTTGTTGAGGGCGTGAGGATTAGTGCTGAATTTGGGGGTAAGAGTGCATTACCTCAAAATGTCTTCTTTACAGGTGTTGCAACGACTGCCAACTCAACCGTAAGTATCAGTCCAACAAGTGTGCTTGCAGATGGTTTAACGATTGCGACCATTACCCTACGAGCAAGAGATCGTTTAACAAATCGTTTAACAACAGGTGGCTTGACTGTGTCGTTAACTCACAATGGCTCTAGTGGTGTAAACCTCTCTAATGTGACTGATCATCAGGATGGTACTTATACGGCAACCATGACTAATACGGTTGTTGAGGATGTGACGATTAGTGCTGAATTTGGGGGTAATCCTGTGGTTGATACGGCTACTGTCACCTTCTTTGATGGCGCTGCTGCAAGTGCTGCTCACTCAACCGTAAGTATCAGTCCAACGAATGTGCCTGCAGATGGTATAACACCTGCGACCATTACCCTACAAGCAAAAAATGTTCTTGGTCATAACTTAACAACAGGTGGCTTGACTGTGGTGATGACATCAGGCGTTGGAACGCTCTCTAGTGTGACTGATCATCAGGATGGTACCTACAGTGCAACCATAACTCACCAATCCTCAATCTCTAACATCGCATTTGTTAATGTTAAATTGGATGGTATTTGGGTTGATACTGTTGCTGTCTTCTTTATAGCTGCTGCAAGTGCTGCTCACTCAACGCTAAGTGTCAATCCAACGAATGTGCCTGCAGATGGTTTAACGCCTGCGACCATTACCCTACAAGCAAAAGATGCTTATGGTATTAATTTACCAACAGGTGGCTTGAGTGTGTTGATGACCAGCAATAGTTCTACTGCCACGCTATCTGGTGTGACTGATCATGGTGATGGTACTTACTCAGCAACCATGACTAATACGGTTGTTGAGGACGTGGTGATTAGTGCTGAATTTGGGGGTAATACTGTGGCTAATACGGCTACTGTCACCTTTGAATCATTATCAAATATGATTGCAGATGGTATTGTTTATAATGGCGTTACGATTGGCACTCAAACTTGGACTGCTGAAAACATGAGGCATGCAGCTTCTTTTGGCTACATGAGCAGTTACGATAATGATGTTAATAACGATGCCAATGGCTACGGTAAATTGTACGACTGGGAAGCCGCTATGAATGGCTCAACCACCGAAGGCGCACAAGGCATTTGTGGTGTTGGCTGGCACATTCCTTCGGATAATGATTGGAAGATTTTAGAAGGTCATCTGGGCATGACTACAGCAGAGCAAGATGTTGAAGGATATCAAGTATATCGAGGCACAGACCAAGGCACGCAACTCAAAGCAGGCGGTGGCAGTGGGTTTGAGGCGCTTTTAGCGGGTATCTTGAAGGGTGGGTATCTATTCATAGAACGAGGCGTGAGTGCGTACTTTTGGACCTCTAGTTTTGACCCTAATCATAATACTGCTGTTTCGGGTAATATTCCCAAACAATCGTATACCCGTCGCCTGTCTAGTGGCAATGCTGGAGTGGAACGCGATCAGTATGATAATCGTGGGTCTGATCTATTTAGTGTTCGGTGCCTAAAGAATTAAAAGCCCCTTAAGGAACGAGCCTTCAATCCTAAAATCATCAGTGGCGGATAACTGGGCGCACCTTGATTGGACGAGTCAAGATTTGATTGGGTTTTTGTTATAATGGCGTTTTAGAGGTTTCCTTTAATCTATTCATTTAATACCATTACTCAGTGCATAATATGAGGTCGTTGCATCAATTCATCACAACTTATGAAACACACGGCTTCGCCTAAAACAGCACTATTTCCTCATTTTTGGATGAAAAAGGTGCTGTTTTCTATCTGCCCTAAGTCGCATTGGACTGGTGCAGTGCTCTCAATATGGGCCTTAATGGCTTTGCCTGTATTTGCATTAAATGTGGCTGAATTGGCCTTGTCTGAATCGCTACAGGAACAAAAGCGTGGCAACGAATTTTTACAAATTATTTGGAACGTCAGTTCTGTGGTGGCTGATGTTGAAACCCAAGTTTATTTAAAAAAATTAGGCAATGAATTGTCTATTTACAGTGAAAATCCATCTAAACACCTTGATTTTTTCATGTTGAACGATGTCAGTATTAATGCTTTTGCAGGTCCGTATGGTTATATTGGTGTGCATACTGGATTATTGCTCAGTTCTGATTCGGAGTCCGAACTTGCAGGGGTTCTTTCCCATGAAATATCGCATGTTACTCAAAATCACCTGACTCGTTTTAGCCAGAAAACAGGCAAGCAAACTTATATAATGCTGGCTGGTGTGTTGGCTGCGGCATTGGCGAATAATTCTACTATTGCCGCTTTTAGTGTTGCCACAATTGCACAACAAAGCATTAATTTTACTCGTGAGCATGAGTGGGAAGCGGATCGGATGGTTACTAAAATGCTATTAAAATCTGGCTTTGACCCTAAAAGCATGGCACACTTTTTTAAAAAACTTAAAAACAATCTAGGTGCAAATGAATTTTTACGCACCCATCCGCTTAGTATTAATAGACTGTCTGATTCTATGCAACGTTCTGCTAGAGAACATGGTGATTATCGAGCCGATTCATTTGAGTATTTAACCATTAAAGCCAAGGTGTATTACCATCAACACAAGCGTATTAAGTTGGCAACAAATAAAGCGCTCAACTTGTATATGCGTGCCTACGATTCTTTAGAGAAACAAAAATATCAACAAGCCAAAAATCATATTGACCAACTTTTGAAACTAAATCATGATGATTCAAGTTATATTCTTGCTGGTAGAATCTATTCAAAACTTGCACAAATAGATAGGGCTCAGGCTTATTTTTCCAAGATAAACAATGAGTCCAGTATATATTACGCCGCCAAAGCCTATGCAGATAATCATAAAATAACGAAAGGCATTGGCATATTGAAGCGTTATTTAAAACTTAATGGTGGCACTTATGATTCGCATAAATTGCTTTCGTCTTTATATGTCAATGCTGGCAAGTTGGATTACGTGCATATTCACAACGCCAAGGCATTGGTATTGCAGGGTAAGTTAAACGAAGGTGTTGTTCGTTATCAGCGAGCAAAATCTGTTACCCAGTCGCAAGATTTGTTTGATGTCTTAACAGTTAGAATTAAGCGCTTAGAACAATTGATAGATTTGTATCAGAATTTACCCGACTAGGTCGTCACGACTTTCACACCGTTAGGCGTGCCTAATAATAAAACATCTGCACCACGATTGGCAAACAGCCCATTAGTTACCACGCCAGTAATGCTGTTTAGCGCTGTCTCCATTGCTTTTGGGTTGGTGATTTTCAAATTTTGAATGTCAAGGATTAAGTTGCCATTATCAGTGATAAAGTTTTTTCTAACTTTGGGTGTGCCACCAATTTTTTGTTTGATTTGATGTTTAACATAGTTGGATGCCATTGGAATAACCTCAACAGGCAGTGGAAAATCACCCATCACTGTCACTAATTTTGACTCATCAGCAATACAAATAAATTGATCAGACACCGCCGCCACAATTTTTTCACGTGTTAGTGCGCCACCACCACCTTTGATAAGATTTAGACCCTCATCTGATTCATCTGCACCATCAATATAAACTGAAATGCTTGCCACCTCATTAAGGTCAAATACTTTAATGCCATGGCCTTCTAATCGCTGTGCAGTTGCTTTAGAACTGGCAACAGCGCCTTTAATATCGTCTTTCATTTTTGCCAATGCATCAATGAAAAAATTAGCAGTAGAACCAGTGCCTACGCCTATAATGGTATCTTTTACTACGTACTTGAGGGCGGCTTGCGCAACCGTGAATTTCATGTCGTCTTGAGTCATAATGAGTACCCTACAATTTAAATATTAGGTTAAATTATACACGATGAAAAAAATCATTCTTGCCAGCAACAATCAAGGCAAAATCAAAGAGTTTAACGCCATGTTAAACGGTATTTACCAAGTGGTATCTATGCAAGATAGGCAGGTTGAAGAAGTGCCAGAAACAGGGCTAACCTTTGTTGAAAATGCACTGATTAAAGCCAGAAATGCATCCAAGCAATCAGGCTTGCCTGCTTTAGCAGATGATTCAGGTATTGTGGTTGATGCACTCGATGGCAGACCTGGTATTTACTCTGCTCGTTATGCAAATCATCATGGTGATGATAAGGCGAATACACAAAAACTATTGGATAAAATGGCGACAGTGGCCAAGGGTGATCGTGGTGCTCGTTTTTGGTGCGCGATTGTTTTTATTGAGCATGAAAATGACCCGACACCCATGATCATTCAGCGTGGCTGGGAAGGTGAAATATTGCGTGAAAAAATGGGCGATAATGGTTTTGGTTATGATCCAATTTTTTATCTACCGACCCATAACTGTACTTCTGCTGAACTTTCATCCGTAGAAAAAAACAAAATTTCTCACCGGGGTAGCGCCTTATCAGCACTACTTAAAATACTCAAAAAAAATCAGTGAATTATGCGCTAGAATTACCAAAATTGGCGCTGTATATTCATTATCCATGGTGTGTTAAAAAATGCCCTTATTGTGATTTTAACTCGCATCAGGGCAATCAACAAAGTGGCTATATTGCGACATTGTTAAAAGACCTTGATGAGGATTTGGATTATGTTCAAGGTCGCCCCATTCAGTCCATTTTTTTAGGGGGTGGTACGCCCAGTTTGATGAGTGAGCAGGCACTTTTTGAGTTGTTTTCTGGTTTGAAGACGAGGCTTAAATTTGCAGATGATATTGAAATTACGCTAGAAACTAATCCGGGTACTTTTGAGGTTGAAAAATTCAAAGCATTTAAACGTATTGGCATTAATCGACTTTCAATTGGTGTACAGTCTTTTGATGATAAACAACTTAAATCATTGGGTCGTATTCATGATGCCAGTGAAGCAATTGATGCCTGTAAACAAGCCAAACAGGCAGGTTTTAAGCGTTTTAATATTGATATTATGTACGGCTTGGTCAATCAAACATTAGAGGGTTGCCTAGCTGATGTCAATCAAGCGATGAATTTAAACCCTGAGCATATTTCTTTTTATCAATTAACCATTGAACCCAACACTTATTTTGCCAAATTCCCACCAGTTTTGCCAAAGGATGATGACATTTGGCAGATGGGTAACGAGGGTGTGAATTTATTGGAGAAAAATGGCTATATGCGTTATGAAGTGTCTGCTTTTGGAAGGGTGCCATCAAAGCATAATCTAAATTATTGGCAGTTTGGTGATTATATGGGTATAGGTGCTGGTGCTCATGGCAAAATTACTTGTTTAAACGAGCCTTATTCGTTTAGAACGACAAAGGCGCACTCGCCAAAGGACTACCTAAAAGATAGGCAAAAGCAGGTCAAACCCATTGAAAATTTAAGTTTTGATTTTATGCTCAATGCGCTTAGACTAAGGCATGGGTTTGATTTAACCCTATTTGCATTAAGAACAGGGCAATCAATACAAACAATTAAGCATCAATTAAACAAGGCTCAAGCATTGGGACTGCTTGAATTGAATGATAAGCGCATTCAACCTAGTGAAAAAGGCTTTGATTTTCTGAATGACTTGCAAGCTATTTTTTTATGATTATAATTAAACTATGAAAGTTTTATTGTCATTAATTTTGCTTGTATTTATGTTATTGGTCAATGCTAGCGATGTTTCTATGTCTAGCAATATTGAACACTACTCAATGGATGATAAATCGATGAGCATGTCTTCTGTAGAGCATTTATCAGAATGTGATGATACAACTTGCGCTCAATGTTTGACCATTGATAAGAAAGTTGTATTTCTTGAGCGCTACATTTCTCAGTCACTTTCAGCAGTTTTTATTTTTGATACGTTCTATGCATCTTTTACCTCAAAGGTAAACACCCCACCTCCAATCGTTTAAATTTTCTAGCGTATTGACGTTTTGAAGTTGTTTTGACAAAACAACTATTCTCATCGTCAATTGCAAATTAATCTAAGTTTTTAGTAGTATTTAACCCTTAAACGAACGATATTTTAATGCTGAGTTAATAAGTGGCTGGTTTTTAAGATAAAAAAGGAGAAAAAGATGAAACTATTAATAATATTATCAAGCGTGTTGTTTCTAAGCGCTTGTTTTGATAGTGGCGATGCACAAGAAAAAGAAGCAAATAAGGTGCAATTAGGCAAAACAACTTTTGATAAACATTGTCTAGTGTGCCACGGGAAGGCGGGTGGCGGTATTGTTAAAGATTGGAAAAAGAGGCAGGCTGATGGCAATTTTCCAGCACCACCTTTGAATGGCACAGCGCACACTTGGCATCACTCACCCACACAATTATTACGCACTATTAATGACGGTGGCGTACAATTTGGTGGGCAAATGTTGGGGTTTAAAAACCAACTCAGCGAGGCTGAAAAACAAGCCTTACTTGATTATATTTATAGTTTATGGTCTAAAAATATACAACAAAAATATGACGCGAGGTTTTCAAAATGATTAGTAGAAGACGATTCATCCAAGTTGGTTTGGCTTTGATAGCCCTGCCCAAGCAAATGGTTTTGGCAAGTAGGCGGTTATTTAAAAATCGCTTTCAAGTGCCAATGCTAGAAACAGGCAAAAGGATTGATAAAGATGTGTATTTTGATTTAAATATCCAATCTGGACAAAGTGCTATTTTGCCCAATCAATTAACCCCAACATTAGGTATTAATCAACCTTTTTTAGGGGTGACTTTAAGGGCTAGCAAAGGTGATCGAGTGCACATTAAGGTTAAAAACAGTCTTGATGAAACCACGACGCTACACTGGCATGGAATGAAGCTACCTGCCAAAGCAGATGGCGGTCCTCATCACCCCATTGTACCAAGTGGCACTTGGCTAAGTGAGTTTGATATTATTCAAGATGCAGCAACATTATGGTATCACTCTCATCAAATCCACCAAACAGGCAGGCAAGTTTATCAAGGCTTGGCAGGGCTGTTTATTGTTGATGACGAATCCGCCAAGACCCTAAACTTACCAATGGAATATGGCGTGGATGACATTCCTGTTATTATTCAGGACAGGGATTTTAAAAAAAATGGTGCATTTGCTTATATTCTCTCTATGCCAGATAGAATGATGGGCAAAAAGGGGCAAACTGTTTTAGTTAATGGTGTTATTAACCCTGTTTTAAGAGCAAAAAAGTCATTATTGCGCTTGCGCCTACTGAATGGCTCTAATGCTAGAACCTATCATTTGAGTTTTGATGACCATCGAGCTTTTTATATCATTGGTAGTGATGGTGGTTTGTTAGAGCATTCTGTCAAAGTTAATTCACTTAGATTAGCACCAGCGGAAAGAGTAGAAATTCTGCTTGATGTGACAGATGGAGAAATACTTACTTTAAAGCACAATGCCAGTCAAACATCATCGGGCATGGGTATGGGTATGGGTATGATGAGTAGAATAATGAATCAAAATAAAGAGTTGGTTATTTTCCAAATTGATGCCACAGGTGTGCAGAAAAGTAACCGAAGCATTCCTAATCAATTAACGACTCATCAACTAATACCAATGTCTGCTGTGAGTAATGAGCGTTTAATAACATTGCAAATGCGCATGGGACCAATGATGATGTTCGATGGCGATGTCTTTAGCATTAATGGAAAAACTATGGATATGAATCGCATTGATGAAGTGGTGAAGGCGGGTAGCGTAGAGATTTGGACGATTGAGAATCATTCTATGATGGCGCATCCATTTCATATTCACAATGTGCAATTTAAAATCATTTCTAGGAGTGGTGGTGTTCAAGGGCATGAATTGGGTTATAAGGATGTTGTACTGGTTCATCCTGATGAGCAAGTCAAGGTATTGATTAAATTCCCCGAGTTTAGTGATACAAAAACACCTTATATGTATCACTGTCATATTTTAGAGCATGAAGATAGGGGTATGATGGGGCAATTCTTGGTGGTTAAATCAACATAATGAATATTTTTTGGTCTTGTAAGCACGCAGTGCAATTAACACAAAATGGTGTTTGATTGGCTGTGCAATTGGGGATTTTGGCACCATTGCCTTTTTTCAATTTAGCGTTTTTACTGCTAGTACTTTGGTGATTTTTCTATGGGCAACATTTAATGGTATTATGACTAGTATTGCACTTGAAACTTACCTTTTGTTACGTCAAAAAATGCAATTGAATCAGGCATTAAAAACTGCATTAGGCATGAGTCTAATCTCGATGGTTTCCATGGAAATTGTGATGAATCTTACCGATTATTTAATAACAGGTGGCGCTGTATTTATTTGGTGGGTTGTGCCAATTTCGTTATTCTTTGGCTTTCTTGCACCTTGGCCTTATAATTATTGGCGACTCAAGAAGTTAGGTAAAGCTTGCCATTAACTGTAAAATAAGTTTTAATTTTTTTTTTATATATGCTCAACATGTCTAAAAGTACCAACAATATTGCAAGTGTCTTAACAGAAAGCCTGCCTTATATTCAAAAGTTCCAAGGCAAAACCATCGTCATTAAATATGGCGGTAATGCCATGGTTGATGAAGCCTTAAAATCCAGTTTTGCACGTGATATTGTGTTGATGAAATCGGTTGGGATGAATCCAATTGTGGTGCATGGTGGCGGTCCACAAATTGGCAAGATACTGGCAAAAATTGGCAAGCAAAGCCAGTTTATTAATGGTATGCGCGTTACCGATGCAGAAACCATGGATGTGGTTGAAATGGTGTTAGGTGGCTTGGTTAATAAAGAAATTGTAAATCTTATTCACCAGCATGGCGGTCATTCAATCGGTTTGACTGGTAAAGATGGTCGCCTAATTTCTGCTAAAAAATTAAAGCACAATATTGAACCGACCTCTGAAATTATTGATCTTGGTCATGTGGGCGAGGTGGATAAAATTGATACTTCAGTGATTAATTTATTATTAAAAGGGGGGTTTATTCCAGTCATCGCACCCATTGGCGTGGGTAAAGATGGTTTTTCTTATAATATTAACGCAGATTTGGTTGCAGGTGCAATTGCACAAGCGTTGGATGCTGAGAAACTGATATTATTAACCAATACATCTGGCTTATTAGATACCAATGGTGAATTATTAACTGGGCTGGATGCCAATATCATTAATAAGTTAATTGAGGATGGTACGATTTATGGTGGCATGTTGCCAAAAATTGATTGCGCCTTATCGGCCGTTAAAAATGGCGTTAAATCTACGCATGTTATTGATGGACGTGTGCCACATGCGGTATTGCTAGAAGTTTTTACAGACAGTGGCGTGGGTACATTAATTACTCGCAATGAATAAAGCCAGTCGTCATAGTATCAAGGTGTGTGATTGCCAAATTTTGGCACATTATCAGTTTGAGGGCGAGCAATATATTTTAACTTTGGCATCAGATATGATTGCCAAGGCGACTAAGCCAGGGCAGTTTGTGCATATTACTGTCTCCAATTCTTTAGCCATGAGACGACCCATTTCAATCATGTCAGTTGATACTGAAAATGGCACGTTTGATTTGCTTTACAAAGTGGTGGGCGAAGGTACTCGTCAATTATCACAGCGCAAAGTGGGTGATGTGCTATCAGTTATTGGCCCTATTGGTAATGGCTTTGAACTCACTGATAAAAAACGACCATTACTGATTGGTGGTGGTGTGGGCATGCCGCCGATGATTGCCATTGCACAACAAACAAAAGACCTTGACTATCAATCTTTCGCAATTCTAGGTTCTGAAGTGCCATTTCCCTTTGCTAACAAGTTAGCTGATAATAATAAAGACTATCAAGGTGCAACACGCACCATGCCTGAGTTAGAAGATTGGGGCATTGAATGTCGCTTAGCCAGTTTGCAAGATTTTAAGGGTGTATTTAAGGGTTTTGTCACTGATTTAGCCAGCGTATATTTAGAGGGTCTAACAACTGATGAAAGAATGCAAGTTGAAGTGTACGCTTGTGGTCCACATCCAATGCTGGTGGCAGTGGCGAGTTTAGCTAAAGAATATAATTTACCTTGTCAAGTTTCATTGGAGGAAAATATGGCTTGTGCTGTGGGTGGTTGCGCAGGATGTGTGGTTGAAGTGAAAACTGACCAAGGCATTGCCATGAAGCGCATTTGTGTTGATGGTCCAGTATTTGATGCCTATCAAGTATTTTGATTAAAGATAACTTAGAAAAAGTCCAAGCAAGAATTAACCAAGTTGATCACACTCAGTTTGTTACTTTAATTGCAGTGAGTAAAACCAGGTCGACAGATGAATTACAACAAGCCATTGATACGGGTCAGCAGCATTTTGCTGAAAACTATCTACAAGAAGCATTAGTAAAAATTAATCATTTAAAAGGTCAAAGCCTAATTTGGCACTTTATTGGTCCTATTCAGTCAAACAAAACCTTACAAATCGCCCAAAATTTTGATTGGGTACACAGTATAGACCGGTTAAAGATTGCCAAAAGACTCAACAACCAGCGCCCAAAATTTTTACCTAAACTGAAGGTACTTTTACAAATTAATATTGACAATGAGCCCACCAAATCAGGTGTATTGGTTAAACAAATTGATGAACTAATTACTCATTTTGAAAATTTGAAAAATCTCACTTTAAGAGGCTTTATGTGCATACCCAACCCTTCTAACTCAGAACAAAATTTCACAAGAATGGCAAACATCATCAAGCAATATTCTAACTTAGATGTTTTATCAATGGGCATGAGTCATGACTTAGAATCAGCCATTGCTAATGGCGCTACTTTTGTGCGCATTGGCACAGATATTTTTGGCAAAAGAACTTAAATGTAGTGGTTTTATAACCGATTTTCAGAAAAACAATTAGATCAAAATTTAATGTTCTGGTTTTTTATAATTCAACGGTCTCTTTAGTATAAGTCTCATTTTTTTGATTATATAGTCCAACCTGAATAACTCAAAAATACCCGATATAACAACACAAAACACATCGCTAAAACTCTGTGCAAACGAGCCAGATTGACCTTCAGCAATGGCTGATAATGCTTTTTCATCGCCCTAAAAAGCAAACACCAAACTTTCTCATGATGGTGCTTCACACATTACTAGGGTTGGTGAATGTAGAGACCCATATTTATAAAAAAGTTGGATTACATTCGTTATGTCAAATAAATTGAGACCCTTGCATAATCATCCATAATGATGCAAAGGTTTCAAATTAATGGTATCGGCTACGTCATTAATTATGTCGGTATTGAGATATGATTTAACATTTAAAGTTAAAAGTGATTATAATAACCCGATTATTCTGCACGAAGATAAATTGGATTATGAAAACATTTAGCGCTAAAACACATGAAGTCAAAAGAGATTGGTTACTCGTTGATGCTGACAGTAAAACTCTAGGTCGTTTAGCAACGCAAGTTGCCTCTCGTCTTCGTGGTAAGCACAAACCTGAGTACACACCGCACACGGATACGGGCGATTATATTATTATTATCAATGCTTCAAAGGTTAAAGTAACAGGTCATAAATTTGAAGATAAAATGTATTACCAGCACACAGGCTATGTTGGTAATTTAAAATCAATTGCATTTAAAGATTTACAAGCCAAAAGACCAGAGGAAATTATCAATAAAGCGGTAAAAGGCATGTTACCCAAAGGTCCTTTAGGTAGAGATATGTTTAGAAAAATGAAAGTATTTTCAGGTAGCGAGCACACACATGGTGCACAACAACCTCAAGTTTTAGATATTTAAGGTAAAAAAATATTATGGCAAAGGCACAAACTTATTACGCAACAGGCAGAAGAAAGACATCAGTAGCCCGTGTTTATATGACCAAAGGCAAAGGTGTTTTTATAGTTAATAAACGTCCAATGAATGAATATTTCGGGCGTGAAACCTCTTCAATGATCATCAACCAACCATTAGATACGGTTGAAATGAGAGATAAGTTTGATTTTAATATTATGGTCAAAGGCGGTGGTGACACAGGTCAAGCTGGTGCAATTAGATTAGGGGTGACTCGTGCACTCATGGCATATGACAACGATTTGCGAGGTGAGTTACGCAAAGCAGGTTTTGTAACACGTGATGCTAGAATTGTAGAACGTAAAAAAGTCGGTCGTAAGAAAGCGCGTAAGAGCGAGCAGTTCTCCAAGCGTTAAAGTACTTCCAGATTCTCATCAAGGTCCGCATTTATTTTTGGACAGATGTGGGTTTTTATTGTCTATAAAAGAGCAAGATACTCTAGGTGTTATCTATTCTTTTTTAAATCTAGTAAAAAGGAGTATAAATGAACCAATACAAGAATCTTGCACAATCGCAAAGACACCATATTTACCAATGTCTTAAACTAAAAATGACACTGTCCGCCATAAAAGTATTGGCGTTCACAAGTTGACCATCTCTCGTGAGATTAATCGTAATACGAGCAAAGAGGCATTACCGTTATAAGCAGGCACACGCACTTGCTCGAAATAGGCAAGTTGTACCAGAGTATCAAAAATGGAATAACAATATTCAAGCAATAGTAAACAGCAAACTTCGTTTGCAAGGGCGTCCAAAGCAAATATCAGGTATTATTAACCAGTAAGAAGTTGCACTTAGAATTTGAATAATCGCACTATTCAAGTTTATTATATTTAATAATGCTTTGCACTTGTTTAACATAATCAAAACCAATTTCAGCATAATTTACCAACCCTTCTGATAAGTCAATACCAGTAATGGGAAGATGGTTATCACGCCTATATTGCCTAATTTTTCTAAGTAGCGTGTAGGCAAAGTGTCGATTAATATTAAGCATATAATATTCTACAGACTTGGATGCCGAAGGGAATATTGCAATTTCATGTGTGGCATTTTCAGAACGCTCTTTAGGTGCAACACCACAATCAAGCTTGAAACACCAAATGCCAAAATAATTATGCCAATGTTTGGAAAATCGTGACCGCCCCCAATTTGATTCTATTGCTGCTTGTGCCAATACCATTGAACTTGGAATAATATCAATCGCATTTAACAGTGCTTTTTTAGTGGATTTTTTCAGTCGATATTTCTTTATTAATTTATTAATTTGTGTTTCATTGAGTTGGTTATTTTTAATCGACACCCTTAGTAACTTAATTTTTTTATTTTCTTTTTCAATCATAGGAAGCAAATAATTAAAAAATGCGATTTTTCTTTGCTTGGTCTCTTTAATTTGGCTAAAGTCTGGTGTTTTAAAAGAATTTATCCATGACTCCAAACGCCAAAATCCATTTGCTTGAGTTGGGATGACTAAAAGCGTCATACTAATGATTAAAATTTTAAAGATCAAAGCGTTCACTGGATGCACAAACAACTTCTATTGTAAACATTTTTTCAATGGGTAGATTTAATAAATAGGATTTAATGACTCGAATAACACCAGCGTGCGCTACAATTAGAACCGATTCATCAGTATGATGAAGTTTAATGTTTTTAAAGGAGAACAAAACTCGCGCTTGAAAATCATGAAGGTTTTCTGCATTAGGTGGCTGTTGATTAAGAGGGTCTAGTTTAAAATTATCAACCAATGTTTGACCAATAGAATCAGCATTTTTCCCCTGCCAATCACCAAAACCAAGCTCTTCAAAGTTATTGAAAATTTCACAATGCGTGTTTTGATTTTTAGACAAATACTTAGCAAACTCAGCGCAACGTATCAAAGGTGAACTGGCAATATAATCCCATGATTTTCCTTGAGTAGAGTCAAGCATTTGTTGCCAACCTTTTTTGCTAAGAGGGTCATCTTGATTGCCACGATAAATACGGCCACCAATAGCCATGCCATGCCTAAGCAAGTCTAGCCTCATTCGTTGGTTTGTTCTCTAGACATTAAATCATTAACTGCTTTAGTAGGGGTTAGCTTGCCTTGAGTAACCTGATAAACTTGTTCACAAATTGGCATTTCCACCTGCTCTTTATTGGCAATAGATAAAATAAGTTCAAGCGTATTCAGCCCTTCAACTGTACTCCCTACATTGACTAATGCATCTTTAATACTGTGGTTGTTGGCTAATGCTTTGCCAAATCTTCTGTTTCTAGATAAGTCATCTGAACAAGTAAGCACCAAATCTCCTAAGCCAGACAAGCCAACAAAAGTAGAATATTTTGCACCAAGACTTTTCCCTAGGCGTGACATTTCTGCTAAGCCTCTAGTAATCAATGCTGCTTGGGTATTAATACCATAACCTAATCCTGCGGCAATACCTGCGGCGATGGCTAGGATATTTTTAACCGACCCGCCAATCTCCACGCCGATAATATCAGCGTTGGTATAAGCACGTAAGGTGTTTGTTTGTATTAATTTTGCAAAGTGATTTCTGGTCTTTTCATCAACGGATGCCACGACTAATGCGCTAGGCTTATTCGCCGCCACTTCAAAGGCAAAACTTGGTCCAGAAATAGCACAACCATTGCGATTTGGGAATACATGCTCAAAACTTTCATATAAAAAGCATTCCTTGACGGTATCAAAACCCTTAGTGCCCCAAGCAATTTGATGAGTGTCATTAATGAGTGGTTTTATTTTTTCTAATATCTCAGAAAATGCATAACTAGGCGTTACAATCAGAATGTTTTTAGTGTCTTGCAATTTAGAAAAATCACAAGTAATTTTTATATTATCAGGATAGGGCGTAGCTAATGCGGGATGTTTTGGTTTTAATGTTTTGATTTCATCTTGAGTGTGAGCATGCAAATAAATTGTATCAAAATTATCATAAAGGGCAATGGCTAAAGCACTTCCCCAAGCGCCAGCACCAATAATACTGAGGTTTTTACTCATGGCTGATTTAGAATTTCATCTAATTTTCCAGATTGGTCCGCGGTTGATAAATCATCAAATCCACCTATATGAAAGCCATTAATAAACACTTGTGGCACGGTTTCTCTACCTGTTTTTTCCTTGACTTCATTCCAGTCGCTCTGGTTTTTAACATGGTGTTTTTTGAAAGGAATGCCTTTTTTTTCAAGCAATTGATAAGCTCTTTGGCAAAAAGGACAAGAATCTAAGCAATAAATAATATTTTTTTTCATCATTAATTAAGTTTTAATGGGTAATTTGGCTTTTTTCCATGCTTGAAAACCACCTTTTAAGTTATATACATTTTCAAACTCATTGCGTGTTAACAATCCAGAAATATGCGCTGAACGAGAGCCACTACGACAATACACCAGTACCTTTTTACGCTTGTCTAATAAAGACAATTTACCCTTGACACTGGCAAGTGGAATGTGAATATCGCCATCAATATGCCCAGCCTTTCTTTCCTTTACCTCCCTAATGTCTAATAGGATAAGGTCACTACCATCCATGAGCGTGACCAACCCATTGGTATCAATATCTTCATATTTTTTTAATTTATCAGCAACAATGTTGCCAATTAGTAAAGCGATTAATAATATCAGTGTAATGGTTGTAAACATTTGATCATCAGCAAATAAAAATTCAAGTATTTCCATGGTTTATAAAGTTTTCCCTGTTAAAAAATTGTCCAACATTTCATGACCTTGTTGAGTCAAAATTGATTCTGGGTGAAATTGCACGCCTTCTATGGCAAATTCTTTGTGTCTAATGCCCATAATCTCGTCTATCTTGCCCTGATCGTTTTTGGTCCATGAGGTAATCTCAAAGCAGCTTGGCAAGGTTGATTGCTGTGCCACCAACGAGTGATAACGTGTTGCATTGAGTGGATTTTTAAGGTTTGTAAAAACCCCTTTGTTGGTGTGATGAATGCTAGACACCTTGCCGTGCATAATTTTTTTTGCACCAATAATATGCCCACCAAAAGCCTGAACCATAGCTTGAAACCCTAAGCAAACCCCCAAAATTGGTATTTTCTCAGAAAAATGCTTAACAACCTCAATTGAAATTCCTGCCTCGTTTGGTGTGCAAGGACCTGGTGAAATTACCAAAAATTCAGGTGCAAGTTTTCCAATGCCTTGTATTGTAATTTCATCGTTACGATATACTTCAACGGCTTGCCCCAACTCGCCAAAATATTGTACCAAGTTATAGGTAAATGAGTCGTAATTGTCAATCATCAGCAACATAATACGTGCTATTTTACCGCTAAAAAGGAGGCAAAGTTAAGACACTGAAAATGACAAATACTGTTTTTAAAGCCTGCTGTGTTAAGCCGCTTAAAGTGGGTTTGTTTGCTGTCTGTGATTAGTATATTTTCAATCGATTGACGTTTATTTGCAATCTCAAGCTCGCTATAATCATTCGCACGTTTAAAGTCTAAGTGCAGATTGGTTATCTGTTTTTGTTTCTGTTGATTATCAAAATGAATTTTTTCAGAAATAATCAGTGCACCATTCGTATTTAGACCTTTGTAAATCCTATCAATTAAAGCCTGCCTGTTGTCTGGTGTAATAAACTGTAAAGTGAAATTAAGCACAATAATGGATGCATTTTCAAATTTTATATCAAGAATATCACCACAAACCACGTCAACATTATCAATTTTACCTGCTAAATTTTGCAGGCATTTTTTAACCATATTTGGTGAATTGTCAAGGGCAATAATTTGATTATTTAAGTGCGGGTTGTTGATGCCTAGCGCAATGGAAGTAGCACCTGTGGAAGCGCCAAGGTCATAATAATTGGTATTGTCCTGACCATAAATCTTAACACTCAAACTAACCATTTCAATCATGGATTGATAACCAGGTACTGAGCGTTTAATCATATCATCAAATACATCAGCCACTTGTGCATCAAAAGTGAAATCAACCAAGTTATTTTTTTTGGTGAAAATATTATCGCGCATGAGTTAAACTGACCAATTTGCTTGTTTTATAAGGTTCATACAACATATAAATTTTCTGTAAAAAATTCACTGACCAGCACTTGGGTTGAGCCAATGGTAAAAATAGACCTCCTACCCCAATTGCCGTGTGTATGGGTGATTTGTAGTTGACCACGCTTAATATTTTTATCATTAAACAACGCCTCACCTAAAGGTTTGTTGCCAATTTTTAATAAGTTTTGCGTGTCATTAGTGATTGGGATGATGGATCTGGCAAATACAACAACCTGATTGTCTCCTAAAAGTTCTACCTCACGTACAACAGATTGACCGCACCAATCAAGCAATTCTGTTTCATCAGCATGTGCAAGAGATTCTGCTTGTGATAGAACATTGACTGAAAAACGATTAAATTTTTGCTTTAATTTAGCGGTTAAAGATTGCTGGTCATCAAGCCAAGTAAGAACGTAATCAGGTATATTGCTCACTTGATTTAAGTTTGTCCATATCAAGTTTTTTGTGTTAATCATAGTTGGGTCATTTTACGTCAACTAAGCGCTTTTAAGTATTGCCATATTGGCTTTTATCATCAGTAACCCAACGAGTAATAAATGCTTCTTGTTTGTCTTTATCTAATTCTAAGAATTGTTCTGAGTAAAAATGTGCTTGTTTGAGTAAATATTTATCACGCACAATATTGGCAATTTTCATATTGGCGATGCCTGTTTGCTGGGTGCCTAAGATTTCGCCAGGACCACGAAGTTCTAAGTCTTTTTGTGCAATTTTAAAGCCATCATTTGTTTGCCTTAAGGTGTCAAGTCGTGCAAAAGCACTGTGACTGAGTGGCGCCTGATACATTAAAATACAAACGCTAGTATCAGTGCCTCGTCCTACACGGCCACGTAATTGGTGTAATTGTGCAAGCCCCAGTCTTTCAGAGTTTTCAATCACCATGAGTGATGCGTTGGTAACATTAACCCCCACTTCAATGACTGTGGTGGCGACCAAAACATCAATCTCATTTTTGAAAAATTGAGCCATAATGGTGGATTTTTCATCCTTGTGCATCTTCCCATGAATCAGCACCACGGTTAATTCTTCTAAATTTGCCTGTAGGTAATGATGAGTATTGGTGGCAGATTCGGCGCGAAGTGCTTCTGATTCTTCAATCAGTGTACATACCCAATATACTTGATTGCCAGCGCTACAGACCTGTTTGATTTTTTCAATCACTTTGTCTTTTTTATCATTGCTAAGTGCAATGGTTTTAGTGGGTTTTCTGCCAAGGGGTAATTCATCAATCACTGAACAATCTAAATCTGCATAGGCACTCATGGTTAATGACCTTGGAATAGGGGTGGCAGTCATGACCAGTTGATGGGGTGTGTTATGTGCTTTTTGTACAAGGGATAAGCGTTGATGTACACCGAATTTATGCTGTTCGTCAATAATCACTAAACCCAATTTATCAAAAACAACTTGGGTCTGGAATAGTGCATGAGTGCCAATGATGATTTGCGCTTCGCCTGAGTTGATTTTTTCAAGTTGTTCGGCTCTTTGTGTTGTATTTTGCGAGCCAGTTAAAAACGCAATGTCAATGCCTAAAGGGATTAGATAATTTGAAAATCCTTGTAAATGTTGTGCGGCGAGTATTTCAGTGGGCGCCATAATGGTTGCTTGGAAACCATTTTCAATTGCTTGCAAACAAGTAAATACAGCCACAATGGTTTTTCCTGAGCCTACATCACCTTGCAATAGTCTAAGCATTGGACGGTTCGATGCAAGGTCTGAATTAATTTCATCAATGCTACGCTGTTGCGCCTTCGTTAGTTGAAACTCTAAGACTTTTAAGACTTTTTTGGTTAATGTGCTTTTAATTTTAAATGTATTAGATTTTTTGGATTGACGTTTATTTTTGAGTTGGAGCAAACTAAGTCGTTGTGCGCATAGTTCTTCAATAATCAGGCGTTGTTGTGAAGGGTGTTTAAAATTAGCGATTTGTTCAATATTATCATCAACTTTAGGATGATGCAGTGTATTCAAGGCTTGTTTAAGGGTGGGCATAGAATTGTTTGCTAGGTTTTTAAAATTATCGGATAAGTCTGATTGTTGCAAAGTTTCCAGTGCAATATCAATCCATTTTTTCATTTGTGCTTGGTGAATATTGGCAGTTAATGGATAGATAGGGCTGAGTGTTTTTTCTAGCAAATGAGTCTGCCCTTTAGAGATTAATCGATATTCAGGATGGTGCATTTCTAAGCCGTTTTTGCCAATTTTTATCTCACCAAAGCACTGGATGATATCGCCACGAATAAAGTTTTGTTTTTGGTATTGATTAAAATGAAAAAATCGAAGTAATAAACTTCGGCGACTAGAATCAAATAAGTAGCATAACAGTTGTTGATAACGAGTTGATACCTGTTCAATACGCTCTATGGTTAGCTGAATTAATACCTCATCACCTACTTGAACTTGATTTAGTTTGGCGAACTTGGTTTTGTCTTGATAGCGTGTTGGTAGGTGAAACAACAAATGTTCCAAATTAAAAACACCAATGGCATTTAGTTTTTGTTGCGCTTTTGGACCCAATCCATTTAATGCAATGATTGGGTCAGATAACTGATGCATAAATAGGCGAAGTTTTATCTAAAAAAATCATCAGGATTACATTAAGTTATTTGAGAAAATTGCATTTTATGGTGCATTTAGTAGGTATAGCCACAAGGCTCTATCACCATAATTGCATCCATTTCCACCATTGAGCCTTTGGGTAATTCATTAACACCAACCACTGCACGCGCAGGATAGGGCTGATCAAAATAGCCAGACATAATTTCATTAACTTTTGGAAAATTATTAAGGTCAGTGAGATAGATATTAAGTTTGACAATGTCTTTTAAGTCGCCATTAGATTTTTGACAAACAGCTGTTAGATTTTTAAAAACTTGATTAATTTGTTCGCCGATGCCGCCGCTGATTATTTCCATTGTTTCTGGCATTAGAGGAATTTGTCCAGATAAATAAACGCTAGACCCACCAGTAACACACACTGCTTGAGAGTAAGTGCCAATTGCTTTAGGGGCTTTGCTGGTTGAAATAATATGTTTTTGCATGATAAAGTACCTAAGATTAAAATATATTTAATTATACGAAACCTTGGGCAGATTAAGGCAGATTTTTTGTCGTCATTCTAAGACTGGAATAGTGAACGTCAAATTTAAAAAATTATACAAGTTCAAAAACATATTGCACTTTTCTCTCACAGAAAAAAGACTTAAACTAGGGTTTCTGTGTTTTTAATTTTTATTTTTGGATTGGGGAAAGAGGTATTTTTTACTCTTCATCAAACGAATTCAAAATTTCTTTATTTGTATCCAAATGAATAAGCACATCGCTATAATTTTTAAAAATTTGAGCCAATAAATCTTCACTGCTTTGACTATCCTTTTGTGATTTCAATTTGTCCAAAATAGAATATAAAAATAACCCGTGTAAATAAATCTTGCTAATATATTGATTCTTCAAATAATCAATTTCTTTTTCACTTTTGGCCTTATTCTTAGATAAATATCTTTTTAATGAATTACTGTTCATATTGATAGCTATTGCATCAACAACTTTCTTTTCTTCTTCTGATGGTATTATATGAATAACATTGTTTTCATCCCAGCCCTCCACCTCACTCCATATCTTGCCATTATTCTGCTGATGCCAATTACTGTCTTCTTTTTTTATAATTTTAATGAGTTGTGGCAATTCTGGCTGTTCTGGTTCTTTTTTAAGTTTAGTATTTTCTTGTTTTTGTGGGTCAATAATCTTTACATAAAAAATACTTTCCATGTCGCCATCAGGTGAGGTAAGTTTTGCATTTAACTCTATTTCATCGCCAACGCTAAGATTATCTCTTGGCTTTAATGTCAATTTAATTGAACCGTCAGCAGGCCCCGACTGATTAACTTCGAAAATATCTGCTACTTTATTAGCATCAGGGTTTAAATTAGGGTCAATCGGTTTGTCTGTATTATGCCCTCTACCTGCTAAAATCTGAATTTGAAACTCGCCCTTTTCTTGAGGACGATAAAAATAATCCTCCATTACATCGGTTTCAAATTTAATAACTCCTTTGCCGTTTAATGGGATTGATTTTATTTTTTTGCCATTATCTTTTTCTTTAATATTGACTTTAAAAATAGATGGAAAGCGTTTGCTCTCTTGTGGTCTTTTTTCCTCTTTTCCTTGATTTGTTATTTTTTCTTTTTTAGCTGGCAGATTGATCAAATCCATACCTTTTTTTAAAAGGTTAATTAATGATTTATCTAACGGCACTTTTGATAATAAATTTTCTATCAACTCCTTTTCTTTTTTATCATCTCCGCCTTGCAATATCGCGTTTTTTCTTTGCGTATTAAGTTGTCTTAAAGACTCATTATTTTTTAACATATCTATAACTTTACTTCGTAATAAGTCTAATTTATCGCTTTGTCTTAAATTAGAACGATTTGCCATAAACAAGTCTTGGCGAAACTCAGTTTTTATTTTTGAACAATCAATAACAATTAACATAGAGTCTTTTAAAAAATTATATTTTAAATCTTGGGTGATAAATGATTGTCCTTCATTGCCTTGCACCTGACCGTTTAGAGTATAAATTATATTTCTACCAGAGCCAATAAATCGCCTTTTTCTATCTGTTTGTTGTTGTGAGTTCTCCCCTTTTTTTAAAACAATAGCTTGTACAATTATTGTTCCTATTTTGTTATCAATCAATTTTTCATATATTGGATCTTGTTCTAAAATCTGTTTGTCTGGATTATTTATTCGGACATGATTGCCATAAACTGCTATATCTAACATTTTCCAATGTGTGTACTTATCTCTTTTTTCCGATAACCAAAAAGGCAACGCTGGTTTGTATAGTAATTGGTTAAATTCTTGATAAAGACCTTCATTGATTGCACCTTTTGCACCTCTAGGCATTTCATAAGAAAACAGTTTAATAAAAGAGCCTGTGATAAATTTCTTATCAGCATACAAACCTATATCCAATTCATTTATTTCAAACTGGGGCATTGTTTCACCATTAATCGCAAAATATTCATACCAACTACTGCCATATTTTGCATCTTCTTTATCTGTTAGTACATGTCTGCGAACTAATGTCCAACCAAATAAATTTTCATTATGTTCGGTTTGCAGTTCAAATATCTTATCATCCATTTTTGAAGCAATTAGTTGGTATCGGTATTTACCACAAAAAACAACTGCACCCGTAGAACCCATATTATATTTGCCTTGCACAAAAGCAATATCGGTTTTATTGTTGTTAGCAATGGATAAAAAGGTTTTTAAAAAATTATCAGGATGTTGTCCTTCGCCATAATCATAAATCATTAAATCTGGCTTGTCTTCATTTCCTGTAGCAATAATCTGAATATTGTCTTTTGCTATTTGGGCGCGTTCTTTACCTAATAATTCACCAATATCGCCTTTTGGAATATCAAAAAATTTTTCTGTTGCTTGCTCCATTGTTTCTGGAGCGTCTTTTGATTTTGGGTCAATATCTTGTTGCTTACACTGTTTAAGCAATAAAGCATCAATTGAATTGGTGATTTTTTCAACTAAGGCAGCACCAGAGTGGGCTTGTTGGTTTTCAAAAGTCCCAAAATTAGATCTGTCGTCTTTATCTTTTCCACCATATGGATACCAATTGTTAGAGTTTTTAAAATATTGATTTTCAGTAACCAGTTTATGTAATTCATCTTCACCATTACAGGCAAATGCCTCTTTAAATATTCTATTGGCATCCATATCTATATCTCTAAATGTTTAGTCCTCAACAATAATACACAGGATTTTGTAAAAAAGATCAGGCTCATCATGATACTTTTGTAAAATTATATCATCCCCAATCCAAGAATAAAAATTAAAAACGCAGAAACCCTAGTTGGTATAACGATTTCAATCAGAAAAAATTTTCACCCATTGCAACATCCTAATCAAAGGAGGTTTGATAACACCTAGAAAACTCAAACACTTCACCATGTATTTTCTTTTTTGCAGCAATAACCAAATCTTTCAATTCTAAAATGTTGTTATTATCAAACTCTGAAGGGATGGGTTCAAATTCTAAAGCGCCAATTGATTTTTTTCCTAAATTAAGACAGCCTTTCTAGAATCGTAATACCATCAATGCTTCTATTTTTTTTAGCAAAATAAGCGTTTGTTAGCACACTACCAAACTTATCAGGCAGTGCATCAGATATAAAATGAGGAAGCCCTTTAAAGCAGTCATCATTCTTATTATTGAACCTGTACACCCCCCAGCACTTTAGGGAGCATAAAAGGGGATAAATCAATAGGGCCATTTAAAAAGTTTGAGTCATACTCAAAGGACAATATAGGTCCATCTTGAGTAAGATATCCGACTGGCTTGTTAAAAATATTAACTTTTATTGTTATCAATTTTTAGTTTAAATATAAAATATAATCAGTGGTATATCTCTTTATTGGTTTATATTTAAACTAAATAATCCTTTCCTAGAAAATATTTTTCACTCTAAACAGCCCTCTCCCTTCTTAAATAAACTTTCCTAAAGTCAGGTCTCTAACTATTTCAAAATGCTTTTTAGGTGCAAAAAAATTTAACCCCTCATAGTTTTCGTGCGCTTCTTTGTCGTATTCTTCAGGTCGTTCCATAAATTTCAAAAAGACCTATAAAGTCGTAATCAGGAAAAGATAAAAATTCATCACACTGTATCCTTGACAAAACCTCATTACAAGGAAGTCTTCCGTAAATATGCATGTAGACCCAATCTTTTCCAAGTAGTTTTTCAGCCATTTCAAATGTTTTGATTTTTTTAACCTCAATGTCACCAGAAAGCAAAATAGGCAAGAACATCTTATTTTTAAAGTCTATGAAGAATCAACTGGATAATCAAACCTCAACTTCCCACAAAGAAAATAAATCATATTGATAAAGTTATCAATATTTCTATAACCTCTAGCCCTTCTTTTCGCCCTCTGTATTTTGTTGTTAATACGCTCTAAAATAGCGTTGGTAA
>JAUVOQ010000009.1 GCA_030599095.1 Candidatus Ruthturnera sp.
CATAGCCCGTAAAGTAGACAATGACTTAGTGATAGAGTTAGAGGACGATATAGAAGTAACCTTTGACAACTATTACATTACTGAGGGCAGTGAAGTATGGTTACCTAGTGAAACAGGATTAGAACTTATTAGTAATGTTGTGCAACCTCTATATAGTACAACGGATGTAGTCCATTATTATGGCAGTGAATAACAGCTAGTAGCCCTTATTGAAGATACCACATTTAGTGCCGCTTATTTATTGCCTTTACTGACATTAGGTGGCGGTGGCGGTGGTAGTAGTAGTAATTCTAGTGCTAACCATGGCCCCTCAACAGGCAATACACCGCTAGCTAACAATTCACCATTACCACCAGGCAACGCACCGCCAGACGTAGATGTACTTGGTGAGCATATAGATATCAATGTGGGGGCATCTAGCTGGACAGAGGACGTGACAAGCTACTTTAGCGATAGTGATGGTACTATTGAGTCTTACAGGGCAACATTAGATAATGGTCAACCTTTGCCGTCATGGCTATTGTTTGATACTACGACAGGCCTATTTAGGGGGACGCCTCTTATAGGTGATGTTGGTGATTTAAGCGTTAGAGTTTATGCGACTGATGATGAGGGCGCAGAAACATCGTCCAGTAGCTGGCTAACCATAACAATAACAGACCCTAACTCTCTTTCTACTAACAGAGCACCAGTTCTTATTAATCCAGTTGAAGATGTATTGATTGATAAACAAAGTCGTCCATCAAATGCTGATTCACAAGAGCGGATGTATAGATCAGAAATTTCAAATACAATCTATCTAGATGAATTATTCACCCTATCAATAGCCCATCATTTTACTGACCCTGATGATGATATTTTAACTTACAGGTCTAATGTATCAGAAGAAGATTGGCATCAGGGTCCAGCAACAGAGTGGTTAACATTTAATCCTGACACAGGTGTTTTTAGTGGGACACCAACAATCGATAGTGTGGGTTTTATGAACATACAAGTTATTGCTAATGATGGGGAATTTGATGCCTTATCAAATGTCTTTAACATTTACCTGATTGACCCACCGCCGCCGGTTAATCTCAACAATGCCCCAACTCTATATATACCTACTAAGGATACAACCATGGAAAGGGGTGCTAACTGGTCAGAAGACGTCTCAAGCCACTTTAGGGATAGTGATGGTTATATTGTGTCTTATAGAGCAATCATGAGTAGTGGTCATGCTTTGCCCTCATGGATAAGCATTGACCATGCTACAGGCATATTTACTGGTACAGTTCCTATTGATTATAATTCAATTGCAAACATTAGAATTTGGGCTACTGATAATGATGGCGCAGAGACAGTGTCCAGTAGCTGGCTAATCAAAACAATAACAGACCCAATTGTTTTGGCAGGTAATGATGTTATTTATGGCTATGGCGGTGATGACACCTTATTTGGCGGTTCAGGTAATGATGTTATATATGGCGGTGGGATTGCTCAATATGCTTACCCCCCTCTCCTCCTGATTCTAATATTCTCTTAACAGGCGGTAGCAGTAATGATGACATATCCGCTGTATTTGGTTTACATTTTAGTAATACTATATATGGTAATGGTGGTAATGATTTTATATATGGTGATGGTGATAATGACAATATGCTAGTAAACGGTGGCGGTGATAATATACTATATGGCGGTAATGGTGATGACCGCATACACGGCGGTTTTGGTAATGATGAAATATACGGCGGTTCAGGTGATGATTTTATATCTGCTGAGGGTGGTAATGATGAAATATACGGCGGTTCAGGTGATGATATTATGCACGGTTATAGAGGGGTTGACCTTTTTAGGGGCGGTTCAGGTAGTGATAAAATGTATGGCGGTGATGATAAAGACGTTATGCACGGTGATAGTGATAATGACCTTATATACGGTGAGGGTGGTAATGACTTCATATATGGCGGCGGTGGTGATGATACTATATACGGCGGTTCAGGTGATGACCTCATATATGGCGATGGCGGTTCAGGTAATGGCGGTAATTTAGGTGATGATTATTTAGATGGTGGTTTAGGTGATAATACAATATATGGCGGTGGCGGTGATGATGTTTTAATAGGTAGTAGTCAAAATAATGTTGCTTATAGTCGTAGTATTTTTGTTTATGATAGTATTACAGATGGTTATGATACTATTAATAATTTTAAGATAGGTTCTGGTGGTGATGTACTAGATGTCTCAGATTTGTTAGATATTGTAGGTTCTCAAATTAGATTAAATGGGCTTAATAACAATAACGATACTCTCATCACCTTATTATCGTTTGGTGCACCCGATGATATTGGTATAATCAATAGTGTAGATATTCTTTTATCAGGTGTTAATTATAATGATAATAGAGATTTTTTGGCTTCTGATAACATATAAAATTTCAACAAGACTGCCTAAATTACCTCGCTTAATAACATCACAGATGACAAAAAAACATCCTACGTGAGGTTATTCAAACTGCCAGCGAAGAGGAACTATCAAGCCATCTTGGCTATCAAAAACACAGTATCCGTACCCAAGACGATATTGATAATCCTAACTATCGCAATGGACACAACAAAAAGACATTAAAGTCCAAATATGGCAATATCAACGTTGCTCTTTTTCAGGCTATGACCAGTTTTCAGCTTATTAGCAAGCCATGGGAACTAACCATCACTCTAAGCGGGTTAGCAGGGCTTGAATTATCTACTCTGGAAGACACTGGCAGTATAATAATGTGGTGACATGGTATTCATGGGGTTTTTGGTAGTGGCACAGATGTAAGCATCATTCTAAGAGGACATACAGGACTTGCCTTACATGAAATGATATTTGATCGCAGTATATTAATGATACCTGATGGCAATATAGTGCTTTAAGGTATATTGCTCTGATGAATAATATTATCTCAGTTAGTGGTGGACACCCCTATAGGGACGTATAACTCTGATTGGTTTAAGCAAATTTCCCCAACTGGGCAAGTGCCTTTGATATTTTTTCGTATCAAAGAGAATAAATATTTGCGTCCCTAATAACAAAAGCAGAGATGGTATGTTTAATTCTTGGGAGTACCTCAAACTTAATTAAACCAATAATGAATAACGGCATAGAACACAGCATTATGAAAGATACTCCTTTAATGAGGATACTTTCAACCTATTGACAAATCTTTCATATGCTGTTAAAGCATTTTTATTTGAGACGCTTAATGTGCAAAGCCAACAAACTACCCCTGTCAACATTTGGCTACCCTTGTCAATATTTAAAGACCAATGCAATCACATTGTAGATCTTTATTCATCCGCTAAAATCGTTGTTAGTAAAGGAAAGTTACCCCTACCCACAATTAGTTACCCCTGTCCCCAATTAGTTACACTTTTTAATTTTAAGAGTAGTTTCTTGCTCAATTTAAATAATAAGCACAAACAAGTAAAACACCTTTACAACAAGGGCTTATGTCAAAAATCAATAAAGCAATTTGTAACTAGTTACCCTTTACCCAC
Organism: Candidatus Ruthturnera sp.; assembly: GCA_030599095.1. Classification (GTDB taxonomy): domain Bacteria; phylum Pseudomonadota; class Gammaproteobacteria; order PS1; family Pseudothioglobaceae; genus Ruthia. Next base: position 3,522 of record JAUVOQ010000009.1, read on the forward strand.
AATTAGTTACCCCTATCCACAATTAGTTACGCTTTACCCACAATTAGTTACGCTTTCATCCTCAATTAGTTACCCTTTACCCACAATTAGTTACCCCTACGCTTCTAAAAGGTGCTTTACGACGCTAAAAACTAACTTGCTCCTTAAACTACTAAAATTCTTTAAAAATTTAGTAATAAACCAGAAGGTACTATCATGAGTACTAAGATACTAATACCAAAAAATAGAGAAAGAACAATTGATGCGTTAGCCCGCAACAATAATATTATCAAATCTTTGTTTCATTATGACAAGCAAATCACTTTTTTAATTATATCTCTGGCTATTCAAAAAATAAAAATAGACGCACACAAAAGCGGGCTGGTAGTTATTACGAGACTTGAAATTCAATATTTAGCAGACGGCAGGGATGCCAAGAGTGGCATTAACAAATTAATCCAATTAATCAGATCAGATCTAGAGTTTCATAATTTTTTTAATTTTTACAGTCCGAATTCAGGGCTAAAAGATATTAGACAAGGATTGATTCAAAAAACAGCACTTACAGAAGATTTGTTTAATGATTTAGTCATTCATTTTGATGAAAACATGTTCGATGTTTTCAAATCTAAAGAAAATTACACGATTCAATCTCTTGATCAATTAAGAAGTTGTCAAGAAAACCAAACAACCATTATTTACAGCCTTACGCAGCCTTACGCTAAACCAAAATCACCTGATTTTCAACTCAGTATTTTAGAATTGAGACTTTATTTAAGAATTGCTAATGATGCATATACAAAGCCAAAAACATTAACAATGAGAATTAAAAAAATCTGCCAGCAAGTAACCAAAAAAACTGACATCAAACTTACAGTAGAGCCAATCAAAAAAAATGGCACAACTGGCGTAACCGTTGGGTACCAATTCCACTCTGAATTTAAAAAACAAAAGAATAGCACTCCAAAAATTGAAAGCACAAAAACAATTGATTCAAAACCAACAAGCATTCGCCAACAACTCACCATCTGGGGTGTAGGAAAAAAACAAATTGACACATGGCTGGCTAATTTAAGCAAAAAAACAATCAACGATGCAATCAAGCAAACGCTCAACCGTCCAGAACGTAGAAACAAGACATCTAATGCTGGCGGATATATTTATTCAATATTGGGTAATGGCAAGCAACTTCAATTAACAACGCAAATTAAAGCAGATGAAGTTGTTGGTTGCCTTAAAAAGTTTGGGTTAAGTGTTGCTGATATTAAAAGTGCACAGGAAAAATTAAAGCAATATAACGGTGCGCTAACCGCTGTTGTCAACAAATGTTTGCGTGAATTATCAAATGATGTTATTGGCACACAAGATATGCGCCAGTTTTTTATTGATGAACTAGACAATGTAGTAACTGAATTGAATGAGAGTGGTAGATGCTGATTATTGGCACTATATTTTTTGCGTTTTTATTTAGCTTGTTGCCACAAACAAATGCAGCAAGCCCATCAAGTTTTAGTAAAGCCAAAAAATTGATGTATCAAAAAGTATATTTTGACCATCAACAAACTTTTTACTGCGGTTGTGATTACTCAAATCGTAAAGTTAATCTTAACAGTTGCGGATACCAAGTACGCAAAAACAAGCGCCGTGCTTCTCGCACTGAAGCTGAACACATCGTACCTGCCTATTGGATTGCTCAACTCACACCAGCTGGTAGAGCTTGCTGGTCAGAAGGCACAAGACGTAAAGACACGAATGGTCGTAAATATTGCTTGAAAAACAACAAGCAATTCAAACAAGCACACAACGACATCATGAATCTTGTGCCAGTCATTGGTGAAGTTAATAGCGACAGATCAAATTATCGTTTTGGCATGGTTAATGGTGAAGCCAGAAATTACGGATCATGCGATATTGAAATTGATCGCAGTGGTAAACGAGGTTCTCGTAGAGTAGAACCAACACCTAGTGTGCGTGGTGATATTGCTAGAATTTATTTTTATATGACCAAACAATACGGACTGAAGTTGTCAAAGCAAACATGGCAGTTAATGAACGCTTGGGATAAATTGGATCTAATTGACAATTGGGAAACAATGAGAATCAAACGTATTCAATTAATGCAAGGAGATCAATAATGAATCAAGAGTTAGTTAAACAAATGAATATAGAAAATTATTTCACGGATGAAGAAACCAAAAAGCCTAGCGACATTCAGAAACAAGGATTTTTAGAAGCTAAGAGTGCATTTTTTTGGCTAAAGGGTTGGGTTGAAGGGACTGAGAGGATAAAAGCTGATTTATACTTGGGAAAAAATTGAACGTATTCAAACGGAAAAGTTAGACTTTTATTTGAATAAAACAGTCCTTAATTTATGGAAATATTAATTTTAATGATTGGTTTGTTTGTGTTTTTTGAATCTGATTCAAAAGATATTGATACGACCAAAGTAAGAAAAATAGAAACAGATTATAAACCTGAATTTCTTACTTTAAAAGATGAAGTGATCAATCAAGAATTAAGATTTGAAATTATTAATAAGAGAGGCATTTGGGTGTTTGCACCTGTTCAAAAAAATGAAAAACAAAAAACAGCAAAAGTGCAATCAGAAGCTTCAAGGTTCATTACTTTACCAGATGGTTCAAAAATTGAAAAAGGGATCTAAAAAATGCAAGATGGACCAGCAACGAAAAACAATTAATGAAAAGCAAAAAATTAAAAGTAGGTAAAGAGTACTTAATAACAATAAAGCGCACCGATCCATTTATACCAACCCTTCTGTATGTTCACAAAACAAAAGCGAAGGTTGTCGACTGGTTTAACGCTGACTTGCGTTTTTGGTTTGATGATGCTTATGGTCAGGAGTGCTTTTCACCTATTGACGGTGTCATTTCTATTGAGAACTTATGAAACAACTAAAAATAGACAAAACATTTTTAATATGGATTGCCAAAGCGGATATTGCGAAACTTAAAAATGGAGACAAACATGAAAAATGAAATTGAAATAAGAAAAAACACGCCATATGGCGCATTATTACTTTTGTTTTTACTGGCACTATTGCCCAGTGAAAAGGCAGCAGCTCAAAGCGTTAATCAAGACGTTCAAAATTTAATTGCAAAGCAACTCAAAGCAACTTTTAAACAAACAACATTTACAAACCTTGAGCCTGCACCAATGGACAATTGGTATCAAGCTGAAATAAGCAATCAAGTGGTTTATTTTAGCCCCACTCAAGCGTTAATGTTTTTTGGCGAGGTTTATACTAAGAACGGTATTTCTTTGTCAGAGCAAACACGCAGGAAGTGGCAATCTAGGAGGATTGATAGACTTGATATTAGTGATGCACTTATCCTTGGCAATGGTGCACTTGAGATTATTGAGTTTACTGATACCGACTGTCCATTTTGTCAGCGTTTTAATAGTTGGATAATGACAAAAAATAAGACTTATCAAGAAAAATACGGTAAAGATTTATTTACTAGAAAAGTAGTCTTAACCCCGATTGATCAACTGCATCCAAATGCACACAAAGAGGTCGTACACATTCTTTGCCAATCCCCTGAAAATTTTGAGACAGCACTCAAGCAAACCTTAGAAGCAAAAATCTCTTTTGCGGATATGGACACTTGTCAAAAAGGCAAAGATTTATTAATAAAACATAGAGAAATTGCTAAAGAATTTGGCGTATCTGCTACCCCGACTTTGGTGATTAATGGACAAATCATACAAGGATTTAACCAGCAAAAACTAGAGACCATTATAAAACAACAACCCAATAAAAAAGGAGAATAGAAAATATGAATAAATCAGAATTAATTAAGACTTCTAAAGTGGTCGCTTTTAAAGTTGGTAAACAATTCAAACAAACAATAAACAATTAAATAAAAGGACCTATTATGAAAACGTTCACTTTACAAAAAACAAAACAATTTTTATCAAGAAATAAAGGACACATAGCCTTAGGTGGTGTATTGCTATTGGCAAGTATTGATGCCAGTGCTATGACAATACCCACACCTGGCGCTTTGTTATATGATGCTTACGACATCACTTATAACAAGTTATTAGATGGTCCTGGTGGTTTTATTGCAGGTGGTGCTGGACTTGTATTTGGCTTATGGCTATGGAGTCAATCACAAGTCGGAAAAGCTGTATCTGCTGTCATTGCAACAGCAACTTTTGTTAAATTACCAGCTGTAATGACCAGTATCGGCATGACCGTTGAGATGATTGTCTAATGTTCTTTTATGCCAATGAATTGCATCAAATGAATAAAGTCGCTGGACTGGACAACGATGATACGTTATTGATATTTTTGATTTACGTTTTAGCAGCTTACGTATCAATGAACACGATTATTTTTTCCATTCCTTCGGTTTTTTTATTAATTAAAAATAAGAAAAAACAACCTAGAGGGTTTTTGCGACAACAAATGTATGTGGTGCAACTATTAAAAATAGAAGGCTATCCCAGTATTACTAAGAATAAATTTTATCAATAATGATATGAACTTAAAAAAATTACAGCGCATTACAAGTCAATTTAATGCTGATCATTTATTATTAAAAATTGGTTTTTTAGCAATGATGGTTTTTAGTTATTTCAGTTATCAAAGCGCTATATTTGCTGCGCAAAATGTCAGAACAGTTGTGGTGCCACTTAATCAAGCAGCAAAGTTTTGGGTGTCTGGCGATGATGCAGATGAAAAGTATATTGTTAACATCGGCACTTATATTGCTGATCTTTTTTATGCAACCACCGCAGCCAATATTGATCAACGCTTTGCTAAAATTTTGACACTTGTTAATAGTGAAAATTACACTGATATTAAGGCGTATCTAAAAAACAAAGCCACTATTATTAAGCGTTATAAGCGTAATGCATGGTCATTTCGACACCTTAAAACTTTCATCAACAAAAAGACGCATGAAATCACCATCATGGGTGGATTAACCAGATGGAAAAATTCAGGAAAAGAAAAAGAAAGGCAAACCAAGTTGATTATTGGATACGACATTAATAATGCCAACTTTTCTATTACAAAATTAGAAAGCAAGGAGGAATAATGAAACTTAAGCTATATTTATTGTCGGTAATGACTCTATTGGCATTTAATGCCAATGCCATTATTGTCATGCCAGAGATTAGAACGGTGGTATCTGTTGCTAATAAAGACATTAGTCGCATTCAATGTGTGCACGGTAGATTTGGCGGTGTTTACTATGCGAAAGATACAGGTCTTACGCACAACAAGACTAAAAATGGAAAGAATGTAACTTTACTGTTTCAGCAGTTAGACACAGGCATTGAGCAAAAAATTATCAATTCAAAAGTCAATCTCCACATCACTTGTGGTAGTGCGTATTATTTATTGGTGTTGAATCCAGTTGAGAATAATGACACACCAACCATTCGCCTGCAATTGCCTGACCATGAAATAATAACCAAAAAACAGACAATCAGCACTGATGATAAAGAACAAACACTGGTTGCTTTAATCAAACAATCAAGAGCCAGTAACAACCAAAATAACCAAAACAAGTCCAACAATAAAGATGTTTATATTGGCAAGCTCCAATTGAAGTTAAGTAGCCAGATAGATGTTGTTGGCACGCCATATCAATTAAAAAAGTTTACGGTCATTTCTAATCAAGAAACCTCCTTAACTGACAAGATTTTTCTTAATACGACATTAAGCAGTTATCCAATTGCTGCAATTTCTTTAGATGATTACCAATTGAATAATGATAAGAATTGGACGATATTGCATATGGTGATCAACAAAGGAGGCAATTAAATGTTTAACTTTGACGACATCCCTAGCAACCGACAAAGACAAATTAAACAAGCATCAATAGTGCTTCTTATGGTTCTTTTGATTGTTGTTGCATGGGGCACACAAGAGACTGAAAGTAAGCAAAAAACCACCAAGGAAAACATTCAGCAAACAAAAGAAGTCAAGTTGACTGATGGTGAACTTTTTGAATCTGACATAAGAGACGAACTCAATGAAAAAATACAGGCAAAAAATAAAGAAATTGAGCAGCTTGATAAAAGATATCAAGATTTAGAGCGCCTATTTCAAAATAATATCCTAGGCTCTGTTGATCCTGATGAAACCAAACAAAACAATGCACAGAAGTTTGGGGTTCCAATGCCACCATCAGTAGGAACAATGGTCAATAATCGTTTTGATGGCAAATTTGGCAATGAAGGGGATATGCAAATTCAGGCGCATTGGGTTGGTGGCATTGTCAGTGATGAGTATGAATATGATGACAATAAAGACAATAGCATTGATGATAAAGAAAAGACTCAAAAAAAAAGAATAATCAAACTGCCGCCCAGTTTTATGGAAGGTTTTCTGCTTACTGGCATGGACGCAATGACCATTGAAGGCAGTAACGATACACCTGAACCAATGATGATACGTGTGCAAGCGCCTGCAGTGCTACCTAATGATGTTAAGGCCAATCTTAATGGTTGTTTTGTGATTGCAGAGGGTTATGGTAATTTAGCAACACATAGGGTTGATGCCAAACTTAGAAGTTTGAGTTGTATTGATTTTAAAGGCAAAAGCATTATTTTTGAAAAAATAAAAGGCTTTGTTCAAGATGGGGATGGCAAACGAGGTATTAAAGGGCAGGTGGTCCATAGAGCTGGTGCACTGATAGCTAGAGGCATCATTGCAGGTATTTTTGAGGGGATTGGTAATGCAACAACGTCTTCAGCACAAACAACAAATATATCAGCACTAGGACAAACTAATAATACCCCGAGTAGCAATTTAGGAAAAGCGGCAATTGGCGGCGGCATATCATCAGGGGCTAAAGATGTCAGAGCCTTATTCTTACAATTAGCGAAACAATCATCACCCATTATTGAAATAGGTGCAGCTAAAAAAATATCGGTTGTGATTACTGATTTGGTCGATTTAAAAATACAGGAGCTTTAAATGAAAAACTATTTTATTGTTGTGTTAATAACAGCATTATCCCAAGGCTGCTCAGTGATGCCTTATCAGGAAGAGTCGTCTTGTCAGTTTGATGGTTTTGGCAAGTGTCAATCTATTGCCGATTCTTATGAAGAGGCAGTAACAGGTGTTGACCAAGGTGGTGATTTGGTTAATGGCAATAAAAAAGACGTTGAAACTTTGCGTAAAGATACAAATACTACCAAAAATCCAACAATTGAGCATGATTATCAAGATGCGATTTATCAAAGAATGAAACAATTGGTTGAGGTTCAAGCTATGCCAATTTTGCAACCAGCTTTGGTTCGTAGAGTTCTGATTCTGCCATACAAGTCCATAGATGGTAATATTTGGCATGAATCTCGTCATATTTATTACATTGAACAGCAGCCTCAATGGGTGTTAGATAAAGTCCATAACAAGCACCAACAGAGTTTAATAGATTTGTACAGTAATGAACGATAACAAGCAAGTAAGAAAGGCAATTAGCCGAGATAAGCTCTCAGACTTTCTGCCTTATCTTGCTTATGATCCAGAAAAAATGGAGTTTATTAATACGGACCATACTTTTGGTTATATTTTTGAATGCTCGCCTCTTTATTTTGCTAGTAATCAATCTATTGATAGTATGAGTGCAATCATTAAGCAGGACTATGGCAAAGGCGCCATATTGCAATTTATGTTATTTGCAGATACCAACATATCTAAACATTGTGAGCAGGTACGATCTGGCGATATACGCAGAACGCCTGTAACGCAAAAAATGAACAACCATCATTCAGACTTTTTGCAAAATCTAAAAAACTACCAGAACAAAACTAAAAATAATAGACTTAAAAACTATCGCTTATTTGTTGCACTTAAAACCAATAAGTCGTTGGATGATAACACCAAGTTGTCTTTAGAAGAGATTTTAACAAGTGCTGGTTTATCTCCAGTGAAAATGAATGCTGGCGCATTATTATCAGTATTGAGACAATTTCTAAATGGTGCTAACTATAACAGCAGTCATTATGATGATAATCAAGTGTTATCAAAACAAGCCATTTTAAGCAATACTAGTATTGAATTTATTAGTGACTTTATTAAAATTAATAATGAATATATTAACGTAATGACACCAAAAGCATTTCCTGAAGAAAGTGATGGACATGGGTTAACCATTAATAGTGCCAATGAAATGATGGGTGCTTGGCAAGGTGGTCATTCTGATTTAGAGCAAATTCCCTCAAGATTTTTATGGTCTTGTAATATTCTGCTAGACAGAGTTGATAAGGAAATAAAATCAAAAGCATTTTTTGCTGGCTTGCAAAGACTATCAGCCAAAAAAGGCAACAATATTGCTAAGAGAATTGATGCTTTGACAAGCGCATTATCAGGATTAAACACTGATCATTATCTTAGATTCATTCCAAGTCTGGTTATTTTTTCCAAAAGCAAATCTGAATTAAGTGTTTCTACCACACGTGCTCTTAGAATGTGGGAGAAAAAAGGTTTTCTAATGCAAACTGAGCACCATATTAGACACATTATGTTTTTGCAGTCTTTACCGTTTGGTCTGTATCTTGGCAAAAAAAATAAAAACATTGATATTTTGGATAGATACTTTATTGCCTCTGCAAAAAACATTGCTGTGCAATTACCAATTCAAGCGGACTATTTAGGGTTTGGCTATCCTGTGGTGCCTTTTGTTGGTAGAAAAGCGCAAGTTCAAGGCTTGGATTTATTTTGTAAAGGTTCTAATAATCATAATTTTTTATGTTGTGCTGAATCAGGCAGTGGTAAGTCATTTTTTGTCAACTGGATGTTGGTTCATTACTTTGCTGCTGGTGTAAAAATTCGTATCAATGATATCGGTGGTAGTTATAAAAAAATAGCAAAACTTTTGGGTGGTGTTTATATTGATGTTGCAGAAAAGAAAGTGAACTTAAACCCATTTCAAGCTCAACATAATCTAGATAAGAAATATGTTAAAAAAAGCAAGACTAAATATGACGAAATAGACAAACAACATGACATTGAAACCATCACTTTAATTCTTGGTGAAATGTGCTATTCAAGTGTTGAAGATGGAAAATTAACACCTGAAGAAATAGGTCTTTTAACTCATGCTGTTAAACATGTTGTTGCACTTGGGGTTGTTGAAGGTTGCATTAATGCTGTGCAAAATTATTTAACAAACCTTGACAAATACTCAACACAGGGGTCTATTCCAACAACGCTTCACGACAGAGCTAGGGAATTATCTTTTAATCTATGTGAATTTAGCACAAAAGGAGAATACGGCTACTTGTTTAATGGCGTTGATAAGAATTCATGGCAAGACAATTCTTTTGTGGTTTTAGAACTTGAGTCTCTTAGTGCCAAGCCAGCATTAATGAAAGTAGTCTCTTTGCAAATCATCAATATGATGACTCAAGAAATGTATTTAGGCGATCGCAGTGAAAAGAAAATGGCCATATTTGATGAAGTTGCCTTTATGTTTAACTCTTCGCAAAGATTAAGAAAAGTGGTTGAAGACGGCTATCGAAGGGCTAGAAAATATAACGGTTCATTTGGCACAATTTTCCAATCAATTCTAGATACCAAACTCTTTGGTTCAACTGGTCAGGTTATGAACAATAATGCCGCCTTTAAATTTTTTCTTGAAAGTGGTGATTATCAAACAGCCATTAATGAGGGCTTGATCACACTTGATGAATTTACTGCTAAATTACTTACAAATATTAAATCAAACAGACCTCAGTATAGTGAAATTTTTATGGACACACCAGGCGGTATTGGTATCTCTCGTTTAATAGCTGGACCATATGGGCACGCTATTGCGACTTCCGATGCTGATGAAGTCAGTGAAATTGAATCTTATCAACAACAAGGATTATCAATTGAAGATGCTTTAGAAAAATTTGCACAAAAAAGAGGACTGGAGGTGGCAGGTGTTTGATGAATTTTTAAATACCATGATAAGGTCATTGTTTTGGTTTTTTATCACCATACTTTTTTTATTACTTTTTGTCATAAAGGCCAACGCCGAGCCAACACTCACAATTAAAGAATTTACCAAGCAAGCCACCCAAGGATTACCAACTAATGCTCATGATTTTTCTAAGGCGTACATGAATCCAATGATAGGTAATGAGCAACTGTCAACACCGAATGGCACTAAGTTTGATGTGAATTTATCTTGTCCAACCTCCAATGCTTTTTTAGAAGTAATGGCGCAGACTTCATCATCTACTGGAGACTTATCCTATTTACAATTTTCTAGAGATAAGAATTTGGATGGTCAGGTTGATAGTGTTAAGAATTTTCCAAAGGTAGTGAGCGGCGTTTGTGCAACAGGACTCATTAGTTGCACGCCTGGTACTTGGGATGATTGCATTAGTTACAGGTGGGATGGGCAAAATGATAACTTAACATTAATTGAAACAGGTATTGGTAATTTGGGTGGTTGTTATTGTATTAATAAATCCTGTGGTGATGCCAACAAAAGCCAGAGAATGATTTCATCAATTGTGACCGATTTAGGCGTATCTGCTGCTAATGCTTTGGCAAACAACAACCCACAATATGTCATTAGTGGCGCACAAACAACTGGCCCGATTGCAAAATTCTATGGTCAAAAATTGGTAGGTTGTGGTGATGGCTCTGCCACAACCATGGCAAACTATTATCAAAATCCACAAAATATAGAAAGTGCTGCCAATAGTTATAAAACCGATACTGATGGCATCTATCAATTAGTCGCAAACTCTGCTGCTGCTAAAAAATCTATCACCACACTTAAAGCTTGCATAATTAATCGCAATACGAGTTATAAAAATATTGTATTAAATGATATTGTTAGTTACAACAGTGGTAGTGATGCTAGAAGTTGTTCATCAACAGGTTGCGTGTCAATGTTTCCTGGAGAATATGTTATTACTATTCCAAATAACGTTAATAAAATAAATGTTAAAGCAACTGCTGGTGGAGCATCAGGCGCTTGGAAATATACTCATCACTGTGGGGGTCAAGGTGCTGGTGGTGGTGCAGGTAGCGGATTTGAAGGCGTTGTTGATGTCACCCCAGGAGAGCAGTTCATTGTTTCAGTTGGCTCTGGTGGTGCTGGAGGGCATAAAAAAAATTATCATTCACCAGCAGAGCCAACATTTTTAAAAAGAGGGGATGATTTTTTTGTTTATTTAAATGGTGCTTCTTCTCGTCTAGGAGGGCTTAGCACAACATCAGGAGGTGTTAATGGTGGTGATGGTGCTAGGCATAATCGAGGTGGTTCTTCTATATATGGTTCACCAAATAAAAATCACCATTGTCACAACTCAGTAGCCCCAAGTCCAGGTGCCTATGGAGCTGGAGGTTATGGAGCTGGAGATTGGAAAAAGACTAGAGCTGGTGCTGGTGGCGATGGACATGTTCGTATTGAAATGAATGTATCTTGTTTGATAGACCAAGAATGGATAACTAACTCATGTGATGTAGTAGAAAAAGACAACAAATGCCAACTTAAAAATGAGCTAATAGATGGCGTGCAAACCTATAACAACTATCACCCAACAGGAAAAACACCAATTGCCACAACACAACAAGTCGGGACTGGTAGTTGTGATTTACAAATAAAGCGAGATTGGTGGCATGTTAAACGTGACTATGAGTGTAAAACCGATACTGATTTAAATTTTGATAAAGGCATTAATCGTCATTCAATTATCCAAAGATCCGCAACTAATCAGCATTATGACGATCTAGTGGACGGCGTAACAACGCAAAGAGAGTTGGCTTTGCCTGATATTGAAACACAAGCAAACTGTACTAATGCTTGTAAAACTAGGCGTAAAAAAGACAAAGTATCAGTATCAAGTCAAGGTCCAGTCACAGATAAAGTTGGTGAAGATTGGGAAACGCTTTACCGAAAGTGCGTGGGTGAAAATCAAAATCTTTGTCCAAATGAACAAGACGAACAGGTCATCACACAATGCTCATGTTTAAATGAGTTTGGCACAGCCAGCGTCATGATGCAATCACTCAGGCAAGCCGCACAGGGGCTTATCTGTACCACAGGTAATCCGAAAACTTTCTAACAATAAAAAAGGAATAATCATATGAAAACTAATACAAAAACAACATTAACAGCAATCGCATTAGGCGCAACTTTATTACAAGGTTGTGCAGGAGTCACGACTCAATTGATAGCACAAACCATCGCAATTGATATGGTTGCTGATGAAATTAGGACGAACTTTTCAGCCAAAGATTTTGGACCAATAGACAACAGTTTAAACGCTAAAAAATCAATCTATGTTAGTGCAGAAATACGCCACGATAATCAACGTATTGCTAATGCCATGGGTGAACTTCAAGCGGCGAGAATATGTAAGACATTTACAAAAAATACACAAACTTTAAAAATACAATATAAATGTTATATTGTCGCAAATAGCGATAGTGAAAAACGCATCAAAACGATGACATATGGCACACCAAAATCAGACGGCGTGTATTTACACTTAGGCCCAAAAGAATACCAAGGTGTTTTTACTGGCTCTACATACTCGTTGACTTATAAAGATATGTCAAATAATAAAGTGCATCAATTTACATCTGTCAATCTTTTTAAGAAAAGTCAAAGTATTGAGTATGCGGCAGAATATCTAGCACGTTTGGCTCAAAAGGCAAATGAGAAAGTTAAGTAAAAAACGATTTATACTTTTATTCACTGGGTTTGTTTTATTAAGCTCAGTGAATGTCTATGCCAATAACTTTGTCTGTGGACAAGATTTAGATGGCAATGGCGATATAACTGGTCTAGGTGAGACAAGCAGTTGCACAACTATTGGTACTGAACAATTTTGTCAAATTGGGGCGTTAACTTGTACCACTTCTAATCATGTTGACTACACTTGTCCTGTTGCTGACAATAGTTGTGTTGATGTTAGTGGTGTTCAAAAGTGTTCTATAAACAAATGCGTTGACTTGGACAAGACACCACCCATTGAAACAGTCGTTCCATCCACTTCTACAATTGATGATGGGCAGCGTAATGCTGATGGTGCTTGCATGGATCAAGCTTTAATATTTAGTGGTCGTAATTTGTCTTGCAAGTATTCAGGATTAACTCAAAATTGTTGTAAAAATACAGGCGTTGTTTTTACAGATTCTACAGGTAGTTATGCAACCACAATGGTTACAAGTGTCGCAATGTCAGCATCATGGGAAGTTTTAAAGGCTGGCTACGAAGGATTTACAAGAGCTTATGATTTTTTTGGCGATGTAGAGATGGCAAGTTTTGGTGCTGAAGTTGATGCGCTAGATGCGATCAATGATTTTCAGATTGATCCTACGACTATTGCGATATCTATCGCAATTCGTGTCATAACAAAGTTTATTGCTTGTGATCAACAAGACACAGAAACAGCCATGTTAAATGGTTCAGGATATTGTCATTTAGTTGGCAGTTACTGCTCTAAAAAATGGCCATTTGGTTGTGTACAAAAATCTAGGGGCTATTGCTGTTTTAATTCAAAACTAGGACGCATTTTGCAAGAACAAGGTAGAACGCAAATGGGCATGGCTTGGGGCAGTGCCCAAAATCCATCTTGTGGTGGTTTTACCCCTGATCAATTTCAAGCACTTGATTTTAGTCGTATTGACATGAGTGAATATTATGGTGATATAAAGTCCAAAGGCAATTCACTCATTCAAAAAAATATCACGGATAGTATTGAAAGTTATTACCAACAAATAAAGCGATGATGAATTACTATAACAATATAAATATTATTTTATTATTGCTATTTAGCAGTGCTACTAATGCAGTTGTCATCAGTCAAGGCACAACTTATGAGATTGTTGAACCTGATTTATTGATTGAAATTCAGCAAAAAGCAAAACAAGTTGATTGGCAAAAATTGCAAAGAAATATGAAGTTCACTCAAGAGTTTGCACGCTTGCCAATTGCCACAGAATACAACTCTTATTACCACACACCTACCACTATTTTGCCATTTGAAGTTAAAGACAAAAATGGAAAAGTATTGTATCCCAAAGGTTTTAAATTCAATCCGCTTAAATATACCACGCTGCCTAATCAATTGATTGTCTTAGGCAGTGCTCGTCATCTGGACGTGGTCTCTAATTTCTCCTCCTTGGTTAGTCCAGATGACACCCTATTAATTGTCAATATGGATACTAGAAAATTCATAAAACAAACAGGTAAGCGTGCTTTTTTGTTAAGCAAAAATGCGATTAAAAGACTGGGTATTAAACAAATTCCTGCCATCATCAGTCAGCAAGGCGATCAATTTTTAATTCAAGTTTTTGCACTTAGGCGTGAACTGTAATGCGATACTATTTTAATATTAGTATTATTATATTATTCAGCCTTCTTGGTTCTAAAGCCTATGCAGGTAGTTGTTCTAGTAGTTTTTTGTCTATCCCAACTGAGGTTAATTGGCAGTGCGTATTTCCCATTTCAATTGGTGGCGTGGTTGAGTTAGGCAATGGTCAAAATCTTGGCGATGAAGACATATGGTATGGTATTTGTGCCTGTGGTGGCACCAACCCAACCGTTGGTATTAGTGTGTCATTTTGGGAACCAGCACGAGTAATTGATACCGTACGTGATGCTTGGTGTATGAATGCAATTGGTGTGCAACTTGCTAATCCATTTTCTGGCACTGGTGATGGCACACAAACAGTTGACGTAACAGGAACAGGACAAAGTGCACAGATATTTGCACAGATGCACTATTACAAATTTCCAGTGTGGGCAATTTTAGATATGTTTACCGATTTACCTTGTACTGAAGATGCGCAGTTTGATATTGCAATGATGAGCGAGCTATTGCCCAATTGGAATAACCCAATTTTAGCCATGCTGCTTAATCCTGAGGCATTAGTATTTGGCAATCCTATTGCTCAACTTGCTTGCATCGCTGATTCAGTAGCCGCCGCTACTGGCAACCCTATTAATCATTTGTTTTGGTGTATGGGTAGTTGGGGCAATGCTTATCCCTTTACAGGAACTATTACAGCAACAGACATCGTAGAAGCCAATGCTGGTATTGCAGCACGAAGCATTTACATGATGGGTCGAACAGGATTATTGCTTGATCCTGGTGTGGATTCTTGTGGCAGTGTTTATACACCCATCTGGAAAAAGAATCACTACAAACTTCAGTTAATGCGCCCAGTTAAAGACAATGCTTGTCGTCCTATTGGTATGACGGGTATTGGTTGGACAATGTTTAAAAATAGGATGATTGGTGGTGGCAATTATTCATGGATGGTGTTTAGAAAAGTTAAATGCTGTGTGGGATATTCATTTTAATATAGAGAAAAGCTATGAAATTAATAGAATTTAAAAAATGAAAAACTATTTTAATACTACTATTATTTTATTATCGCTAATAAGTCCTGTAATGGCGAACATTACTTTGCCTGAAATCTCTCAAGACATGAGGGATTTGGCAAATAAAACAACCAAATCAAAGGCAAGAATTAATGCCTTTAACGTTAAAAAACCAATGATTAGTAAAACCCTTAAAAGTAGTATTAATATTTTAAGCCACCAAGCAGAACAAAAATCCAAATCTTATCAAGATAGCGTGACAGTGCTACTGAATAAAACCATCAATAATAAAGCTTGGAAATTTAAACAAGCACAATTAATCAAAGGACTCAATAAAGACTTAGGTATTGATGACGATAAGCAAAATGAAACGGTTTCTGGTCATAGATTGTACTTATTTGTCTCATCCTCAATACCAAAAGAAAAAATGCGAGCGTATGCAAGGCAACTACACCAATATCCAAATGCTCAAATGTTACTTAGAGGCTTTATTGGTGGTGGCAAGAAAATGCGACCAACCATGACTTATATTAAATCCATTATCACTAAACATGAAAATTGCAATCATCCAAACTGTGTCACTTATAAAGCCAATGTTAATATTGACCCTGTGCTGTTTCAAAGGTACAACATAACAAAAGTACCCACCTTAGTCTATGTTGATGAACTTAGTGGTGCTAGTTATTGCTCTGAAGGCAATACAGACATTGTCAATGCTAGTGGTGTTCATAAATTTATCGGACTTGCACCACTTAAATACATGATTAGCGAGCTTGCAGAACATACTAAATTGTTAAAGCTAGAACGCTTATTGGCGCTATAGCAATGAAAAACTATTTTAATATTAGTATTATTATATTATCTATTTTTAGCGTTAATGCAATTGCGATCAATTGGGACAGTCAAACAGGAGAAAAAGGCTATTGGAATTATGAGACAACACCCAAAAAGACAAATCAAAAGAATTTATTACCCAAGGCGCCACCGCCGCCACCTACGCTACCAGCCACTGAACTGTTAATGGCGATGCACCCTGAGCAGATACAAATTTTAGTTAAAGCGTGGCGTAAACATGCTATTTACACGCTCAAACCAAGTGATGTTTCCGAAGCATTGCGTATTCAAGATGTGGCACGTAAAAAAGCAACCAGTTATGCTGCAGTAGTTGGTTTGGTCAACCAAATTAATCCTAATTTGACATTGGCTGATGAAATACCCATCACTAATGCAGGTAGACAAATACAGTTTTCTGGACGAAAACGAGCAATGAGCAGTTATCTTGATAAGTCCATTAGAAATTATGGGTTGTTGTATTTTAGTTCTAAAACGTGTGAATACTGTCGTTTGCAAGACCATGTGTTGCAACAATTTTTAGCAGAATTTAGATTTGATATTAAAGTAGTTGAGCTAGAAAAAGAACCACTTATGGCAACACAATTTAACATCAAACAAACGCCTAGTATTATCATTGTCAATCGGACAAGCAAAAAGCATTTGCCAGTGGCCTTTGGTGCGACTTCATTGCCAAGACTGAAAGAAAGTGTTTACCGAGCAATTAGATACATCCAAGAAGAAATCATCCCCACGCAATTCTTTACTAATGAGAAAGATATTGGTACAGGACTAGACCCAAACAACAAACAATAATAATGCCAGACGTCATGGAAAGCATAACAATAAGAATACCACTTTATCAAGTAAGGCAGGTTGAGAAAATTGCCAATAGTAGCAATGGTCAATTAAAAAAATCTGACGCATGGCGAGCAGTTATCACCAATGGACTTGAAAAGAGAAACAATAAGCAACAGAGAATATTGGTTGAGATTTTAATGATTCTAAGAAACAGTATTGGCGCTGATACTAAGCAGTACAGTGAAATTTTAAAAGCAGTTGATGTTTTTACCAATAAACTCAATAGCGACACTGCGCATAATGAGTGAAAAAGGGATCATATCAAACATTAAAAACTGGATACGTGGTGGTCAGATTGTTGATCATAATATCCGAATGTTCAGGCAGGTTGCCAAGAAAGTAGCAACTGCATCACTATTTTTTACGCTTTGCTACGTTGTTGCCTATACAACTTTTAACACTGATTCGTATCAAAAAAAACTTGCGTTTAATTATTATTATTCGTCACTAATGAATGGCATTGGTTTCAGTCAAGGGGTTAATTATTTTAGTAAGTCCAATGGTCAAAGCTTTAGACTTAATCACAATCAAGTTGTAAATTCTCAAACATTTAAATTGGCAAGTAAGCAGTTTGAAAATGCACTGATATCAGCGTTACTACAATCTATTGTCATTAGTATGATGGCTAGTTTTTTAATTAGCATTTATATCCGTCGTCGTGGACGCAAACAACAAGCAGATGAATTCTTGCGTGGTGGTAAGAAAGTGAGCAATAAAGCATTAATAAAACACTTGGGCAGAAAAAAAGACAAAAAATTTAATCTAGGTGTCATTCCTATTTTGTCAGATAGTAAAAATATTCATTTTGACCTCGGTGGCTCAACCAGAACAGGAAAAAGCCAAACCCTTAAACATTTAATAAAATCTATTAGGGATGCTGGAGATAGAGCGCTGATTTATTCAACCAGTTATGAGTTTGTGGAATATTTTTTTGATGAAAATAAAGATGTTATTTTGAACCCATTAGATGACAGGAGTCTAGCTTGGTCAATTTGGAATGAAACCAAAAAAGTGTATCACTATGATGATATTGCAAGTTCAATCATTCCAGAGACGGCCGCACAAGTTGGGGATCCTTTTTGGTCTGATGCGGCTAGGATTTTATTATCCAATGCCGCTAGAAAATTAAAGGAAAAAGGCGATTACTCAACTAAAAAATTATTAGATGGACTGTTTGGATTATCAACCGACACCATAAAAAAAGCAGTTGCAAGAACAGAGGCTGGTATGTTGTTGTCTTCTGAAAAAATGGAAAAAACAGCGTTGAGTGTTAAAGCAGTATTAGCAACACACATCAGGAGTTTCAAGTTTCTAACTGATGACAATGGTACTTTTTCAATTAGAGACTGGGTTAGTGATGAAAAAAATAATCAAGGTCAGTGCATCTTTATATCTGCTAGGAATGATCAACAAAATACTTTAAAGCCATTGATTAGTTGTTGGGTTGATTTATTTTTTAGTAGTGTTATGAGTTTGCCAGAAGATGAAAACCGAAGAATATGGCTGATTATTGATGAGTTAGCAAGCCTACAAAAGTTAGCATCGCTTGAAAATGCCTTGTCTCAAATTGCCAAGTACGGCGGCTGTATTGTTATTAGTTATCAGGCTTATTCTCAATTGGTTAGTTTGTACGGCAAAGAGGGTGCTGAAACAATTATTTCTTTAATTGGCACCAAGGTTGTTTTTAGAGAAAACAACAAGGCCAACGCTGCTTACTTTGCTGGCGAGTTCGGGGAAGAGGAAATTAAAACAACAAACGATAATATTACAGTCAGTGCACACATTGGTCGTGACGCTGTTAGCCTTGTACAAACAGAAAAAGTCAAACCTCTAGTTTTGTACACAGAAATATTAAACCTTGATTCATTACATGGCTTTTATCGATTGCCTGGTGATTATCCAGTTGCCAAATTTAAACAGACAATATACCAAGGTGAAAAAATAGCAACAGGTTTTATCGAGTCAACAAAAAGCAATCACATCTATATGCTTGAAGACAATATTGATGAACAACAATTACCATTTGACATTATGGTGGATGAACAAGCAGTAGATCAACCTCCACTTTGGGTTACTGAAGATCAGCCTTCTGAAAAGAGTGCAAAGCCTAAAAAAACGCCACCTAAGACTAAGAGTGCCAACAAGGAATCTAGGCAAAAAATAATAAAGGACAAATCTAGCATTATGCAACGAGGGCTCAGTTAATGTTAACGATTTCTAAAATCTCTAGTGATGGATCTGGTTACTACGGCAAAGATAATTACTACACCAAGGGAGAGGAAGAATCAGGTCAGTGGTTTGGCAAGGGTGCAAAACAACTTGGCTTAGAAGGTGCAGTTGATAATGATCAGTTTGATGCCATGCTTACAGGTAATTTTGATGGCATTGAATTAGGTAGAAAGAATGATAAAGGTGAACTAAATCATCATCCTGGCTGGGATCATACTTTTAGTGCACCTAAGTCAGTTTCAATGCTGGCCTTGGTTGCCAAAGATATACGATTGATTGAAGCGCACGATAAGGCGGTTGACTACGCACTACATTATATTGAGGATAATTTAGCAGAGTCCCGATTTAGGCGTGGAGAAACGATTGAAAATCAACAAACACATAATGTTGTTGCCGCTAAATTTAGACATGACATCTCAAGAGATAAAGACCCTCAATTACACACACACGCTGCTATTTTAAATGTAACGCTTGGGGCCACTGGCATGTTGCGTAGTTTGGACTCGCCCGTTCTTTATGAACATAAAATGCTAGGTGGTGCAATGTATCAGTCAATGTTGGCATCACTGGTTAAAAAGATCGGCTATGAGGTTGAAATTAGAGACGATGGCACCTTTGATATCAAAAGCGTTGATAAAGAATTAATGGCACAAGGATCAAAGCGCAGGGCTTCAATTAAAGAATATCAAAAAGAACAAGGTACGACAGGTGCCATTGCTGCACAACATGCAGCGCTTGCAACCAGACCTGCTAAAGAGGCGTTGTCTCATCAGGAAAAACAAGAACTTTGGCATTTGGATTTTGGCGACAAAGCCATTGACGATATGATGGCGTTTTCAAGTCGTGCTACTCAGTCATTACCACTAACGCAAGAGCAAATAAAAGAGCAAACATTAATCGCAACTGAGGCTACTACTTCAGCCATTAAACATCTTAGTGAAAACGAGGCAGTATTTAAAACAATTGATATTGCTAGAGAGGCTATTGTTACTTCTTTAGGTAAAACCATGCCACATCAAATCAAACAAGCCATTGATCATAAAATTGAAAAAGCCGAACTTTTACATGCAAAAACTACCGAACTTAAATATTTAGGTGGTAAGGCTAAAACAATCAATAAAAAAGCCTATACCACGCCAGAATTAATTGAACAAGAGAAATTAACGTTAAAAATATTACGAGAAGGCAGGCAAAGAGTTGAGCCCATTGTTGGTAAAAATCTAAGGTTAAAACGTGGCGATATTTTTACCAAAGGGCAGTCCAAAGCTGCGATAGAAATTCTAACAACTAAAGATAGATTTATGAACATCCAAGGCTTTGCAGGCACAGGAAAAACCTTTATGCTTGAAGAGGTCAAAGAACAAGCACAAGCACAAGGTTATGAAATCATTGGCATGGCACCATCATCAGCAGCTGCGAACCTATTAACAAAAGAAACAGGCATTGAGTCTAAAACGGTACAAAAACACCTAATGGAAGGCTTGCAAAATTTAAACAAACCCAAGCAACAAGATATTGATCATGTCAGTGCAAAACAAAAACAACTTTGGGTGATTGATGAATCTAGTTTTATCTCAACAAAACAAGCATTGGCATTAGCCAAGCTTGCAACTAAAGAAAATGCACGAGTGATTAACTTGGGCGACTCTAAACAATTAGCAGGTGTTGAGGCTGGCAAACCATTTGCAATTAGCCAGGATAAAAAGTACGGCTTAACGACTGTCAAAATGACTGAAATCATTAGACAAAAAAACATCGAGTTAAGGCAGGCAGTTTACGCTGCAACAAAAGGTGATATAAGTCGTGCATTTGCTAAAATAAATAAAAGTATTGTCCAAGTACAAGACAAAAATGGTAATGATGAGCCAATATTAAGACGAGAAATCATGGCCGATACATACCTTTCTATGAGTAAAAAAGATCAAGCAAATACACTCATCATTAGTCCAGCCAATGAAGATAGATATAATGTTAATAATCACATAAGAGAAGAGTTAAAAGTAGAACAAACCTTATCTGGAAAATCAATCAAAACAACCAATTTGGTCAATAAAAATCTAACCAATGAGGCTAAAACAAAATCTTATAACTACCACAAAGACCTTGTTATTCGCTTTAATCGCAATAATAAAAAACTAGGTATTGAAAAGAATAGTTATTTAACGGTTGCAAATATCAATCATGATAAAAACCAGTTAACACTGATTGATAAAGACAATAGGCGACTTGCTTGGAACCCTAAAAAGAATGCCAGCAAAAGTGTTGAAGTTTATTATAAGAACAAACGAGACATTAATGAAGGTGAGGTTTTATTTTGGCGTAGAGCGGGTGGTGATCAACAAGAAAAACGCCGCACTAATGAAAAGATAAAAATCTTGAAGGTAAGCAACTTCAGTCAAAGAGTTGCTTATGTTGATATAGGAACGGGTGAGACTAGATCAATGAACTTACAAGATTTTAATAATAAACACTGGGAATACGCTTATTGCCTAACCGCTCACCAAGCACAAGGACAAACCAGCGAAAAAGTGATTATTAATCTTGAATCATGGCGCAGTAAATTATCTAATCAACAAGCATTTTATGTCGAACTCTCAAGAGCAAAACAAGAAGCAATCATATTTACTGACGATAAAAGCAAGATAGAAAGACAACTCACGACAAGAACAGGTGAAAAGGAGTCGGCGTTACATCAAATTACTGACCATAGAATTAACCAGGTTAGTGATATCTATAAAAAACAAAAAGGCTTTAAAACCAGTGAAGAAATTGCTCAAGAAAAACAACAAGTACTTAAAAATCAAGTAGCAGAATACCTTAAAAATCTAACGCCAGATGAAAAGCAGACACTTGAAAAAGAGTATCGCAAAACCCAATCAAAGACGGTTTTAAATATGTATGACAAAACAAGCAGTGAAAAGACCAAACAAAACTACCAAGACCAAATCGCACTTTACGCCAAAGAACATAAAATCCAAACTCAAGATAAACATCAAGATTTAAATACCCAAGAGCAAGACAAACTTCAAGATATCCAACAAGCAGAAATACAGATGAGATGAGTCAATCATGAATACAAAAAATCACCAAAACAAGGCAAACCTTAACATGACTAACATTAAAAAAGTTGAAACAATGAAAAATATGAGCACCACTTATTTTAGAAAAGTTGTTAAAACACTTCTTTTTAGTATTTTTGCCACCACTGCAATGACGAGCAACTCAGGGTGGATGGATGACTGGGTTGATCAATCTACCAGCTCAGGTCCTGATTATTTTAAAGGGCAACAGCGTGGCTATTTTAGTGGCGGTAGTTACTCCATGCGTTACAGAAATAAAAAAGATTACCTTTTTAGCATTCAAAAACCTCGATTGAAAACAGGCTGTGGTGGTATTGATTTATTTATGGGTGGGTTTAGTTTCCTAGATCCAGAATATCTCATGCAAAAAATGCAAAGAGCTTTACAAGCGGCACCTGCGATTGCTTTTGATTTAGCGTTAAAAGAAGTGATGGCCGAAGGTGCGGCAAGTTTGGGTAAGTTTGAAGGCATTATAAACATGCTTAATTCACTGCAAATGAGTGAATGTGAACTTGGCAAAGAAATTGCCATTACTACTGGCATGGATAAAGGCTTTGGTGAAATTATGGGTGTGGCTAATGCTGATGCTAGAGCGTCAAATTCGGCAACAAAAGGTTGGTTTAATACCAGTGAAGATGTTAAAAACAATGGCAATAAAGCAACGGAAGAGCAAAACAAATCAATTGAGGGTTGCTCATCAGAATTTAAGTCCATTTTTACTGAAAATGGATCGGTATTAGAGCACATTGCTAAAACCAAAGGTTTAGAGCAGTATGTGCCTTATATGCGCGCTTATCTAGGTGATGTTGTTATTAGTTACAGCGACAAGCAATACGGCTCAAAATCAATTGAGGCTTGCGCCGATATCAGTCCTGAAAACGTTGATGATATACTCACTGGTCAAGCACAAATACGCTCAGTAACGGGTGATTGCACGCAAGCCACAGATAAAGGCTTACTGCAAGAAATGGATATTTTAATGCACAGCATTGCCAATAAAATCAGCAGTAGAAATGGCGGGTTTAGTGTCAGTGAGCAAGGCTTCATCTCTTCAATGCCTTATGCAATTTTTAACTCTTTGGTGTTTGCTGTTCAGCACAATACGGTTGATATGGCCATTTCTACTTTAAGAGAACCAGCAGCAAGGGCAATGGCATTTGCAATGGTCGATGATTTGATTAGTAAGATTTATGAACTGACTCGTATTGCCAATGCTGGTGCTGACAATGCAAATAATGGCGTTTCTGACAAGCTTTGCCAGCCTGCAACTGTTGCGCCGATTGTTGCTAGTATGAGGGCATTAAAAGAACGTGCTTATACGATGAATTTAGCCATTAAAAAAGCCAGGACAGACTCTTTATCTGGGTATGTTGACAGTCTTGAATTTAATAGAAACATTGAACGACAAATCAAAAAGTTTAGCAATCGTGACAATAGACGCTCTACCCATTAACTTAATAAAAACAACCACCATGACGACCATCAAGAAAATGATGCCAATTGTATTAATTTTACTAATTGCCCCAAATGTGTTTGCCCTAGATATGGAGTTCTACACCTATGGTGGTGGACGAGAGATTGCAGATGCTTTTAAGCGACTGGCATTCATTTATAGTGACCATCGTTTTGCCACCATGTTCACAGTTGCTGCTGGGTTGGGTGCTATTATGTTGGCCACCAGCAATAACTTAATTAAACCAATAATGAGTGCTCAAGGCGATCCCTTTGCTTGGCTTAAAGTTGTGGTTATCGGCACTACTTTATACACTGCAGCCATCATTCCAACAGGCACCATGCATATTTATGATCCAGTGAATAATTCTACTGAAAGTGTGCCTGGTGTGCCTGATGGTATTATTTTAATTGCTGGACTCTTTAATAAACTTGAGCGTGGCATGGTGGATATTACCACCACTGCCAGTGCTTATCCGTATGATAAAACTGCTGGTGGTATTAATTTTAAAGTGTTAATGGACACACTCAACAAAACGCCAAAAAATAACTTGTACTACCTCTCTGCAGACGTAGAAGAGTATTATCGAGTGTGTGGCACAGTCGCCGAAGGCATTGTTGGTACTAACACGTCATCAAAAAGAAGACAATTTGAGACTGAAAGTTTATATTCTGAATTTCCAAAATATAGAAACTCTGGTATTTGGGTCAATATGTTTGATGGTGATAAAGTAATCAGCAATATGACTTGTGCTGAGGCTTGGGACAATGTTTTATTGCCTAAACTTACCCCAGTTGCTATGAATGGTATCCTAGATTCGGTTTGTAAAAGTAATGGCTTTGATGTTGGTGTTGCTGTTCAGAAAAACGCTTGTGAAGATTTAATCACTCAAGCTTATGCATTACATGGTGTTACGCCAGTTAATGCAGGTAGTTATATACGGGAAGCGTTTGTTTACCAAAATATTTTAAAATCCATGACACAAGACCCAAATGAAGCTCAATTAGTCTTAACACGTCGTTCATTAATGTTGCAAGGTATTGGTGCCTTTAATTCTGCCAATGATTTGTTGCCCACTTTGAGAGCAGTGATGATGGCGGTTATTCTAGGTTTGTTTCCATTGTTAACTGTATTTTTGGTAACACCCATCTTTAAAGAAGCTGCTAAGTTTATGGTTGGCATGATGCTTTGGCTGACCACATGGGGCGTTGCTGTAGCCATTACTCACACTGCAGGCATGGATCAAGCCATTATTGCTTTTAGCGATATTGCCAACACCAAAATGGGCATGGCTAGTTTTTTACTGGCCGAAGAAACCGCCATCAAAGCATTGGGGTTTTTTGGCAGAATGCAAGTACTCAGTCTAATGCTGGCTTCAGCACTGGCTATGGCACTTTATAAATTTGGTGGTTACGCAATGACTCAAATGGCTCAAAATCAAGCACAGAACCTACAAAATATTGGAGATCAATCAGCACAACAAGTGTTAACACCAGAAGGTCGGTCAGCATTTGCCAATCAAGCTGCACAAGGTTTGGCACATGAGGGTGCAGGTATGGTGCCACAAAATACTATGTCCAACACACCGCCAGTTATGGCTGGTCATGATCGCTTATTCCAAAGTGCTGCGTTTACGCAAGGATCGACTCAATCACAGATGAGCACGTTAAGTGACAATGGCGGTATTGCTACCAATGCAGATCTAATTGGAGATAGAACAGGTGGCGACATTGTTGGACAAAACACAGCCTTAGAAAAGGTGGCAGATACTAACAATATTAGCACCTCAGAACAAGCAGTTACTAATGCTGAAACTAGTGCAATTTCCTATAGAACCTCAGCAGATGCCATCAAAACTTCTCAAGAGAGCTTAGGCGGTGGTCATCAAGTTACTGGCGCAGAAAACATAGCACAAGTCGAGCAAGGACAATCTGAAGGTAATATCACCAAACACCAAAATATTGCCAATGCCATTGGTCAAGACAGTAACAATCCTGATGCGCTACGAGGCATTGCTAACAATCTTGCTAACAATCATGGCAACTATGCGATGACAGGCAAAGACTTGGCAAATAGTGACTTCTTTGATAGATTATCTTCAGTCAAACAAGAAACGATTGGTCATAATCCAGATATGTCGTTTGCAGTATCACCAAACTTTAACGATGATGGTAGTCTTGGCAAGATGGATGTCAGTGCTGGTGCTAATCTTGGTATTGATAATTCTACCAGCTTAAATGATGAAACTAATGTTAGAAGTGGACACAAGGAGGACTATCTCAACTCATATCAAGCGGGTAATAAATTTTATGACAGTACCGACACAAGTGCAGCAACAATTGGTAATGCGGTTGCAGATATAAATAGTGGCAATACCAATACCATTGCAGCTAAAGGATTTGACAGCCTGGTTGATCACAGTAATAGAGGTGAGGCAGACTTTAGAGAGCAAGATCGTAGGACGTTAGAGAATCAAATGGTTGGCTGGTGGCAATCAAATGGGCTTAGTGCTAGTGAAAGTATTAGCGATTCTTCCTCAAAGGAATTAACAGAAAGTGCTGTGTTTGATTCTCAAAAATCATTAATTGGCGGTGCACTTGAGAAGACTTTAGGAGTTAGTGCCGCAGTTAGTACAAGATTGAATCAACAAACACAATCATCTGAGGAAAATAGATTTAACCCACTTAATGAGGTAGCTTCTAAATTTATTGATGAGGCAAATGGCGATACTCAACGTTTAGCACAACTTACGAATGATTTTGATAAACATGCTCGTGAATTGAGAGAAGAAAATGTCAGTTCAAACACAGGATTAACTAGCAATATAAATAATGATGCGGATGATATCCTTGAAAAGGATAAAAAGTAATATCAAAAACCGTAGTGGCTTTTTTGTGGCTCTATACCATGAGAAGCTTTGACAAAATTACTATGATTGAAAGAATATGGTGAGGCAGAGGTATCAACAGGAGAGGCAATACGAGGAATACGCATAAAACCAATAACAACCATTACCACACCAATGCTCACATGAATAGCAGCACCCAATGCAACACCAACCAAAATAATAGCAACACCTTGGTTTCTTTTTCTGTTGAAATCTTTTTGCTTAGACTTCATATTATCAGTTGATTTAATTGCTTGAACTTTAGGATAAGAAATTATATTAACTGTGTTCATAGGCTTATTATAACAAGGTCTTGGCGAGTATTGTCAATAATATAAAGACCTTGTAAATCAGATTGGGTTGTAATACCCCGAAAAAACCAAACACCTCTAAAGTAGAAAATTCTATAATAAAAAACAAGGTGTTTACTTGACATGAGAGCGAACGTGGCTTAAACGAGAATCATAACGACTTATGAAGGCAAACATTTCCCAAGAAATGGCTTTAGATGACGTGAGTGAAAGAGGGGCGTTCAGGGCGACAAATTTAATGAATAATAGAACTAGGAAATGTTTGGGGCACAAAACCCATTTAAGGTCTTTGCACAGTTAGTTGGTAAGGACTATTTTTTAAATGGAAGTGTTGCACTTATGGGTCGAATTCGCCAATTATTAACTGGGAAAACTAGAGTAAAAATTACAGGAGAATAAAATGGGAAGAAAAGTTTTTGTATCGTATAAACATAGTGATACCTCAGTTCAAGGGTTAACTGGGTATTGGAAGGGTACTGCTCGTGATTATGTAGATTATTTAGCCGATAAGACTTTAAAAGATGATGTTTATAAGGGTGAGGGAGATGAAGATTTAAGTAAGTTTAAAGATGTTACGATTGAAACTCATTTAAAAAATAACATTCATGATAGCAGTATTACACTTGTTTTAATTTCACCCAATATGAAAGACCGATATGAACGGGAATCAGACCAGTGGATACCTTGGGAAATATCTTATTCACTTAAAGAAATAACAAGAAGTGGCAAAACAAGCCATACCAATGGAGTATTAGCAGTTGTATTGCCAGATAGGAACGGTAGTTATTCTTACTACATTAGTCAATGTAGTAAAAGTTATAGTTGTGATACTGAAAATTTAGCAACTGGCACACTTTTTCAAATTTTAAGAAATAACATGTTTAACTATAACGATAATGAAACTTATGACCGTTCTTGCAACAACTACAATTGCAATTCAATAATAAGCCATGGCAAATCAAGTTATATTGGAAGTGTTAAATGGTGTGATTTTATAAGTAATAAAGATTATTATTTAGATAGGACAGTAAAAATACGAGATGATAGAAAATCTTATAACATAACAAAAGATGTGTAATAATGGACGATAAAGAGCAAGTAGTAAAGCATTTAGAAATAACACAGGGCGTGATTAATCGCTTGGCAAGTAATTCCTTTTCTATTAAAAGCTGGAGTATGGCGATAATGTCAGCAGCTGTTCTATTTATTAACCAAGATAATAATGTTTATTCTCATAATCTTATTTTGGCTTTTTTGATCCCTATTTTTGGTTTTTGGTTGCTGGATGGGTATTTTTTATGGCAAGAGAGATTGTTTAGAGGTGTTTATGATGATGTCAGACAGCAAAAAATAACAGATTTTAAAATGGATATTCCTGTTCAACTTAAGAAGGTTAATAATAAATGGATGGATTCTATTTTTTCATTAACGCTTGGGATTTTTTATAGCGTTGAGATTGTTTTTATTATTGTGGTGTTTTTTATTTTAAAGGGGTGTTAAATGAGAAGGTCAAAGTAAACTTAAGGGTGAAAAGGCGGATTTACACAGTTTAATTTACACCCTCGTTTAATTTACACTCCCTTTAAAATTTGAAATTACCAAAGTATTTACTTACCGCTTTAATGATGTCACTTCTACGTTCGCCTCTAGTTAAACGGACGACAAACTCAGGCAAACTCCCGTTAGCTAAACCAAGAGCACCACTAACTTGAGCAGAAAGCGATTTGCGATTGTATAGTTTTAAAAGCCCCTCATAGTCATTCTCGGTTAATATCTTTTGAAATTCAGTTTCAGTTTTAGAATAAATAGACTTAACATCAATTCCATCAATCAAAGTCTGCAATGCCTTGTTTAGTTTGGCGTTCCCTTTAGTTTTCTCATTGAATTTTTTGAGACGGAACTTTATTTCACTAGCTACCCTTAGTGATATTTGTGTTTCTAATTCAGCATTAAGGTACTTGAATACAGCAGAAGAAACCTTTGTGAAATCATCTGCTGGGTCTCTTCCCAAATGAATACTAACGACTTCTAAAACCTCCTGTGTACAAAAGAGATTTTCTACTTCTGCGACATTCAACACAAAAATTGAATCCTTCTCAAGTGCCCCTACTTCCTTTTCCACTCTTCTGTCTCGGTCAATAAGACCGTACACCTCAAGGTGATGTATTTGAGAGTTTGCCTTTAACGCTTTTACAGACTGAATTACCTGTGTGCAACTTCCTCTAGGTATCACAAGATGATTTGATAACACTTCTCGATAAAAACTTACATCGTAGCTACCATTTTCGCCTTCAACAAAAACAACAGGCTTTCTACTTCCTAAAACTTCTATTAATAAGTCCTCAGGAATATTCTCATCATCCTTAATTTCTTCCCACTCCCAAACTTCACCATCAAACGATTTTAGCCAAACTTTCTTCGCAGCCTCTTGAGCGGCAGCAAAATCTACGTCGTGGGTTAAATACACAAAAAGACAATCAGGACGAAGCTTTTCTATTTCAGACCACAAAGGCGCCTGAACTGATTTGTGCAAATGAAGTTCTGGCTCATCAATAACGATGATGCCATCTTTAGGAGCGACAAGACACTGACCAATTAAATAGAATATTACGCGCTCCCCGTCACTCATCTCTGAAGAGTTATAAATCTTATCTTGCGCTTCTCTAACTTTTGTTTGAATTCTTAGACCACCAAGTACGAGTTCCCGATGTGGTAATATTTTTTCCCATACAGCTTTGACTAAGTTTAGCTTTGTAACTGGAGGTTTAACCTTATCTGTTGATGCTTTTGACGCAGAAAGATATTTAGAGGCTTCCTCTGTATGATCAGAGAAAAGCCAAACCATTAGCTTTTGGTAATCATTTAGCAAAAAAGTGGCGGGTTTGTTCTGCCATTTGTGACCTATTTTATAGTTCCAGTGTTCTGTGCCTTCTTGTATTGTATCTGTTCCAAATAACAAATCTTTTTTCGCAAGGTCAATTGCTATAGGAGCGGTTTTATCTGGCATTGTTAATGATTTTTGAGCTGAAAGCCTGTGTACTTTTTCTTTTTGCGGAGATTGCATTTCGACCCATGTTCCTAGGCGGGTTTTACCTGAACCATTTGCCCCAACAAATAATAGGCTTGTAGTTGTTCCTATTTCTTGGGTGAGGCCATGATTATTTGGCAGTATTAACTTAAACTTACTATCCATATCGCTTAGAATCTTATTTTTTGGGCATAATGCTTGAATTCACGACACATCAGCGGTCAGCTGGAATGATTTGTTAGGTGGTTTTTGTATTATGGCTTGTTGTAAAATAAGCAAGTATAGTGCCTATAATAGCCAATATTAGCATAGCCGTTACACCAATTTCTAAACCTGTCATCTTTTACCCCCCTTTATAAATAATATACGAACCAAGTAATACTAAAATACTTGCAACAATGATAGCATATAACGAAAAACTACCATCTTTTATAATGGGAGATATAATTGCTACTGCAAATGTTATTTTTGCAAGGTCATAAATAAATTTACCAAATTCGCCTAATAAGTGTTTCATAATGATTGTATTTTAACATGTATTTATTTTCAATCATCCTCGTTGTTCATGAAATAGGTTATCAATGCAACTATAACAAGAGGATGCGGTATTGCTGCAACTAAACAATTTAAGACTCAAGAATATTTTTTACACAGTTTTTTTAAACTTAGTTGCCATACTAGCATAAAAAAATCAAGTAAACTTCTTTCTATAAATTACCATCTATTCTATCAAATCCGTCTCTACCAATCTATTTAAAAATTCATAATCACTTAATCAATCATCAACCAAAGAAATAAGCCTTAGAACCTTGCCACTGCTCTGAGATTTCCATCACAACTGCTGTAACCAGCCTTAAACAAGAGTCCTCATTAGCAAATATTTTAGCCACTCTTGTTCGCTCTTTAACGCTTTGATTAAGCTGCTCAATCATATTGCTTGTTCTAAGTCGTTTTCGATTAACACCAAGCCAAACACTGTTAAACTCTCTAGGAGGTTATCCTTAGCCCATTTACAGAGTTTGGCATACTGGATTGATATCTGTCATGACCCTTATTTTATTATCTTTAAAACAGAATTATAAATTAAGCCATCCTGGGTAATTCTTTCTTGCTCTATTAAAAATATTTTCATTTCCTGAAGTCTTGTTTGATTAATTGCAAATGAGCGCTTTGTTGCATTTACATTAATTTTTTCAAACTGGAATTTTTCATCATTCATAACTTCATCTAAAGATTTGTCTAATAAATCTCTAATACCAATACCCATGATTTAGTAACTCCTCTTTTAAACTGTTAATTTCTTGCTGTGCTTTTTTATCTGCAGTATGGAAAACAGTTTGCCCTTCAGAGATTGAGTATGGGTAGGCCATTCTGTTTATAATTGTAGTTTTTAATACTGGTAATTGTTCCTCGTCTTGACTAAACACATTGACAACTTCATTGGCAAGCTTGGTGTTTGGTACAGCTTGAGAGATAACAATAAATGCTTTTAAGTTTGCGCCAAGTTCTTGACGTTGTTTGATCATATCAATGAGTTCATCACTCGCCCAGACGTCAAATGCTGATGGTTTGATTGGAACAAGCACAATATCAGAACATTTTATAGCTGCTACCATGTGTTTTGATAATCGTGGCGCACCATCAATTAAGATAAAATCATAGCCTTTAGTAACGGCTTTAATGTCTGTTGCCAATGATGCACGATCTAGTCCGACTACTGGCACAATTTTACCTTCAGTTTCATTGTTCCAGTCTCTTGCTGAACCTTGCGGATCTGAATCAACAATTAAGACCTTGTGCCCATCTTGTTGTAACGCATAAGCAAGATTAATAACAAGTGTGGTTTTACCAACACCACCTTTTTGGTTAAGTATTGCGATTGTTTTCATTGCGATTATTTATTGGTTACGCACATTTCATGATTGTTTATTTCTTTACATAGAAAGCATTATACGCAATAATAAATTAATATAATTATTATTATATTAATTTATTAAAGTTTCATCATTTATTACTTTTTGAATGCCTACTTTTTTTAACCAAAGAGTTGCCTTTGCTTCTATTAACGTTAGAATTTAATGCTTGCAGGTTTCTAGTTGCATCACTTCCCCCTTTTGATTTTGGCTTTATATGGTCAACATCCCAGCCCATAACAGAACTTTTGCCATGTGATGCTTTATACATCGTCTTGCCGTAAGAATCTTGCCTGTAATTTTTTTTATCTTTACCTTTAATTGGTTTTGCATTATTCCATGCTTTTTCTTTTTGTTCTTTAGTCGCCATGTTTCTCCCCTTTTGGTTAAAAATTTACTCTAATTGCCCAGTTAATAATTCTGTATAAGTTCAGAAATATATTGCACTTTTCTCTCACAATTATCCAATATGCTACCACAAGGAAGTTTTGTTTTTTGAATTTTAAAAGGCAATCTTGAGTAAGGCACGATTCTACATTCAAATAATCACCAAATTACCCTCATAACTCTTAAGCCATCATAATCAATAAACCCCCAGTATCGACTGTCAAAACTCTCAAGGTTCGAACCCCACACAATACCTTTATTTTTTGGCACAGTGCCATCATAATAAAATTGCTTGATTGGCTTCCCACCTCCTGTTTTTTTATTACGTTTAATCGGATATTTTTGACTATTACAGACAATAAAATGATCACCAATTACCAAATTATCACCCTCAGTGCAAACTAATTTTTTAGATAGAACTCTAGTATTTTTTGATAACAACCTGTGTTGGAATTCAAAATATACAAAGTCATTTTTTTCTGGTTTTTTGTCCACTTTCCAAAAAATAGTGCCTTTGTGCGAGTCAGAAGTATTGATGATTATTTGTCTATAAAGCAAATCAATAAGTGCAAAAACAATGACCACTATTATGATAAAAATAGCCATACTTTTAAAGGACATTTTTGCTGATTTTTTACCTTTATTTTTTACCATTTTTGCCCGCTGGTTTGAATGTATTTATTGCTTCTAAAATTGTCAAGATTTGAGTTTCATTCTCAGGACTTTTTATAAGAATTTGTTTTAAAATTTGTTCAATTTTTACTGGAATTTTGAAATTATCTTGGTAGTATTCTTGGATAAAATCATCTATCTTTTTTGTGTTTTTAGTCCACCTTTTAGACTGTCCATTTGCTAAATTTGATACTTGCGATTGACTAATTTTTGTTACTTTTGCCAGTGCATTTTTACTCATTCCACTGTCATTAAAAAAACCATTTAAACGTTTTTTAAACTCTTGCATTTGCATTTTTTATGATATCTTTAATTATCTGTTTTTTACAATTATACAGATAATTAAAGATAGGGACTAAGCACTTAAAACACCCCAATACAACCTCATTCTAGCAATATTGAAAAGTAGATTTCTAGCAGGATATCTCTTTTGTAATACAAATGTATTACAATCACTTAAAACTCTTAAAATACTACTACAAAAGCATTTTGTGTTAATTTGTCTTACGTTTGTCTTACGTTGTCTTACATTTGTATACATTGGCGTATTACGTTTGTCTTACACTATAAGCCTTTTGTAGCACGGTTTTTATTATTGCCCACCCGTGCATCAGGTGTATAAGATTTCTAGGGTTCCCACTTGTGGGATGTTGGCTTTATTGCTCTTGTTGTTTTGCACAATTTTACAGATAGGCAAGCACTGGAATTTGACACCAGAAAACTACCAATAAAATAGATGTTATAGCATTTAATATTATTGGTATAAATTAGTTTTTACTAAAGTCCTCTATGTGGTCATATTTTTGTTTTTTTGCTCTTGTAAATTAAGTAAAAAATCAAATGCTTTACCAGCTAAACTTGCCGCTTTTAATATTGCTTTTTCATCATCTTTTAAAATCTCAACCCAATGGTTCAAATATTTAGCGTGGTCTTTTTTGATTGCTGGCTCTGTTCCTAAATGCGCGGCTAAAAAACATGATCCTAATTCTGCCACAAGTTCCTCAAACGCATAATCTTTTTTTTGATTTTTTCCTGTCTAGTCTTTTTACGTGTTTAGTCCAATGCGTGAGTTCGTGCAGTAAAACACCGTAGTAAGATTGTTCAGCTGTTGCGTCTCTAGTGTCAATAAAATCCTGCATTTCAGGCATGTTGATATAATCACCAGTTGTGGAATAATAGGCACTTTCACCGCCATGCTTAATAAGTGCTTTGGTGTTTGCAATAAAATAATCAGCTGCTTGGTGATTAAATTTTTCACCTTTGCCAGTATTTTTATTTGGTTGATGTCCTTTTAGTTGATCAGCATTAAAAACGGTAAATGATTTCATAATAGGGATAACGCCATTTTCTGCGTTTTCACCGTCTTTTATAATTTGGATGAACCTGAGTATACTTGTTCCTTTTTCGCCCTTTTTTACCTGCTTATCTTTGTCCTGCCATTGCTTGTACGTTGCCCATTCATTCGTGCTTTTTTCTGCGAACCATAATTTTAAAACATTAATACCTTGATAATAATTCCCAGTTGTTGTGTTTATTGGCATTTGTAAATTGATATTGGTATCGCCAGCCCAACTTTTAATCCAGTTGCTGCCGTTATCTTGCATTAACTTTATAATTTGTTGTGTTATTTCCTTTTTAAAATCTTGATTTTTCATACTTATTTTTTATTTATTAAGTTAATACTATTATACTATATCATATAATAATAATCAAGCGTTATTCTAAGTATTTATTGCCTCCTGTTTTTATTTATCCCCTATTTTTTGTTCAAATTTTGAAAAAAATCTTTAAAAAAGACTTGACTATATTATATGATATAGTATAATAGTATTAACTTAATAAATAAAATGCTATGGATGTACCGTATAAGATTTACAAACAACTAGAAATAGAAGCAGAGGTGCAGATGTCAAATGACGATGAAAAAGCTATATTTTTTAGCCAAGGAATTTACAAGTGTATGCTTGTAATTAATCCATGCTGGAGTGATACTCGTGAAATTAACAATAGTATCGTTGCTCATCTTGCTTTTTATGCACTTAGTGATGGTTGGGGGAAATACACAAGCACTGGATACCATTCTATTTTTTTTCATCATTCAGATATCAATCAATATAAAGATGCAAATTTTATAATTCAAGCATTCAAAACAATGCTTGAAGAGGACAGTTTTGTCTTTGAGGAAAACATTCAAATAGCATTATTTTAATAAGACTTATTATGAAATTACAAGATTATTACGAAGAAGGTGAACGTATCTCAATTGAAACAGATTTGGGCATAATTAAAGAGAAGCTTTCAAGTTCTGCCAGTGCTTGCTGGGGTCAACATGAAATACCAAACACTGGATATTATCAGTTATTGGTTGGTTCTCCTCAGTACAAAGGTGGGAAAGTATTTGTGCTTGTATGCAGCATGATTGACTTTAACAAAGTGAAAAATGAAATCTGCCTAAATTGCTCAAAAATTAGTAGTGGATTGCAATGGATTAATCATCAATACAACCACTGCCAACATAAAGCAAATAATTATAAAGACAATGACAATATGTTCACTAGTAAACACAGAATGGAAGAGAAGATAGTTTTGGAGCAAGGTGGATGTTCAAATTTTGAACATAAAAAATATGGGACTTATATTTAATCCTATAACCGCATCAGAGCAATCTCTTTAAAACTTGGCTAATATATAGAATTCCTTACATGCCAAGGTTAAGAATTTATTTTTTGGATTAAATATATAAGTCCAAAAAATATTCAAAAATAATGCTTGACTTTATTATATGATATAGTATAATAATATTAACTTAATAAATAAAGGAATACATGAAAAAATACTTAGAAAATTTAATCAACGAAAAAGGTATTGATATTAATTCAACTTTTGAAATTGAAGGCCAAACAGGCACAAACTTTATCACTCTTGAGGTTGTTATTGAGCATATTTTAATATCCACAAAACAAGACCAAAAATCAATAAAAGAGATGTTGACTAAAATTGATTTTGTTGATGGGGATATTTTAGATTTTTTTAAGAGTTTGGCAAGAGCCATTGCTTTATAAATTCAAGGAGAAAAAATGCGGTTAGGAAAAGTAAAAGAGGGACTTCAATCTTTGGTGGTTTTAACAGAAAGAATGATTGGCAACAACCTAAAAAATAACGGTGATACTTGTGAATTTTCACAGCGCACATGTTTACTTAATGCGCTAAAGAATTTTGAACAAAACATTAGCGGCATTAATTATGATGATGTGTTGGATGATGAGCCTAGTATTGAAAGAATTAGGAATGTAATCAGTGTCAATGGCAAGCCAATAAATGAAAGTCATAATGTGGAGTATAGGCTTATTGAGCGCGAGGAAATGATAAGTGATTTAATCGACTGGATTAGTGAATGCCATGGTAATGATTGTTGTTTGATGAAGCAAGATTTAGAGATATTAATTGGCTGGCCTGACATTTGGATATTGTCCAGCAACTCAACTAATGAATATATATCTCTAAGCTATGATAAGGTCAATTTTATTGAGCAGTGCAAAGTTCTTGAAAATGGAGTTAGTTATGCTTAAAGGGGGAATAAAAACAGCACACAACCGTAGTTTAAAAAGTCATATAAACACTTAAACGCACAACAAACCAGATTAGTAAAAATTCATGAACGGTATGAAATTGCTAATAGGTTTTTATATGGCTATCAAGGGTTTTATTCGGATATAAAAAGACTAAGTAATAATTGCGTTGACTGGGATAGTGTTAGCAAAAATATGATAATTGCATTTACAGGTGCAACCAAAGACATGGAGCGTTATCATAAACAAGATGAGAAACTGATGGATGAAGCTTTAACCCTGTTTAATCAGGCCCAGTTTAGTTTTGGGCAAAGTTTCTAATGAGAACAAAAGACTGGCAACAAAATTGGATTTATGATGCAACGATTTTAATAATCCAAACTAATTGTGATGCTTATAAAAATCTAAAATAATACTTGATTTTTATTATACGATATAGTGTAATATTATTAACTTCAAAAATAATTTGCTTCTGGACGTGCCAGTTATAATCAAAGTAGTTTTAAAATTCGCTAAGAAAATAATTAAGCGTAAAATAAAAAATATTTTTAGCGATAAGAAAAAGAGTAAATTTTGATAAAAATTGGCGATATATTAAGTGTGAAATATTTAGGGTTTACCCATTATGGTATTTATGTTGGGTTTAATTCAATGATTCATAATTCAAGAAAAGGCGATCAAGTACAAAAATATGTAATTGCTGCTCTCGGTGCTTTAGCATTCTTTAAATCTGATAATAAGACTGTTAAGATGTTAGGAATTGCCATAGTTGCAACTGCTTTACTGGCTGATTCAGAGACTAGCCCCGTGCAAAACGCCTTGATTACCATTAGTTTGGTTGGTGTAGGAGCATTATTTGATTAATATAACGACTATGATAATTTTAATAAAAGAATGTGAGTAAGAAAATACAACATAAAAAAACTAGAACCAATAAGACAATTGGAACAAATTCTTATACGGAACACTCCAAAGCATTAAGGCGGGCCACATCTGATGCATGGTTAAAAGAAAACACTAAATCTATTTTAGTAAGACTTAATATGCAAAAGGAAGAGGATAAAGAAATCTTGGAACTTTTCCGCTCCCTTCCAGAAAAATCACATCGATTAAAACTCAAGGTCTTATTGGATAGTTATTTTAAATTAATAGGACAATAAGCCTCTACAACCCTTATCCCGTAAGGGTCTTTATAAGTTTATTTTGGACACTTCTTTGTTTAAATCATCAAGGATTAAATGTGCGTAACTCTCAGTCGTGGTAACTGATGCATGCCCCATTAATTTTTGAATTTTACGCATAGGAGCGTTATTCTGCACCAAATGTGATGCAAAAGTGTGCCTAAGGCAATGTATGCCTGCTTTATTTTTGAGACCAATTTTATTACAAATACGACGAAAGCGCTTTTTATAAACATCCACACTTGAAAAACGATCTGCCACATACTCAGTATTTTTACTAAACAGCCTTAGTGTGGTTTTTGCTCCATCGTTCAAAGGAACTGTACGATGTTGTCTAGACTTGTTTCTATGTTGGTCCGACGAAATAATCTTAATTTTATCGTCATACACATCTTCCCATTTGAGGTTATAAAACTCAGATATACGTAAACCAGTGTTTGCTAAAAAACGCCAAACATGTGCTACATCATCGTTTTCTTGATAAATTTTATTAAGCTCTTCCTGAGTGTAAAACTTAGGAGGGACTGATCGGACACCTTTTAATAATTTTATTTTTGGTGGATTCCAATATTCATCTAAGTGATCACGATAGTAATTTAACATCGCTGACAAGACTGATAAGTTTCTATTGATAGTAGAAACTACAACTTTTTTTGACCTCTCAGCTTTAAAACTACTTATATCAGCAACACTAAAGGTGCGCATGTGTTTGTTTTCGTTAAAAAAGGAAATAATAATTTTTAGTGTTAATCCTTGAGAATAGGCTGTTGCTGGATACTCTACTTTATGATGTTCAAGATATTTATCAGCTAAATCTTTAAGTAAAATAACTCTGCTTGTATCTTGACCTGGTATTTGTTGAATATCTAAATGATCTAAATGCCCTGTTAGTAAATAGTTAACGTATTGTGGGTATGCATCTAGAATTTTTAGTAGACCAATAAGTTTAATTTCGGAAAGACCGTTTTCAGTTTTATGCAATGAAGAATGAGAAACGCCTATTTTTTTATCAAATTCAGCAAGAGACAAGCCTTCTAGTTTCCTAATTTCTCTCAATCTTTTGCCTAAAGTTGAAATATTTATATTTTTCAAGATATAAAGATTGTAAAGTGATATAATAATGACCTATTATACAGGATGCAAGAGAGCAGATATTATGCAAAAAGTAATATGGTGGTTATGGGTGGACTTGAACCACCGACCCCAGCATTAATACTGGCGAGCGCAAAACAATAAGCCTAATAATTAATATTGTGCTTGTGAAAAATAATTTGTTTAATTTTAGGTCATTAAACTTAATACGACTGTCTTTTTTATTTTGTTTTATGTCTTTTCGAAAAACTATAAAATCAAAAATAATTCTTTGCCATGAGGCTTTTTCAGCAAGCCTTATAAACAGATTAATGCGTTTCCTGAATTCTTGGTATTCGTTATTGTGTTCAAACTCTAAAAAAACTGCATCACGAATAGTGAACAATCTTTGCCTAGTGCTTGCAACCAAAAGTGGGGTTATTAATAATGACCAAAAAAGGTAAGCAGTTAAAAGATATAAAATAATAAAATCAGCATCCATGTTATTTATCCTTTGGGTTAGTTTTTCCTTTGACAGTTAGGTTTGAACTGCTTCTATTTTTGTCTATCTTTTCTTCTAATCTTTGGCTATGATTTGTCATTTGTGCTGTCTTATGACTAATAAAAACATTTCTTCCTAAAATGTACATAACTAGCCCAACAATAATGGCTACTAAATAGTCAACCCTTAAAAACCCCTTAACCATTTGATTTAAAACAATAAAATCAACAAAAACCATAAACAAATCAACCAGATTTTGGTAAAATAACCATCATTTCTTGGTCGTTTTGTTTATAAAATATGCTAACCAAA
>JAUVOQ010000107.1 GCA_030599095.1 Candidatus Ruthturnera sp.
AGTCGGGAAAGCGTGTCATGAATCGCTCAAAGTAGGAGATGACCGTAGTCACCTGTGTTTGTTGCAACATGATCTCGGAAACCCAAACACGATAAAGACTGCGATCCTGTTGCCAGGGTAAATTATGCCGCCCATGTTGAGAATACCAGTTGAGTAGTTTCTGGCTAAACGTGTGATCTTTATTCATTGTTGTTGACTAAAATTTAAAAAGATTTTTGAGTTCGTTACCCAATTTTTTCTCTAGTTCTTTTTGTATATCTTTTTTCACTTTGTCTTTTATTTTTGTCTCTTGTTTTTTCAGTTCTTTTTTAAGTATATGACTCAATACTTTTTCAAAATCAGGTTTAATGACTGGCTTATCAAAGCTGCCAGTAATTTTGATGTCTAATGGTATAGAGTTCATTTTTTCAAAAGGTGTATTGTTCTTAATGTTAGTCGATGAAGTAAATTTTACTGAAGCCGTGTAGTTGATTTTCTCTTTAGCAATATCAACAGTGCCCCGTCCAACAACTCGTGCAAGTGGTGTTGCGGCACGCAGGTCTTTATTGTTTAAAACACCTTTCTTAATGATGGCGCTGGCAGTAAGGCTGGCGATTTTGGTCTCTGACGGTGTCGGTGCTTTAGGCTCTGGTTTGCCATTGAGTTTTGCATCTAAAACATTTCTTTGGTGGTTAAGATCAAATCCTTTTAACGTGCCATCTTTTAAATATAGTTTGAGTTTGCCATTTAAGTTTTGTTTTAACTGTGAAAGTTTAATCCCTGAGGTATTGAAACTTGCGGTTATTGTTGTTTGACCTTTGAGCTTGTCTTTACCGATCAAATCATTAAGCAACTTGCCTGCTTTGATCTTATGGATGTTGAGATTGCCCGACAATAAGGCATTGTTTTTAATCACACGCAGTTTGATATCTGTTTTAACTTTTGCATCATAACCGTTCATGGTTAAGGGCTTGATTTGGATTAAGCCATTTTTTGAATGAACCGCAACATGAAAATTTGTCCAATGTGTTTTTTTGATTTGTATTTTATTAATTTTAAAGTCGGCATCCAGATTAACGGCCGTTAATAATCCGATGGGGATTAATACGGCTTCTTTTGTTTTAGTAGAAGATTCCTTGTGGTTTTTATTTTTTGTTGCTTTTTCTTTATCTGTCACAGGTTTAGGTAAATAACGATCAATGTTAATGGTGTCAATCGCAAGTTTAATCGTTGAATAACCCGGTGTGAGTTTAATGGTGGCACTGCCATTGAGGTGTGAGTCGTCTAGTGTCAGTTTAATCTTGGGTAATCCGAGTTTGTCTAATGTTCCTTTTATATTAAGTTGTGCATTGACG
>JAUVOQ010000026.1 GCA_030599095.1 Candidatus Ruthturnera sp.
GGCTGCTATTTTTTTTGTTTTACAAAAAACTGGCTTATTTATGATGAGAAGTCGCTATTTTTTCTATTACACTGGGCAAAATATCGTAAGTAAAAAAAATAGCATGATTGTTTTTGAGTGATTGAGAATGGTTTTGGGTTTTTAAGGGTTGACTAATTAGCATTTGTATTTTTTGCCTTGCTTGCTATCGCATCGCCATGGTTTGACATCCGTGTATTAAATCACATATTTGTCAAATCTTATACTGCTGAAAACAAAGAAAGCCTCAGAACTCAAATTTGGCAAGTGACAATAATAATGATTAAGGACTCATCACTCATTGGTATTGACTTAGGTAGTTGGTATCACAATGAAAGCGTGGGTGGTTATGCCACTTGGCTTGTTAGAGGGTTTAAATGAAAACCATAACGGCTTATTAAGGAGGTTTTTCCCCTTTTGGATAAGGTGAGTGAAAAAGCCTTTAGGGCGACTGATTTAGTGGATAATGAACTTAGTAAAGAAGAAAGTGTTGGATGGCAGAAGCAGACCTCATTTGAAGCCTGCTGATAAGGGCTGTTCTTGAATTAGATTACTTACGGAGTGAGTTAAATGATTAAAGAAATAATTACTGTATCATTCTTTGGCCTTTTCCTTGGCAGTATCAGT
This sequence comes from Candidatus Ruthturnera sp., assembly GCA_030599095.1. Classification (GTDB taxonomy): domain Bacteria; phylum Pseudomonadota; class Gammaproteobacteria; order PS1; family Pseudothioglobaceae; genus Ruthia. Next base: position 646 of record JAUVOQ010000026.1, read on the forward strand.
GTACAAGCAGGTTCAGAGGTTGAATTTGATTTACCTAGTTTAATCAGTAAGGCAACCGCTTATCACCCCTCTATTAAAAGTAATATTTTTTTAGAGGACTCTGCCAAAAATGAGATTACCAGTGCTAAATGGCAATATTTTCCAACCCCTAAGTTTTCAGTAAGTCAAGTTGACAGATCTAGTATGGGTGCAAACCATACTTATAAGGATGGTGATAATCGTGTTTCAGTGATCAGTTTAACGCAACCACTGTGGGCAAGTGGTTATATTGATGCAGGTTTAGAAAAATCAAAAGCCAAACTTTTATCGGCTCGTGCAGTAACTAAAGTTGCACAACAAGATTTGGCTTTAAAGGTGATTAGTGCTTATAGTAAATGGTACGATAGCTATTTAAAAAAAGAATTATACAAAAAAAGCAAAAAGAAGTATGGAGCATTACGTGCTCGTCTGAGGATTCGTATTAAACAAGGTCTGTCTTCTAATGTTGATTTAAATTTGGTGGATTCACGCTTAATTCAGGCAGATGCTGGTCTTAATTCAGCCATTATTCAATATGAAAATAGCCTGCTTAATTTAGAAGAGCTGTTAGGCACTCCTTTAGACTCAAAAGATTTAATTAGGGATTTTAGTATTGTTAAGTTTGAAAATAATCAGCTCAAATTAAGCAAAAGAGCATTACTAATTAACCCTAGAATTAAACAAATTAAAGCAGAAGGCTTGGTGATTGAGGCTGAACTAAAGCAAAGTCGTGCTAAACTTTATCCAGGTATTAATTTTAAATTTGAACGCCAGTGGGGTAATTTTACTAAAGAAGTTAACGGTCCTGAAAGTCGTTTTTTTATCGAACTTAACAGTAGTTTTGGTGCAGGCTTGTCTAATTTTTCACAAATCAAACAAATTAGGAGTCGCTATCAGTCATTACAAAAAAGACTTACATACGAAAAAAATAAAGTGGCACAACAGATTGAGTTAGATTGGATGTATTCTATCTCTTTGAAAAAGCAAAAAGCATTACTTGAATCGTCACTAGTCAATACAAAAAAAGTACAAAAGTCCTATTATCGACAATTCTTGGCAGGTAGAAAGACCTGGCAGGAGGTTATGAACTCTATTCGTGAAGTTTCCCAGTTGGAAACTCAATTAGCTGGTGTTTACGGCGAGATGATAGTGGTGAACTGGCGTATTTTTGTCTTGATTGAGGGTGTTGGTGCTGTTGTGACACCTTCAAACCAAAATCTGGCATTTAAAGCAGATAAAATATTGTGGTATTCAATAATTAACCCCAAACAACAGCAAAGTGACGTTGATAAAATGCTAAATTTTGTTATACCTGATGAAAAGCCAGTCAAGAAAATAACACAAAAAGAGAAGGTTAGTAGCAAACAAGTGCCAACTAAAAACTGGAACAAAACGACAAGAGACCAGACAAAAACTACCAGCGACCCTAAACAACAACAAAGTGATTCTGATAAAAAACCAGTCAAGAAAATAACACAAAAAGAGAAGGTTAGTAGCAAGCAAGTGCCAACTAAAAACTGGAACAAAACGACAAGCGATCACACAAAAACAAACTAAGATAAAATAAGTACTACTTACAAGCAAAGAGCAAAATAAGGCTGTTAAAACAACACCTAGTATTTTAAATAAAAGTGTGTGGCGTAAAAATAACATCAATGCAAAGAAAAATATTACTTCTAAATTTTCTAAATAATTTTTAGTAATACATATATGGAGCAAAGTTTACCATCTAGTTTGCTACATTTAGCTCAGTTACAAAGGGCTGCTTGTAACGTATTTGAACTACAACAAGTTATTGGGGATGAATACAACACCTCAATTAAAAAATTGGCAATGTTGTGTAACATCTGTCATGCATTATTAGTCCCCAATCCCAAGTTATTAAAATCCATTAACGATCCTTCTTTGTTGCCTTTGTTGATTTTTGATGAGTTTCAACAGTGGGGCATCCTTAAAAGTTTTAATGCCAAAGGCGAATGGGTGGCAGAATGGTTTTCTCAAGAGAAAGCTACTTGGTTAGAAGTCGTCCTTGATGACTTGGGCGAATATGAGATTTTTGCTGTAAAAATGCGGAAAAAATTTGATGCTAGTAGTAGTCGAATTTTTCAAATGGTTAAAACCGAATTAATTACCCATAAGAAATGGTTAATTGATGCCTCTTTAGCAGGGGTTTTGATTAATATTGTGGCTGTGGTTAGTGCTTTTTATTCTATGCAGATTTATGATCGTGTTGTACCAACAAGTGCAAGTCAAACTTTACTGGTACTGACAATAGGTGTGTTAGCGATAATAGTGCTAGATTTTGTTGCTAAACTAGTGCGTGCAGGTTTGTATGAAAAATTAATTGAGAATATAGATAGACGCCTAGCTAGAGATGTGTACAATCGATTTTTAGCATTACGTATGGATCAATTGCCAAAGAGTGTTGGCAGTTTGGCGTCACAAATGCGCGGATATGAATCGGTACGTAGTTTTTTATCCACCATCATGACTTATTTGGTAGTTGATGTGCCGTTTGTATTGTTCTATGTTTTATTAATTGTCGCTATTGGTGGTTATTTAGCCTTAGTGCCTATGACGTTTTTTATTATAGCAACCTTAACAGGTTTATATTTTCATAAAAAAATAGAAGCACTGGCAGAGAATATTAATGAATCTGTTAATCTTAAAGTAGGCTTGCTGGTCGAGTCAGTTGAAGGCGCTGAAACAATTAAATCGGGTCAGGGTGGTTGGCGTATGCTTTCTAATTGGATGAATGTTACCGATGAGGGTCGTGGTTATGATTTAGAGATGAAGCGGATGACTGATCAGTCTCAGTATATGGTGGCACTTTTCCAACAATCTTCGTTTGTATTGATGGTGGCATCGGGTGCATTATTGATTGGTGGTGGTGGGTTGACAATGGGCGGATTGATTGCTTGCTCTATTTTATCAGGTAGAATTTTAGCACCTGTGGCACAAATTCCATCTCATTTGGTGCAATGGGCAAATGTTAAAGCAGCGATTAGATCGCTGGATGTACTTTGGGATTTAAAATGTGACCATGATGATATTGACTCACCGATTGTGCTTGAAAATCTGCGTGGTGAATTCAGCATTGAAGCAAAAACACAAATGAATTATGGCGAGAAGGTAGCCCTAGTTTTGCCCAAAATGAATATTAATCCAGGTGAAAAAATTGGTGTTCTAGGTCCTATTGGCTCTGGAAAAACATCGTTATTACGCCTGCTAAGTGGTATGTATAAGCCTAATATTGGTCGGATTTTAGTAGATGACATTGATTTAGCTCATATTTCAAAACCTGTTTTAGCTGAAAACATTGGGTTTTTGCAGCAAGAAGGTCGACTGTTCAAAGGTACGCTTAGAGAGAATTTAATTTTAGGCTTGGTTGATCCGGGTGATGATAAGATTTTAGAAGTGGCTAAATTAACAGGCTTGTTAGATAGTGTGATTACCACTACCGAAAAAGGACTGGAGCAAGAAATATTTGAAGGTGGATTAGGCTTGTCTGGCGGACAAAAGCAACTTCTTAATTTGACTAGAGTGGTTTTACGCAAGCCAAAAATATGGTTATTAGACGAACCAACCGCATCTGTTGACCGTAATTTGGAGGCGTTATTAATCAATATGTTTAAGCGAATAATAAAGGCAGAAGACATATTGGTATTGGTAACACATAAAATGGAAATGATAGCATTGGTTGATCGTTTAATTGTGGTTAATAAAAATCAAATTATAATGGATGGACCAAAGGCTGATGTGATCGCTCAACTTTCTGGCAAAGTACGAAAGGTCAAATCATGAATTTAGAGAAATTTTTATTAAAAATTGAACATTCGTTTTCGATTGTTTATGTTTTATTAGGCGGTCTTATTGCTTTTATATTATGGGCAATGCTATTTGATATTGATGAAACGGTGCGCTCTCAAGGCAGGGTGGTTGCTAATGGTAACAGCCAAATTATTCAAGTAGCTGATGGTGGTATTTTGTCTAAATTGCTGGTGAGTGAAGGTGAACATGTTAAACAAGGGCAACTTCTAGCAACACTTGAAAAAGACCGTGCACAAGCGGGTTACTATGAGGTGAAATCTCAAGTGGCACATTTAAAGTCAGCATTAGCAAGAGCCAATGCAGAGATTTTAGCAAAACCCATTGTGTTTGATGAATTAACCCAAAATTATCCTGATTTTATGAACGCACAAAAGGCTTTGTATGTCCAGAAAAAACGTTCTCTAGATCAAGAAGTAGCCATATTGGAAGAAAGCCTTGCAATAAGCACCAAAGAGTGGGAAATTATTCAAAGTTTAGAAAAAACAGGTGACGTTAGTCAATTAGAAGTTTTAAGATCAAGGCAAAAAATACTAGATATTAAGCGTAAGGTGATGGATATCAAAAACAAATACTACAAACAAATCAGTGCTGAGATTGAGAAATTAGAAGGCGAGTTGGCTAAAAATCTACACAAACTTAAAAGACAAAGAAATGTTTTAGAATATACGGATATTCGTTCGCCTGTATTAGGTATTGTTAAAGAGTTAAAAGTAACGACTGTTGGTGGTGTTTTACGTGCTGGCGAGCAATTGATGGAAATATCCTCTTCTCAGGGTGGCGTTATTTTAGAGGCAAAAATTAACCCTGTTGATATTGGCAGACTAAAATTAGGCATGCCAGTGGTGATTAAACTTGATGCATTTGATTATACTATTTTTGGTGGCTTGAAGGGCACGCTAAATTACATTAGTTCAGACACCTTGTTAGATAAAGACCCTTCGGGAAGGCAAATAACCTTTTATCAAGTGAATATCAAAATTGAAGGTCCAGAGCATGAAGATAACGCCAAATCCAAAGCGATTAAGGTTAAATTAGGCATGTCAGGCACGGTTGATGTTAAGGTAGGAATGCGTTCTTTATTTACTTATTTAACCAAACCAATTGTCCGTGGTTTTAGTGGCGCCCTTAACGAGAAGTGATTAAATGTTGCTTTTGATTAGGACATGGGTATTGTTGTTTAGCCTTTGTTCAAGCGTTGTATGTGCTGATTTATTAGTGTCTTGGCAATCTAAAAATTATATTAAAAAAGCTTTTTTTGAAATCGCCTATAAAAATGAATATCAATTAGGACAAACAAAATTAAGGCGCTGGCAGCAACCCATTAGATATCGAATTGATTATTTTAAGTTAGATGCGCCTGTTGATATTGCTGAAATGCTTATTCAAGACCACTTCCAAGACTTGTCTAAAATTACAGGGGTGGTTATTAATAAAGATGATAAAAACCCCAATTTTAGAATACTATTAACCAGAAAAGAGCATTATAAATCGGCGATTCATCTTTATACCAACACCAAAATAAAAAACCTTGATACCCAGACCAATTGTTTGTTACATCTCAAGCATAACAAACAATCTGAATTAATCAGTGTGTTGGTTATTATTCCTGTTGATCATGCAATGAGTTATGGTCTTTTGCCTGCTTGTGTTATTGAGGAATTAACGCAAGCAATGGGGCTTCCAAACGATTCGGATTGGGTTATTCCTTCCATTGCAAATGACAAAAGTGTACTAGATTTATTAACAGGCTTGGATTATTTGTTGTTAAAAATTCTTTATGACAATCGCCTTCATGCGGGTATGGGTGCAAAAACAAGCAGCCCTTTAGTGGATAAAATATTAATTGACTTTGAGAATCAGGATATGATTGAATCTTCTGTATTAAGAGTACAAGAGCTTAATATTAATAAATACTTTAATTGAGACCTTTACATAGTTATGAATAATCACCACTTTTTTCTACCCCTCTTGATGGGTAAAATACCACTTTTCATCAATCTGGAGACTTTTTAAAAACGTTCTTAGCCCTACTAGGCGTGGATTTAAAAAAATTCCCAATTTTTTAATAAGCGATATACAACAATTCTCTAAGGGGATAAAATTTGTCATTTTGACAATCATCCATAATGATGCAAAAGTCTCTAATTTTTTTATTGACTTTCAAGTGTGATATTACCAACACCAGTGGTTTTTTTCCACGCATGTCCATAAATAACCTCGTAAGTGGCTGGTAATTTCCCATTATTCTTGTAAGATTCATACATTTTAATCATCAGTTGGAATCTATCCTTGCCAGTTAAGGGTTTTGAACGTTTGGTGACTGTTTGGGCACCAATGGCTTTAAGATCACGTAATAAATCAATGACTGTTTGGTAGGTGATTGTCAAGGTTTCCATTTCCATCACAGGATTTTTAAACCCGTTTTGTAACATTTGATCACCAATATCGTGCATGTCAATAAAAGTGTTGACATGTGTTTTGTCATCCACAATTGACCAACTTTTTTTTAATTCTTTTAGCGTATCTGGACCAAAAGTAGAGAACAAAAATAATCCATTGTTTTTAAGTACACGGAAACATTCTGAAAATAAAGTACTCAGGTTTGGACACCACTGCATCATCAAGTTAGAAGTAATCATATCAACGCTATTATCTGGTAGTGGCAAATAATTGGCATTGGCACAAATTTTGTTGCTAGATGGGTTGTGTTTTAAAGATTGTTGGGCAAAGTCTAGGCAAATAATTTTTGAGTCTGAAAAACGCTTAGTGAGTTGTTGGCTAAGTAAGCCAGTGCCTGCACCAAGATCAAGAATAATATCAGCTTTGGATGAAATGGTATTAAGTTTCCGATTTAACCTGAGGGCAATTTCTTTTTGTAAAAATGCATGATCATTGTAATCATTTGAGGCTTTATTAAAGGCAAATCTTATTTGAGACATTGGGTAATTTTATTGGTGATGTTATGCATCAGTTCAAAATAATGATGAGACCCTTGTTGAATATTAAAACCCATAATGTCAATGTTTGCTGAATTTATATTCAGACCTTCGGTCAGTGAATTAGTGCGTTTTTTGGGTACTTCTATGGTACTAAGCAAGCATTTTGTTTGTGTGTTTTTCATTATCTTTTTAGCCTTAAGCATTTTAAATATACTCAGCCTTTCACCATGGTAACTGGCAATATTAACTGATTTTTTTAACTGATTGGCATTGGTAAAATAATCAAAAGTATTGGAATAACTTGCAAGTACTTTAGACCTATAAACTGATAACTTTTGGTTAATATCTTGTTTGAGTTTATCTAAATTTTTGTTAAGCTTATTTAAATTAACTGTGTAATTTGATTGGTTATCAGGGTCAATTTTAATCAATCTTTCAGTCAATTTTTTTGCAAATATTTGTATATTATTGATATCCAGCCAAAGGTGATAGTTGGTTGCCTGTTGATGTTGTTCATGCTTATGCTTCTCATCGTGAATAAGATGAATATGTTCCATATTGCCAATAATTAGTTTTTTATTGGCATCAAGATTAGCCAATACTTTCTTAAGCCCAACTTCAAAAGTAGGGTGAATAAAAACAACTAAGTCTGCATGGTTTAATAAAGATAATTGGGAAGGTTTTAAATGAGCATGATGCGCTGACTGACTGGTTTTTAGTAATAATTTCGGTTTTGTTATTCCCTGAGTTAGGCTACTAACAATAGAGTGAATAGGCTTGATACTAACCACAATATTTAGCATTGCAAAGATATTTGCAGAAAATAACAGAGTTATTATTGCTAAGAGTGAGCGATAAATCATAATAATTTTTTCCAAAAAGAGAAAATAATTATACTACTCAATTTATTTTTGACAAATAAAAATTGCACGCCTAGGTGCTGGCAGCCCTTCAATGGTTAAGTCATTATTATTTGGGTCAAGAAAATCTTTAAGAGATTGTGTGTTATTGCCAATCCAATGCGTTGCTTGTTGTTCCTTTGATGTGGTTTTGGTAATATTCAGCAATTTAATATTTTTAAACTTTGCATCTTCAAGCCAAGTACGCAGTGTATTTGTTGATGGTAGGCAGTAGACATTTCGCATTTTAGCGTAGCGCTCTTTTGGAATGATTTTTTCAACTTTTTCTGAATCAATAATGAGTGTTTCCAAGATTAATTCTGCGCCTAGTTGCATGACATTTCTTAATTGTTTCAAATGCAACCCATGGTCTTTTTGGTGATATAAAACACCCATGGAAAATACCGTATCAAACAAGGGCTTTTTGGGCATTTCTTCTAGATGTAATGGTAATATAAATGCATTTGGCGGACGCTTAATTAATGTGCGAATGGCTTGGAACTGATAATTAAATAATAAGAATGGCTCAATCCCTAGTGCAATTTTAGCATTTGAGATGGACATAAGATACGTAAAGTATCCATTGCCAGAACCAACATCAAGCACAACTTTATCTTTAAGTGGCTTGATATAAGGAATGATTCTATGCCATTTCATATCACCACGCCATTCGCTATCAAGTTGTAAATCGCCAATTTGATAAGGTCCTTTGCGCCAAGGCATAAGTTGTTTTAAAGATTTTTCCAAAGTGAGATTATTAATATCAGCACTAATATTCAAATAAGGCGCTACAAAATCAAGACTGCCAGTATGTTGAGTTTTAATTTGCTCAATGGCTTGTTCCCACCTAGGCTTGTTGCTGTTATTTGCATTAAACGCTTGGGTTGATAGATTGATGAGTTGTGTGCATATCGAATCTAATTGTGTTGATCTAGCGCATTTAGAAAAATCATGTAGCATAAATTTATGTAAAGGTGGCTATGTCAAAATAAGTAGTATAAAATATAGAATCAAAGGGCGAATAAGTCAATTTTTTTTGAATAATCTGGAGGTAGAAAAATGCTAAACAAAACATTAAGTTTTCTCATAACATGTGCATTGGTAGGTAGCGTAATGGCTGGCGGGAATGATCGTGATATGGGGTCTGTAGAGCCAATTTTTGATAAAGTTGTGGTGGGTGGACACAATCCTGACACAATGATATTAAGCAACACTTCTAAAGTAATTGGGCAGACCACAACGGGTGCTTCAGTGACAATAGCAGTACATGAAGCCTGCAAAGATAGACTCAGCCTGTCTGATGTTAATATTGAAAGATTTAAACAAGTGTTAGCCAGTGGATTTTTATACAATACAGGTCCAACTGATGAAATGGGTACATTATTCTCACCTGAGAGATGGGCAGATTATTTCATCTGCGTAGAAAATCATTAAGATTAGCACTGATCAAACCAATAAAAAGCCCGATATAAAATGGGCTTTTTTATTGTGACTGGTTGTTTAAAACCTAGATTAAATTTCTAATAGAGCGTTTTCTTTTTCACCAAGTTTAGTCTCTATTTCCTTAATATGTGAATCAGTAATTTTTTGAATATCATCCTCTGCTTTTCTAGCCTCATCCTCTGAAATTTCTTTTTCTTTTAGCAGTTCTTTAAAATCAGAATTGGCATCACGACGAATATTGCGAATGGCAACTTTGGCTTGTTCTGCTTCATCTTTGACGATTTTCACCAACTCACCTCGACGTTCCTGTGTCAATGGCGGCAAAGGAATACGCATGACTTGTCCCATGGTTTGTGGGTTAAGTCCTAAATCTGATGTCATAATGGCTTTTTCAATCACAGCCACCATGTCCTTTTCCCATGGAGATACTTTGAGTGTGCGCGAATCTTCAGCAACAATATTAGCCACTTGAGACAGTGGTACCATAGAGCCATAATAATCCACATGAATTTGCTCAAGTAGTGATGGATGTGCACGACCTGCTCTAATTTTACTAAAAGCGCCTTCAAGTGAGGCGATACTTTTATTCATTCTGTTTTGTGAGTCTTGTTGTATTTCATTTAACATAATTTTATTTCCTTACGATAGTGCCCAAAGGCTTGCCTTTTAAAATATCTGATAATGTGTTGGTATTTTCTAACATACTGAATACACAAATTTCCAAATCATGTTCACGGCATAATGCGAATGCAGATACGTCCATAATTTGAAGATTTTTCTCAATTGCCTCATCAAAACTTAATGAATCATAACGTTTTGCATTAGGATTTTTGATAGGGTCGTGAGTGTAAATACCATCTACTTTGGTGGCCTTAAATACGACGTCTGCATCAATTTCAATAGCGCGTAGCACCGCACCAGTGTCAGTGGTAAAACATGGACTGCCTGTGCCTGCACAAAAAATGACGACCTTGCCCTCATTTAAAGTTTGTTTAGCACGCACATGGTTAATCGAATCACACACACCACCACCAATTGGAAAACCAGACATGACCAGTGCATCAACCTTATTTTTTTGACAAGCGTCTGCAATAGCAAGTGCATTCATAACCGTTGCTAACATACCCATATGGTCGCCAGTAATACGGTTCATACCAGCTTGTGCAAGTGTTACGCCTCTAAAAATATTACCACCACCAACAACAATGCCTATTTCAATATTTTGATTAAGCACAGATTTAATAATGTCTACTACTTTGTTTAATGTTGCTGGGTCAATTGTGTTTTCAGTGCTAGCCAAGGCTTCGCCACTGAGTTTTAGTAAAATGCGTTTGTATCTTTTCATGAGGGCAGGTGGTGAGAATGATTAATTGTGATTTTACCTTGCAAAAAATACTAAAGCATTTTTTTCTGTTTTAATGAGAGATGGACTGGCACAACTTGATTTATGCTTAATTATGTTTTGCATGTACATTGCAGAGCGCTTAAAATCTTTCTGCCAAGAATAAAAAACAGCCATATTGTTTTCTACTTCGCAAGAGTAACTATAATATTTACCAACTAAACAAACAAGGATACAGTCAAGTTTTTATTGCCAAATTACTCACACCAATTAAACACTAAGTTTAAAACCCTGACCTTTGATAACGGCAGAGTGTTGAGTTTGCCGTTGTTTATGTCGGTACTTTAAAGGTTTTATGCACAAGTTTAACAATGTCAAGTAACAACAATAACGCTACTGCATTATGCAGAACCGCTATTATTATTGGCAATGAAAGTAGGACATTAAGAATGCCAAGTGTGATTTGTATTGTTAATAAAATAGCAATTGATATTAAATTTGACCTGAGGTGGGTGTAACTTCTAAATAAATAAATAAGTAGTAGCGTGAGCGTGGTTATGATTAGGGCGCCAATGCGGTGAATCATTTGAATAGCAGAACGTGCCGAGTTTTCTAATATGCCGTATTCATAATCAACCCCTAACGACCCCCAGTATAGTGCACCAGCAAAATCCATATCAGGCCACCAATCGTTCAAGCATTTTGGAAAGTATTCGCCACAAGATAGTGCTGCATAGTTGGCACTAGTCCAACCGCCTAGGGCAATTTGCACACCCAGTGCAGCTAATACAATTAATAATATAAATTTATGTCTTTTTAGAATGTGCTGGTAGATTATTGGTGGTTTGCTTTGGTTAAGTAGCATCCAAATCAGCAATACAGTAGTCACAAAGCCACCTATTAAATGCAAAGTGACAATGCCAGGATGTACCAGTAGAGTAACTGTCCACATGCCAAACGCACCTTGTAGCATGACAAAAAAGGCGCTAAATGCAGGTAGTTTTAATGACTGATGGCGTTGTGGTTTGCCCTTTAGTGCTAAGAAAAACAGGACAAGTATTGTTAGCCCAAGTGCGGAGGCAGCATAACGATGTAGCATTTCTTTCCAGCCTTTTGCGGCCTCTAGTGGGCGCGAAAACCCCTGAATGGTAGTGCCATCTTTAACATCGGGAACGCTTAGTTGACCATAACACCCTGGCCAATCTGGGCAGCCTAGTCCAGCATCGCTTAAACGTGTGTAGGCACCTAAAATAACCACAATAAATGCTAAGATAATTGAAATTTGCAGTATTTTTTTAAACATTAATTTAATCGCTCCCTTTGTGCATTTTACACAAGGGCAATGTTACTAAAAAAAGAAAACCGAATGTTTTTAATTGGTTATTATTCCATCTTGCCAATCATGGGTTTATAAGCATACCCAGTGGCGTTAGTAAACTGACCAAGACAATAACAGTGGCAAAGTTCCAAAGCGTCTTTATCTTTGGATAGTGATTTGAGCATGGTGAATAATTGACTGAATAAACTCATTGGCTTTACCTTTTTGGTAGAATACGGACATTATATTTTTTATGAGGCTTTAAGATGGAATTTTCACTAATTAATGAAACAATTCAACACTTTGAGGGTGATAGCGTGGTTGTATTTTCTAATTCTAGTGTGGTTTTTGATGATGAAAATATTCAAAAATTGATAGCGCTTAATCATTTTGAGTCTAAATCTGGAAAAGTTTTATTATTGAGTTTGGTTTCTGGTTTTAAATCCAAACAAGTGATTGTTGCTGGGCTTGGTGATGCAATTGTGACTGCTAAGGACTATGTTAAGGCGTTGAGTTCTGTGAGTGTTGTACTTGCTGAGATTAAGGCTAAAAATTTAATGATTCAACATGTTGAAATTAAAGGCTTTGATGAACCATGGGTGCACAAAATAACTGCCAAGGTAATGCATAATGCGAGTTATGAAGTTCAAAAAGTAGGTGGCGATAATAAGTCAAGTAGTCGCATTGAGCACATTGCTGTTCAATCTAGTATGGATAATACCCACGCCTTGATACAAGGTCAGGCAATTGCTGATGGCATGTCTTTAACACGTCATCTAGGGGACTTGCCGTCCAATATATGTACGCCCAGCTATTTGGCAGATACGGCAATGTCTTTAGCTAAGGCGTTTAAGCTTAAATGTGAGGTTTTGGAAGAGGCAGATATGAGTAAACTTGGTATGGGTTCGCTATTGTCGGTTTCTAAAGGTTCAATTGAGCCGGCAAAACTTATTAGTTTGAGTTATCAAGGTAATGGCAATGAAAAGCCGATTGTACTCGTGGGTAAGGGCGTTACCTTTGATAGTGGTGGCATCTCGCTTAAACCTGGTGCGAGCATGGATGAGATGAAATATGACATGTGTGGTGCGGCTTGCGTATTAGGTGTCATGCGCGCTATTGCGCAAATTAAGCCAAATATTAATTTGGTTGTTGTGGTGTCAGCGCTTGAGAATATGCCAGCGCATAATGCCTCTAAACCTGGTGATGTTGTTAAGTCTATGTCAGGGCAAACGATTGAAATTTTGAATACAGATGCAGAAGGGCGTTTGATTTTGTGCGATGCGCTTACTTATGTTAAGAAGTTTAACCCAAAAGTGGTGATTGACGTTGCCACACTCACAGGTGCGGTGATCATTGCACTGGGTAAGCACAATTCAGGGCTCATGAGTAATGACCAAGATTTGGCTGATGATATTATCAGCGCTTCTAAAGTTGCACTTGATGGCGTGTGGCAATTGCCCATTGAAGACGAGTATGATGAATTACTGAAATCAAATTTTGCTGATATGGCAAATATTGGTGGGCGTGAAGCAGCTTCTATTACTGCTGGATGTTTTTTGTCCAGATTTACCCGAGATTATCGCTGGGCACATTTAGACATTGCAGGTACAGCGTGGGTCAATGGCGATAAAAAAGGCGCAACAGGTCGTCCAGTGCCATTATTAATGCAATATATTTTGGATAAAATAAAAAAATAACCAAACCACTTGAAAATATTGCCTCAGCAATGGGTATATCTGCCAATCAATTACTAGATTGATTATTGAGCCAAACATTAAGACCTTGGGCACAAATTTCTAAATCATTCTTAAAGAGTTTGATTTGTTGTTTTTTATCAAGCGTTACCCCTTGTTTGCTGGCAAGTGCTAATAGATAATCAAGCAGCGCTACTTTAATGGCTTTAGTACGATTGGGTTGCGTTTTTAAGGTATTGGCAATATTAACAAATCCATTGATATGTTGAATAAGCATATTGGCTGAATCTTGGCTAAAATCAATGCGGTTAAAGTGTGTCAAATAAGCATATTTTGGCTTAAGACTGATTAACTGATTGATGGTTTTTTTCCACACTTCTGGGTCGAATTGTATGGGCGTGGTGGGTGGGAAAATAAGCTTAGCCTGATTTGTGTCAAACTCTCGGTAACTTGCACCTAATGTGTCGCCACTAAAAATGCCACGTGATTTTTGATCCCAAATACAGATGTGGTGGCGTGCATGTCCTGGTGTGTCAATAAATTTTAATACTCGCTTGCCTAGTGTTATTTCGTCTTTATCTTTGGCGATGATGATGCGTTGTTTTGATATGGGGATTAAATCGCCCAAAAATTGCTTAAAAAATAAGTCACCATAGACTTCAACAACCCCTGTGCGTAATTTTGATGGCTCAATTAAATGTTTGTAGCCATATTCGTGTACATATACAGTTGCATTAGGCAGGTGCTTGATAAGTTCACCTGCACCACCTGCGTGGTCTAGGTGAATATGGGTTAATAGAACATAGTCGACATTTTCACGGCTGATATTTTTTGCATTTAGTGTACTCAGCAGGGTGGGTACTGAAAGATGACAGCCTGTATCAATAAAAGCAGCTCGTCCATTGTCTTCAATTAAGTAGCTGGCTACAAAGTCTTTGCGTATGTGTTGTGTGTCAATGCAAGTGACCTTAAAATCTAGTTGATGATAAATGGGTTTCATTTTAGTAGGTTTGAGTTTTTATTTTGACATAAAAAAACCGCCTAAAAAACGGTTTTTTGAGTGTTACAATGGTTGTTTAAAAATCCCCCTCTGCGCCACCATTTTGAATAGCATTCATGGTTTCTTGAACTGCCAGTGCTTTTTCAAGTAAGTAATCTGGTAGTGGTGCACCGCCATAAATCATGGCATTCATGTCTAACGCATAGAGCCATCTTTGCCCAGATTTGTCTTCAATAAGTGCAATGCGACAAGGTAAGTAGGCCGAAAATGCATCTGAGTGATCAGCCATGAGCATGGCTATGCGCGGTGAACAATATTGGTAAATCTTTAAGAGGCGTTGTTTTTTAAAATTTGGATGACCTTTGCTAACACCCTCTGGATTGGTTTGGATTTCAACCATTTCTGAGAGTGGCAACATACCAACAGAACGAATACTTTCAGCAGTCGCAATAGATTCCATTGCCTCTTCAACATCTTCATTTGAAACGTCGTCAGCTACTTTTACACGCACGATGGAGGCCATGGTAATATCGCCTGTTTCTAACAAAGTGTTGACCATCGGCATATAGACTTTTGCCATTGAATCTGGATGTAGTTTTGGTGAAATCATTTCATTGATGATTTTGCCAGTCACGCCATCGTACTTGACTTGTAGTAACACGGCATAATAAGTCGAAATTGCACCAATGATAATTAATAACCATTTAATTAAATATACAATGAAACCAAGAAAAGTTACCTTTAAAGTGTTGTTCATTTGTTTTTCCTTATAAAATAAACTTCATAACAGCACCCACTGCAACAACTAGGGTAGTTAATGTTTCTTTGTTTAATTTGGCAGTTCCTGCTATCAACTTAGCAATTTCTCTGTCTTTGTCATTTTCTACCTTTTTGATTTCTTTGAATTTAGTTATTTTGGCTTCATTAAAACCAGTTATTTTAAGCAGACTATCAAATTAGTGCAAGTTTATCAGTATATGATAATTCTATTATACAATTCTTAGGCCATTAAAGACAATGCTGGTTAAGCTGACCACGCCAACAATCTCACCATTATCTAAGACTGGGCAACGAGACAGTCCAAAATGTGTCAACAGCTCTGCACAATAACGAATGTCCATATCAGGATGAACTGAAATGACAGGTTTGTTCATAATTTCATACACATTTACTCGATCAAGTGCTCGGTCTTTGGCAATGACTTTAGAGGCGATATCAGCAATCAGTACCACGCCATATTCGTCATATTCATGAGATTTGTCAACCAAGAGCATTTTGGTTTTCTTGTGTTGCATATCATTCAATGCATTTTGCACAGTGCATTTTGAATCAACAATGTCAATTTGTGTCCACATGACATCTTTTACTAAAGTTGGTGTTGTGTTGGTGGTCATTATATTTTCTCCTCTATGGTGTGTTCTAGTGCTTGAATTTGATGCAAAACGCCAACGGCATCCTCTACATCAATTTGAAAAGCAATCCCTTCTTGTGGATTGGATTCAAAATTGCCCGCATCAGCAATTGTTTCTAATATGTCCCTAGAAAGGTGTTGCTCTACGAGTAATAATAGGACATCTCTAGGCGTTTCAATATTGAGCCCTAAAAATGTTTTGTTGTGCTTGAGACCTTCTCCCCGCGCTTGAGAGATAATGGTTGAGCCTGTAGCGCCTTTTGTTCTAGCAGCCTCAAGTATTTTGTCAGTTTTGTCAGAATCAACAAAAGCGATGATCAGTTTAAAATGCATAATGTCTCCTATTTTCTATCTTGTTTTAAAAATTTCATAATTTGTACATAAGCCATCACACTCATAATCGGAAATAGTGAGGCAAAGGCAATTAAACCAAAGCCATCAATAAGTGCAGAACGCCCATCAATTGTACTCGCAAGCCCAAGCCCAAGGGCTGCAACCAGTGGCACAGTTACGGTAGATGTGGTGACAGCACCAGAATCATAGGCAAGTGCAATAATATTTTTAGGTGCAAAATAGGTTTGTATCAGTACAACAACGTAGCCAGCAATAATAAAATAATGTAGTGGCAATCCAGCCACAATGCGAAAACTTCCAATGGCAATACCCACAGCCACACCAATGGCAACTGCAATTCGTAAAGGCCATACTTTGATAAAACCACCAGAGACTTGATTGGCCTTAATGGCAACTGCTAGCAAGGATGGTTCAGCAATGGTCGTGGCAAAGCCAATACTGGCTGCAAAGATATAAACCCAATAATAATCCCCCCAGCCAAGTGTGCCACTGCCAATAAAATCAGTTGATGTGAGTTGATTTGCCATTAATTTTCCTAGGGGAAATAGTGCTTTTTCTAAGCCAACAATAAATAAAGTCAGCCCAATCCACACCAAAATAAAACCTATAATAATTTTCTTTAAATGCGGTATCTTTTGTTTAAGAATGATGATTTGAAAACCAAACAAAACCACTGCAATAGGCATCACATCCCAAAACATACTGATAAAGTTATCCACCAAACTCATCGTAATATACCAAATAACATCACCGCAATAATGGGCAATAGTGCGGCAATGGCAATCATGCCAAATCCATCGGTCAACGGGTTTCTGCCACCAATTGAACTTGCCAAGCCAACCCCAAGTGCGGTGAGCAGTGGCACGGTAATGGTGCTTGTGGTTACACCGCCTGAATCATAAGCGATGCCGATGATAAAGTCTGGTGCAAAAAAGGTGGTAACAATCACCAGAATATAGCCACCAATAATTAAATATTGTATTGACCAGCCTTTTAAAATTCTAAGCACGCCAATCACCACAGCTAGACCCACAGAGATGGCCACGGTAAAGCGTAATGTTTGTGCATAATTTTTGAGTTCTATTTGTGTATTGACAATGCCACCCAATTGAGCAACTTTAGCTGCTTCATTAGCCATTGCTATAAGGGCAGGTTCTGCCACTGTGGTGCTAAATCCCAAGGCAAAGGCGAATAAAAGCAACCAAAAAATTGAACCTTTTTTGACAAAACTGTAAGCCAGTGTTTCACCAATAGGAAACAACCCTAGTTTGAGTCCGTAGACGAATAAAGTCAAACCTAATAGAACAAACCCTGTGCCAATCATAATAGCCATTAAGTTAGGAATGCTTTGCTGAAGCACAACAATTTGAAAAAAAGCAATCACGCCTATAATAGGGGCTAAATCTTTAGCGCTGTCAGTTAGATTGTTAATAAACTGTTGAACAGTTTTTCTCATGAATACCTTAAGGCTTGTGTTATTTTTTTTGATGAGCGTATTTAGACCAACAATGAAAATTTATTTTTAACTGATTTTCATATCTGAAGATAGCAATCTCACACATTGAATTATAATATCATCTTATAAGAGACCTTTGCATAATTATGAATAGTGGCTTATTAATTAACGGAAAAAAACAAACCAAACTTAGTGTGCTTAATCGTCTTGTGCAATTTGGCGATGGTTTGTTTGAAACTTGTTTAATTGAAGATGCTAGATTGTTATTTTGGTCCAAGCACTTTTCAAGGTTGAAAAAAGGTTGTCATCAATTAAAGATTCATCCAGTGAGTGAGTCCATTTGGCTTAAAGAAATTGCTAAAGCGCTCATCATTTCTAAGCTAGATCGAGCTGTGGTTAAAATTATACTTTCTCGTGGGCAAAGCACAAGAGGTTATGGCTATGAGAAAAACATCAAGCCAACTCGCATTGTGATTGTTTCTCCTGTGCCTGATTTACCTTGGCAGTATCATTTGGGCGTGTGTTCTAGTGGCTACGCTGGCAATCAATTGTTGTCTGAAATTAAGCATTGTAATCGCTTAGAACAAATCCTTGCAAGGTCAGAATTGCAAGCGCAAGAGTGTGTTATGTTGGATCAAAATGCTCAGGTTATTTCAGTGACTCAGGGTAATATTTTTGCTATTCGCAATCAGGTGATTTTCACACCCAGTTTGACCGATTGTGGCATTGAAGGCACTCGAAGGTCGGTGGTTTTTGATTTGGTACAAGCATTAGGTTTGCAGCTTGAGGTTTGTTGTTTGCCATTGGCTGAACTACTTAAAGCAGATGAAGTGTTTATTACCAATAGTGTGATGGGCATTAAGCCTGTGGCTAAAATTAATCAGCAGTTATTTAACCATCACCAAATCACAAATCAATTAATCAGTGCTTTTGCGCACTCTAAAAATAATCATTCATCATCAGTTTTGCTTAAATTAAAGTCATCTTATTTGAAGTTTATATTTGTATTTGTGGCGATTTTTTTACTATTCTGGATCATACTATCAAAGCAAATAATTTAGAACGTCTGGGTTATATTAATTCTAGTATCTTTATGCAATTACTCACCAAATCGCTCAACCTTCAGTCAAAAATTAAATCAGGTTATTATGATATTAACATGGATATGAGTGTGGTTGGTTTGTTGAATCGTTTTACTTCTGCAAAAGTGGCGACCAGAAGTGTGACCTTAATTGAGAGCAATACACTTTATTTTATTGCTAAAAAAGGATGGCACTTACGTTTTTGCAAGTACCTATCAGCGACATAAAGACAATATCAACAAGTACCTAAAAAATCAATAAATATCTATATAAAATATCTGCCATGCACAGAGGAAAATTTATCACCATTGATGGCGTTGAGGGCGCTGGGAAGAGTACACAAATTGATTTTATTTGTAACTATTTGGCTAAAAAAAACATCAATGTTATTTTAACGCGCGAACCAGGTGGCACTGAGTTGGGTGAAAAAATCAGGGCGTTGTTACTCAGTACCGACACCCAATCAATGAGTAGTGATACTGAGTTATTATTAATGTTTGCCGCTAGAAATGAGCATATTAAGACTAAAATTATGCCAGCACTTGACAAGGGTGATTGGGTGTTAAGCGATCGTTTCACCGATGCTTCGTATGCCTATCAAGGTGCTGGTAGAGGTTTGAGTATTGAACGCATTGCACAATTAGAGAAATGGGTGCTACAAGATTTTACCCCTGACGTTACTTTACTATTAGATGTGCCAGTCGCACTGGGCATGTCACGAGTTAAATTCAGAGGTCATAAGGATAGAATTGAACTTGAGACAAATGACTTTTTTAATCGTGTGAGAGATGGCTATATTGAGCGTTCTAAGCAGTTTCCCAAACGGATTAAACTGATTGATGCTTCAACAACGCCTGAGCAAACAACTGAGCAAATCAAAACCATTTTACAAATATTATGAATATTCCTTGGCACGCAAATGCATGGTCTAAACTGCAAAAAATGATTGATCAAGATCACCTACCTCACGCATTATTGATAACGGGTAGTGAAAAAATTGGTAAATTTGAACTCATGCAACAATTAGTCGGCGTATTGTTAAAGAATGACGTTATTATTAGAAAAGATAATATTAGAGAGGATTTGGATTATCCAGTATTAATTAGGCGCTCAAATTACCCTAATATGGTTTATTGTCGTGCAGGGGAAATGGTTGAAAAAAGCAAAAACAGGTCTAAGGATATTCGCATTGACCAAGTGCGTGTTTTTTGTGACATTTTGAATAAAACCGCCGATCAATTACAAATTGGGGTTATTTTTTATGGCGACCAAATGAACACAAGTGCCGCTAATGGTTTGTTAAAAACCCTTGAAGAGCCTAGAAAAAATACGCTCATTATTATCTTAGCGCACCACATTGAAAATTTGCCAGCCACGATTGTATCAAGGTGCCAAAATATACACATTGCGCCAGCGTATGATCAGCAAACTTGCCAGTGGCTAATTGAACATATTGGCAAAACTCAAAATGCAGATTTTGATATTCCACAATTATTAGAAAATACGCATGGCGTTCCATTTAAGGTGTTGTCTGAGCTGTCTGATGGTAGTTTTATCGATTATCAAAATTACCAAAACCAGTTGCTTAATATTGTCACTAATCCATTAATGGTGACACAAATTAAAGATTTTGAGGGCAATGAACTGGTGGTTTTAAATTGTTTGCGAAATATTATTATTGAGGGAATTAGGTTAAAAACCACGCATCAAAAAGGCGGGTTGATTGAGCTTAATGAAGTCATCAAAGCAGTAAAATTTGAGTTTCTATTCAAATTACTTGATGACATTTATCATGCCATTAAACTATCAAAAACCAGCGTTAATATTAAGTTATTACTAGATAATATTTTAATTGTATGGTCACACATCGCCCATTTAAAACAATATCCACAAATTACCCAATGAAACGGGCAAGGCTCGTTTTCTCGTTTTTTAAAAAATAGGAGGAGAGATGAATCAATCAGAAATTTTATTTAAACAAGCAAAAACTGTCATTCCTGGTGGGGTAAACTCGCCAGTCAGGGCATTTAATGGTGTGGGTGGCAGTCCTATTTTCTTTACTCGTGGCGAGGGTGCTTATCTTTTTGATGTGGATGGTAAAAAGTATATTGACTATGTTGCCTCTTGGGGACCGATGATTTTAGGCCACGCCAATCAAGAGGTTATTAGTGCCGTTAAAACCACCTTGGAAAACGGTCTTGGTTTTGGTGCACCTACTCAAATTGAAACAATACTGGCAGAAAAAGTATGCGAGCTAATGCCTTCAATTGAGCTGGTTCGTATGGTCAGTTCAGGTACGGAAGCAACCATGAGTGCGATTCGTTTGGCGCGTGGTCATACGGGCAGAGATAAAATTATTAAATTTGAAGGTTGTTATCACGGCCATTCTGATTCCTTATTGGTTAAAGCAGGGTCTGGTGCTTTGACATTGGGCGTACCAACCTCACCTGGCGTACCTAAAGATTTTGCAAAGCACACACTGACTTTAGAATACAACAATATTGACCAAGTACGTGAAGTACTGAGTGAAACGAGTGCCGAAGTGGCTTGTATTATTGTTGAACCTGTGGCAGGTAATATGAACTGCATTCCACCCATTGACGGTTTTTTGCAAGGATTGCGTGAATTGTGTGATGAGTACGGGGTTATTTTAATTTTTGATGAAGTAATGACAGGCTTTCGTGTTGCACTTGGCGGTGCACAAGCACTTTACAATGTAAAACCCGATTTAACAACATTAGGCAAAGTAATTGGCGGCGGCTTGCCAGTAGGCGCATTTGGTGGCAAGCATGACATTATGCAATCAATTGCGCCACTAGGACCTGTTTATCAAGCAGGAACGCTTTCGGGCAATCCAATATCAATGTCAGCAGGTTTGGCAATGTTAAATACATTATCAAAAGACAAGGATTTTTATATCGGCTTAAATGCCAAAGTTCAGAAGTTGACAAAGGGCATTTTAACTAAGGCCAAGGAAAACAATATCGGCTTGACTGCCAATGTCGTGGGCGGCATGTTTGGTTTATTTTTTACCGATTCTCAATGGGTGACTAACTTTAAAGAAAGCTCACAATGTAATGTTGAATTGTTTAAAAAATTCTACCACCTGATGTTGGAAGAGGGTGTATATATGGCACCTTCTGCTTATGAGGCAGGTTTTGTTTCTAGCGCTCATAGTGATTCAGACATTCAAAATACGATTGATGCGGCTGGGCGCGCATTTGTAAAATTGGCATAAATTATTATCTGATAATGAATTTAATATACTAACGGGTGCTGGTTCTAGCATTATGCAAGCGGTAAATCAAGGCGCATTTGATGGAAAATCAAGTAGTATCGGGCTTAATATCAAACTACCCAAGGCGCAACCCCAACCCATATTTAGACGAATGCTTACTGTTTGAGCATTTTTACCCGCAAAGTAATGTTAATTAAATATGTAGATGCCCGTGTATTTCCCTAGTGGTTTAAAACATTTGAACAACAAGGCTATATTAGTCAACAAGATTTAAATTTATTGGGTCTATGAATAATCAACTGGATAATCAAACCTCAACTTCCCACAAAGAAAATAAATCATATTGATAAAGTTATCAATATTTCTATAACCTCTAGCCCTTCTTTTCGCCCTCTGTATTTTGTTGTTAATACGCTCTAAAATAGCGTTGGTAA
>JAUVOQ010000116.1 GCA_030599095.1 Candidatus Ruthturnera sp.
AATGATCACTACTTTTTTGTTATTCTCTAGTAGCACATCAATACTTTTGCGTAAATATTTATCTGCTAGTGGGTGTATTTTAATACTTTGTTGTCTTATTTTATCATCCTTTAAAGTGGTATTTTTTGCTTTAAAAATATTATAAAAATACTTTAAAGGAAAGAGAGTCTGTGATATTACTTTTTGATAACGGGCTCGTTCTCCATTTAACACATTAAAAAAGAAATCAAAATCATTGACTGTAATGTATTCTGGGATAGGGTATCGTTGTTGCAAGTTATCAAAGATTTTTTTACAACTAACTCCCTTTCTGCTGGATTGATCTAAAAAGTATTGAGAAAAAATACCATCATGCCAATGTTCATTCATTGCAATAAAATATATATCCGCAGAATGAATATTATCTAATGCGTATCTTGTTAAGAAATATCGTGCACCAACTATATGTCCGCAAGCCCTAAGTCCATAATTATAAAAATTTTTGGGATATTTTTTTACAATATGATGAACAATAGAAGAGCCAATCATAACCTTATTAGGCTTGTATGGGTTGCTACTTCTTTGTTGTAATAGATCAACCCTCTCAAAATAAACACCTCTAATTGTCCTATATTCACGATAGGCATAAAGACTGGCTACCAAAATAATAACGGGCAACAAAGACCATAAAATAATATATTTTTGTTTCATGGTTATATTTGTTTAGAAATTAAAATATAAAAAATCAGGTGCATCAATCCTCACAAAATCTACGATAATAGCGAGCGTAAATAACAAAGTAAATATAATGGCATAATGCTTTTTATAATTTTTTAGCCACCACATACTATTTTTTACAACTGTTGTTATAACGATAAAAACTGTAACGAGAAAGAACAGCAGAACGACTTTATTAGGCGATGTTGTTGTGCCAAGGGTTAAACCAAACATCCCACCCAAAACCCTAAGCGCATCACCCCACTCTTTAGCCCTAAAAAACACCCAAGCGATATTAACAAAGTTAAAAGTAATCAACCAAGCCAACCAAGCCCAAAGCCTAAAACCTAACTGACGCCAAGTTCTA
>JAUVOQ010000058.1 GCA_030599095.1 Candidatus Ruthturnera sp.
GTATATTTATTTTTGATAATTGGTATTACTATGCCAACAAACAAAATGACAAAAAATTGGGCAAGCAAAATAACAAACTCCTACATCGTGCCTACAGAAACAAGCCTTTAACAAAACAGCAAAAGCAAGACAATAAACAACGCTCATCTATTCGCTACATTGTTGAGAGAACTTTTGGACTGCTTAAACTTCATCACGGCTTGGGCAAGGCAAGACACCTTGGCATAGAGAGAAACAAGACCAGGACACAACTCATTGCCATGAGTCATAACCTTAAGACTGGTATGACTGTTTTCAAGCAGATGCGAGAACTGCAAGATTGTTGTGTTACTCATGTTTTTTCTCTTTTTAGGGATTATAAAATATGAGGGTTTACACAATCTGGTTTACAGGGTCTTTTACAAGACCACTGTTTGTAAATATTGCTAAAGGTCAATGCCTTTTTGGGCTTTAATGTTTGCTCTAAAAGCGTGTTTAATGTCTTTAACTTCGCTCACTGTGTTGGCAATATTAATCAAACTTTGGCTGGCAGACCTGCCAGTGATAATCACGTGTTGATTTTTTGGGCGATTGGCTAAAACGTCAAGAATTTTTTGCTCATCAAGATACTCATAATTAATCATATACGTAAGTTCATCTAAAACCACCAAATCAATAGATTGATTGGTTAGATATTTTTCAGCTTCAGACCAAGTTTTAATAGCCATTCTAGTATCAAATGCCTTGTCTTGAGTGTCCCAAGTAAACCCTGTTTTCATAAATGTAGTTTGTACGTTGGGTTGTTTAGCTAGGAATGCATCTTCACCTGTGTCTTGCATGCCTTTTAAAAACTTAGCAACACCAATACTCATTTCATAACCCAGCGCACGACAAATCATGCCCAGTGCAGAGGATGATTTGCCTTTGCCATTGCCCGTGAGTAGAACAATAATACCTTTGTCAATATTGGCTTTTTCTATGCGAGCATCAATATAAGATTTTTTGCGTTGCATGCGCGCTTTGTATTGATTTTCTGGCACAAATTTTTAATTTTTCTGCGTTGAGAAATAAGGCATTAATAAATAGCGATGATTAAGTGTAAAAGTGATAAAAATAGCAAGCATCCAATATAGTACCAGCGGAATTTCTACCATTGACCAATGCAAAGCATAAGTGCCAAATTTGCCCCAAGGCGATGTAGTAAATACAAAGTAACTAGCGGTGGCAACAAACCATTGAACAGCACAAGCCATAATGATGATTAATACGTTTTTAATGATATCATGCTCAATCCTCAGTGTCGTTAAATATTTACCCACCCAAAAAATACCATAATAAGTCAGCAACAAAACGCTGTAAGCAGGGGTGATACAATTTGCACTCACGCCTTCGTGAATGATTGCATAATTATCAATGGCAACGACGCTGACAATAATCACCATTGCCACCCAAAACGCACGGAAATAAACACCTGCTATAAATAAGGCAGGAATACTAAAATCTGGTAGATGAATAATTGATGATAGCCAGTTGCTGTGACCACGAGTGGCAGTCATTAAAATAAGCATGATAAATACAGCAAACATCGTGTTTATTTTGTTGATTTGATTTGTCATATATTTACTCCTGTGAATGTCTTTTATTATAGGATACCTCTAACAACCCAAGAGGCTTAACAGAAAAATGAATTTTTGCTTTAGAATGAATTTTTAAATTTAGGGTCATGAACAACCTAAGAAACTCTCTTCTAAATATTTAAAGCAAGACTTTTTATAAAGGTTTTGGTTCTGCCTGCGATTATTAAACCTAAATTCACATTCCTTAAGGTGTAATTCAAACATGTTTTTATTCATTCCTTTAAATTTTACCAACCTTATTTTGGCGTAACCCCAAAATAATTCTATGTCATTTATATGCACATTTCCTCTAGCAAATTCATGGCTTAGTATGGGCTAGCCATTAACTGAAATCCACGTCTTGACCAAAAATTTTTATTTAACCCTTAAACGAACGATACTTTAATGCCGAGTTAATATTGATGATTGTTTTGCTAATCAAATCGAGTTTGCCATCAGGGCAAAAATGTGTCAGTCTCTCAAAGAGATTCTTGTTGATAGAGATAATAACTGGCAACCTTTGTGTTATCAAGATAGCAAAGCAATCAAAGGGCAAGAGACTTTTAGAATGCAACATTTTATCGGCAAAGATGGTAAAGTTTTTGACTTGGTTGTGGGTGGTTCTATTTTTGGATTTGGGGAATACTATTTTTATGATATAATCCAAAAGATTGATGTTTAAATTTCCATCAACTAAAAAAGATTTTTTAAATGTTTTTTGTGCCAAAAATAAATACCACAAAAAATACAATTAATATTTTGGGCTTTTTGTTGCCATATAAAGTAAATTAATTACTTAGTCGCTTTTGAGTGGCTAAGTAAAAGAAGGATTTAAAAACCCTTAAGGAATAAGTTTTTAATCATTTTATGATAAGAATAGATCACGCTTTAACACCCAATCAACACGCCAGTGTTGAACCTTTATGTGTGCAACAAAGTCCATTTACACTAGGACTTCACCATGAATCATATTTTAATCAATGCAACTCACTCCGAAGAAATCAGAGTGGGCATTACCAAGAACAAAAAACTAACTGGTCTTAATATAGAAACCAGCCTTAATAAAAAAACCAAAGGCAATATCTACCGTGGCAAAATTTCACGAGTAGAACAATCACTAGAAGCAGCATTTGTTGATTATGGCAGAGAAAAACAAGGGTTTTTACCTTTTAAAGAAGTTGCAGAAACTTTATACAATGATGCCAAAGCCAAGAATGAAAAACTAACCATTTCTGATGTTTTAAAAGAAGGGCAAGAAATTATTGTCCAAATTGAAAAAGAAGAACGTGGCAATAAAGGCGCAGCGCTCACTACTTACATCAATCTTGCTGGCACTTATATGATTTTAATGCCAAATAATCCGAAAAGTCATGGCATTTCAAGGCAAATAATCGATTCAGACCGACAATCTTTAAAAGAAATTATTGGCAAAATTATTCTACCCGACCATTCGGGCTTAATCATTCGCACTGCAGGTGCTGGCAAAAGTTTTGAAGAGTTGCAATGGGAGGTAGATTACCTTTCTGACTTATGGAAATCAATTAATACAGTAGCTTTAACACGCAGTGCACCTTTCTTAATTTACCAAGAAAGTGATATTATTATTCGCACATTGCGTGACCATCTTCGCTCTGATACTGACAGTGTTATTATTGACGAATTGGAAGCTTTTCAAAACGCCAAGGAGTTTGTCAGTTTTGTATTGCCACACTACTTAGACCGCATCAAATTTTTTGATATTTCTGAGCATTCTTTGTTCAACCATATGGGCATTGAAACTCAGGTTAAAAGCGTATTTAACCGCAAAGTATCGTTACGAACAGGCGCCACCATTGTCTTTGATCCGACTGAAGCACTTACTGCCATTGATATTAACTCTGCTCGTGCTACTAAAGGTGCTGACATTGAAGAAACTGCTTACAACACCAACCTTGAAGCAGCCAAAGAAATTGCCCTACAACTACAATTAAGAGACATTGGCGGATTGATCGTGATTGATTTTATCGACATGGCTTCTGAGGAGCATAGAGTATCAATCGAAAAAGCCATGGAAAAAGCCACCAATGCGGATCGAGCACGCATTCAAATCAGCACTATTTCTCAATTTGGCTTGCTTGAAATGTCAAGACAGCGCCTGATGAATTCAGTCTCTGAATCGGTCGAAAAACCTTGTTCTGCTTGCCATGGTCGTGGCACCACACCAACCATTCCAACCTTAGCATTGACCATTTTAAGACAACTTGAAGACAGTTGTAATGCCACCAAGCAAACAGCACACTTAACCATTCAATCAAGCGTAGAAGTCATTACTTATATTTTGAATGAAAAACGTCAAGAAGTAACAAAACTAGAAGACAAACATGACATTAAAATTACCTTGCTACCTAATCCATATATGCAGTTTCCTAATTTCACTATTAATAAGCAAAAAGGCGATAAAAAGTCACAACATAAAAGTTACCAAGGTATTTCAAAACCACAACATGTATTGGCTGAAAATGGCCTTTCAGACCAAGCTGAAATGCCTGCTATTAATGTAAACAGGCCCAACACGCGCCTCCCTGAAAAGAAAATTTCCTTGCTTGAGAAAATAAAAAATATCTTGTTTGGAAAGAATAAAAAACAACCTAATAGACATAGAATAAACCCTAACAATAGGAATCGCAACAGGAATAGGAATCGCAATAGGAGTAGAAACACTAATCAAAATAATGCTGCCAAACAGCAAAAAACAAAATCTCAACAAAAACAAAACACACAAACTAAGGCTAATAATGTATAAATTTGCTGTTTTTGGCAATCCGATTAAACACAGTTTATCGCCAAACATTCACACCCAGTTTGCCCAGCAGACTGGGCTTGAAATTAGTTATGATAAAATACTAGTACCTATTGATGATTTTTCATCCTCGGCACAAGCATTCATCAATCAAGGTGCAAATGGTTTTAATATTACCGTACCTTTTAAATTAGTCGCATTTAAATTTGCAAGCGAACTGACGTTAAATGCCCAAATAGCGGGTGCAGTTAATACCATTAAAATAGAAGAAGATAAAATCATTGGCGAAAATACCGATGGCATTGGGCTAATTAACGATTTAACTCACAATCTTAGCATTGAATTAAAAGATAAAGTCATCCTAATTTTGGGTGCAGGCGGTGCAACACGAGGCATTTTATTGCCTCTTTTAGAGCAGCAACCCAATCGTGTTATGATTGCCAATCGAACTCCTTCTAAAGCAATTAAACTAGCTAAAGACTTTGCTAAATTTGGCAAAACTTGCGGTTTTAGTTTGGATAAAATTAAACACGACCCTGTTGATATTATTATCAATGCCACCAGCGCATCACTTGATGGAAAAATGCCCAATATCGCCTCTGGCGTTGCCAACAATGCAGTTTGTTACGATTTAATGTATGGAAAACAAACGCCATTTATAAACTGGGCAACAACCAACTACGGCTCAATGATTAGCGACGGCTCAGGCATGTTGGTTGAACAGGCGGCGGTGGCTTTTGAATTTTGGACAGGCGCCAAGCCTAATACCAAACAAGTTCTAAGTAGTTTAAGGCGCTAGACGTTCAATTTTCCACTTATTTTCACTTAGTTGGTATATGAATCGATCATGTAGTCTATTTTCTCTGCCCTGCCAAAATTCAATCTTTAATGGTACAACACGATAACCGCCCCAAAAATCAGGTAATGGCACTTCACCCTTGCTAAATTTAGCCTTCATTGATTCAAATTGAGATAATAACACCTGTCTTGAAGATAAATTTGATGATTGTTGCGATGCCCAAGCACCCAATTGAGATTCTTTTGGTCTGGAAGAAAAATATTTTAAGGATTCAAATGTGCTGACTTTTTCTACGTAACCAGAAATCTTAATCTGCCTTTCTAAAACCAGCCATGGAAACAATAAAGCCACATTTGGATTGGATTGGAGTTGTTTAGATTTTTTAGAGTTGTAGTTTGTAAAAAATACAAAACCGTGCTTGTCAAAGTATTTAAGTAATACAGTTCTAATACTTATTTCACTGTCATCACTTGTCGCCAAACTCATGGCACTCGGTTCAACCACGCCTGCTTCTTGAACTTGTTGAAACCAAAATTTAAATTGCTCAAAAGGATTATCGCTCAAATCAACTCGATTTAAGCCACTTTGAGTAAATTCATGCCTAAGACTGGTTAAATCAACTTTCATTGAAAGGGCAAAAATTTGTGCTCTTTATCTTGTGTTAAATGATGAGAAATTAGGTACTTAATGGGTGGAAAATGCTCGGCAAATTTAAGCACGAATTTTCTAACTTGCTTCACAACTGGTGCATCGTTAGTAAATAATGCCACAATGCCATTAGTGCCAAAAAACATTAACCTGGTTAAATTAATATGCTTTTTTTCATACAACTTTAGTAATGATTCAGAGCCAATATCTTGGCCATTAGCCAGCGCCTCATTGACTAATTTTGCTAATATATCTTGCCCTCTTAAGCCTAAATTAAACCCATGCGCAGTCACAGGATGCATACCCACCGAGGCATCGCCAATCAGCGCAAAACGCTTGGCGATAAAAGTTTGCGCATGCGTTGCCACTAAGGAATAGGAATGCCGCTTGCCGACTTGCATCATTTGTCCCAACTCGCCTTTAAATGATTGTGTCATTATTTGATTAAAATCAGCCTCATTCATCTCAAGCATTGCCTGAGATTGATCGGTTTTAACGGTTAATACAATAGATGAAACCTTGCCCACCATTGGCAATAATGCCAACGTTTTGCCATAATCAAAACGCTCTAAAGCAATATTGTTGTGCGATCTTTCATGGCTCATCTGGGTCACAATCATGACTTTAGAAAAATCCTTCATCAAAGTTGGAATACCAACTTTTCGACGAATGTCTGAAAAACGACTATCAGCAGCAATGACTAATTTGGTCTCAATCTTATCACCATTAGATAAAATCACTTGTGAACAATCATCCAATTGAATTACATTTTCAACACCTATATCAGTGACAATATCAATATTTTTTGCCTGTTTAATCTTTGTATAAAGTGCTTTTCTGATTTGATAATTAGGCACCAAATAGCCCAGAGCATCTATTGAGGTATTCTTGGTTGTAAAATTTAACAAAGAAGAGGAATCACCATTAAACACTTTTGCTGCTTTTAAAGGAGAAACTTCTGCCTGATTAATCAAATCCCAAACACCGAACTTCTTTAGAATTTTTAATGATAGATGCGTTAATGCAATTTCTCTGCCATCTGCTTGAGGATTGGCAATAGAATCAAGGCTTGATTTTTCAATCAACAGCACTTTAACATTAGAATCAAGCATGGCACTAGCAAAACTTAAACCTGCTGGACCGCCACCAATAATTACAATATCAACTTTCATTAAGCAAAAAATTTGAGATAATAGGCTTATTATAACCACGAATACTTGCTATGACGGTCAAACAAACCTCTTTGCTATAAATTCGCATCTATCCTATCAAATCCACGCCTATCAATTCATTTAAAAATTCATCACCCCTAATCAATCACTATCCAAAGATAAAGACAGGATGGAACTTTTAGAGTTAAAGCATAAAACTTGTAATTTAGCCTATTGTTTAGCAAAAACTATTAAGGAGCAACTATAAAAGCACATAACAAATCATTACAGCCGACCGCTTACGTGTCGGTTGAATTTAAGCATTAGGTGTATGATGCTTTAGGCTAAAATCTTATGATGACACTATCTAGTTAAGATAGTTAAGCCCCATATTTTGTTTTTAAATGGTAAAAAGTATGATATTTTTACATGGTATTTAGTCCGACCTGAATAAACCCAATCCTAGCAACCCAACAGCCCAAACCTGACTTTTTTAGATGGACTTAACATCCAAAACCAAGCCTTGAGAATTTGATCCAAAAAATCCTTGGCATCTTGTGCCAACTTATTAAGAATTTTTCTTAGATTGTGTCCACTGGCACATAGAATAACGTTAAGCATATCTCCTATTTCACCTTTAAGGTAATTTCTCTTAAGCCTGCCATCACTTTTCATATGCCCAATCTCAGGTTCTATTGCGCTTCTACGTTTAAGTGCCTTCTTAATGCTGTTTGTCACCCCACGCTTTTGTCCAGATAAAAACACTTGAACCTCCTCAATCTTGTGTCCTCTATAGCCTCTGTCTACAA
>JAUVOQ010000012.1 GCA_030599095.1 Candidatus Ruthturnera sp.
AGAGATGGTGATGCCAGGCGATAACGTCAAAATGCAAATAGAATTACTTTCACCAATTGCAATGGAAGATGGGTTAAGGTTTGCTATTAGAGAAGGTGGTCGCACAGTAGGTGCGGGTGTGGTTTCTAAGGTGACGGATTAGTTAAAAAGTTAAAACTTAAACTGATTTAAAAACAAATAAAGTCGGCTTGGGCAATTGTTCAAGCCTTTAAGATTTATAGGCAAGTGGCTCAATTGGTAGAGTAATGGTCTCCAAAACCATTGGTTGGGGGTTCGAGTCCCTCCTTGCCTGCCATGTTAAAGGATGTAATGTGACTAAAGCAGTAGAAAAACAAGCAAAAGAGTCATCACTAGGAATGGTTGTATCCGTTTTGATTGTGGTTGTATCTCTTGTGTTGTTTTATTTAGATCCATTAGGATTAAGTACAATACTATACAAAGTATTGGTTTTATTAATAGGTCTTGTGTTGGCAGGTTTTGTGTTTTTTAAGTCGCCCCAAGGTGTGCGTTTTAGCTCATTTTTAATCGAGACAAAAATTGAATTACGTAAAGTTGTATGGCCCACGCGCGATGAAACCATGAAAACCACAGGCATGATTATGGTTGCTGTTGTGATTGTGGCTATTTTCTTGTGGATGGTTGATGCATTGCTTTCATGGCTGGTGCAATTGTTAACAAATTAAGAGGGCTAAAATGTCTAAAAGATGGTATGTGCTTCATGCAAGAAGTGGTTTTGAGGCAAAAGTTAAGACTGCAATTGAAGAGTCTGTTATTAGAGAAGGGCTTGAAGACTTAGTGGGTGAGGTTTTGGTACCGACTGAGCAAGTTGTTGAGTTAAAAGATGGGCAGAAAAAAACTGCAGAACGTAAGTTTTTCCCGGGCTATATGTTGGTGAATATGGAGTTGACTGAACCCAGTTGGTTGTTGGTTAAAAATACCAATAATGTGATTGGTTTTATTGGTGGTTCATCAGGCAAGCCTTCTCCAATTACGCAGCGTGAAGTTGATAAAATTCTTGCACGTGTGCAAGAAGGTGCTGACAAGCCTAAACCTAAAGTGGCTTATCAACCGGGTGAAGAGATTTTGGTTATTGATGGACCGTTTAATGAATTTAACGGCTTGGTTGAAGCGGTTGATTACGAAAAGAATTTACTGAAAATAGAGGTGCTAATTTTTGGACGTTCCACCTCAGTAGAATTAGAATTCTCCCAAGTAGAGAAGACTTAAATGATGGACGGCTTTTGAAGCCGTGATTTAACAGGGGAGCCTAGTCGGCGTTTGTACCCAAAACGAGGAAAAATCCTCAAGGAATGTAAAATGGCTAAAAAAATTGAATCCTACATTAAGCTTCAAGTGGCTGCACAAGAAGCAAATCCATCACCACCAGTTGGTCCTGCATTGGGTCAGCATGGTGTTAATATTATGGAATTTTGTAAAGCGTTTAACGCAAAGACTCAAGACATTGATAAAGGCATGAAAGTGCCTGTTGTGATTACGGTTTATAGTGATCGTAGTTTTACCTTTGTAACTAAAACGCCACCAGCAGCCTTGTTAATCCTAAAAGTAACAGGCATTAAAAAAGGCAGTGGCGTTCCTCATTTAGATAAAGTGGGCAACATTACTCGCGCTCAATTAGAACAAGTGGCTGGTATGAAGATGAAAGATTTGAATGCAAATGACATGGATGCAGCCGTTAATATTATTGCTGGCACAGCTAGGTCAATGGGCATTACGGTGGAGGCTTGAGCAGATGGCTAAATTAACTAGAAAACAAAAAGACATTTCAGCCAAGGTTGAGTCTAACAAGCGTTATCCAATCAACGATGCGTTGGATTTATTAAAAAAATGCACAACAGCAAAATTTGATGAGTCAATTGATGTGAGTATCAATTTAGGTATTGATTCTAAGAAATCTGACCAAAATGTTCGTGGTGCAGTAGTACTGCCAAATGGCACAGGAAAAACAGTTCGTGTTGCTGTATTTACCCAAGGTGATAACGTGTCCAAAGCACAAGATGCTGGTGCAGATGTCGTTGGCATGGAAGACTTAATGAAATCTATGCAAGATGGTGATTTAAATTATGATGTGGTGATTGCCTCTCCAGATGCTATGGGTGTTGTGGGGCGTCTAGGTCAAGTGTTAGGACCTCGTGGTTTAATGCCCAATCCTAAAGTTGGCACAGTAACGCCAGATGTTGCAACTGCTGTTAATAACGCCAAAGCAGGTCAAGTGCGTTATCGTGCTGATAAAGCTGGCATTGTTCATGGCTGTGTTGGCAAGGCATCATTTGATGCAAGTGCATTGGCGCAAAATATTAATACTTTGATAGAAGCACTTAAAAAAGCAAAACCCAGTTCAGCCAAGGGTATTTATTTTAAAAAATTAAGCATTTCTTCGACTATGGGACCAGGACTTAGCGTTGATTTGGCAAGTATAGATATTTAAATGTTATTAAAAGAGACCTTTGCATAATTATGCAAAGCATCTTTAAAAGAATTCTTTGGGTCGCAAGATGTGTCTTGCATGACCTCAAAGACCATAGGTGCAAACATGTCTTCTGGTGTGTTTGTTTAATTGATTGATTTTCTCAATCTGCCTATGTAGAGGGTATGCAAATACTCTGTGGCGAAAGTTATCAAAAGATGACTTTCTTTTTTAAATTGTTCAGGAGAGGTAAATGGCTCTAAATCTAATGGCAAAAAAGGCAGTTGTTGAACAAGTAAACTCACTTGCAAAAGTGTCAGTTGCTGTTGGCGTTGCTGAGTATCGCGGATTGACAGTTGAGCAAATGACTAATTTACGTTCAAGTGCACTTGATGCTGACGTGACTTTACGTGTTGTAAAGAACTCACTAGCAAAAAGAGCATTGGTAAAGACAGAATGCGCATGTGTGTTGCCGGTTCTTAGCGGACCCGTTATTTTGGGTTTTTCACAACAAGACCCAGGTGCAGTAGCACGAGTATTTAAAAACTTTATTAAAGAGAATGAAGATTTAGTTGTTAAAGGTTTGGGTGTTTCAGGTGAATTTGTAGAATCAAATCAGCTTAAACGCATTGCAGACTTACCAACTAAAGATCAAGCAATTGGTATCACAATGGCGTTAATGCTAGCACCAGTTGAGAAGCTAGTTAGAACTTTAATTGAGGTGCCAACTAAAGCGACTCGAGTAGTGGCAGCAGTTCGTGATCAAAAACAAACATAAATAAATAAAAGGAGTAAATATCATGGCTAAATTAACCAATGAAGATATTTTAAATGCAATTGCTGATATGTCGGTAATGGATGTTGTTGAATTAGTATCAGCAATGGAAGAAAAGTTTGGTGTAAGTGCAGCACCAGTTGCAGCAGCACCAGTTGCAGCAGTAGCAGATGCAGGTGACGCAGTCGCTGAGAAAGATGAGTTTAATGTTATGTTGACCTCATTTGGCGAGAAGAAAGTTGCTGTTATTAAGGCGGTTCGTAGTATTACTGGACTGGGTCTTAAGGAAGCTAAAGACATGGTTGAGTCTGCGCCAGTAGCAATCAAAGAGGGCGCATCTAAAACAGAAGCTGAAGACATCCAAAAGCAGCTTGAAGAAGCTGGTGCTAGCGTAGAGCTAAAATAATTAGTTAAATGCAAAAACACCAGAATTCTCATAAGAGGATTTTGGTGTTTTATTTGTACACTAAATTAAAGCACAAACATCAATCAGATGTTTTTTAAAAATATAAGTTGAAGTTTGTTGATTAAGAAGAAATTTTTATATAACACGATCAACCCAATACGAGGTATTCATGGCTTATTCATTTACCGAAAAAAAGCGAATTAGAAATAACTTTGGTTCTAGAGAATCAATCTTGAGCGGACCAGATTTATTGGCAATCCAAATTGACTCATTTAACAGTTTTATCCAAGTGGGTAGCAAAACCAAGCAAGATATTGGTTTGCACGGCGTTTTTCAATCGGTGTTTCCGATTACTGCGGTTAATGGCTATGCACAAATTGAGTATGTTGATTATGAATTACAAGAGCCTAAATTTAGTGTTGAAGAATGTAAGTTACGCGGGGTAACGTTTGCATCCATATTGCGTGTTAAATTAAATTTGGTTTTGTTTGATAAAAACGGTTCAACTTTGAAGAAAAAGCGCAAAGTTAAGCAAATTATTGAAGAAGATGTTTATTTAGGGCAATTGCCACTAATGACCGACACAGGTACCTTTGTTATTAATGGTACTGAGCGTGTTGTTGTGTCTCAATTGCACAGATCTCCAGGTGTTATTTTTGAACATGATAAGGGTAAAACGCACTCTTCAGGTAAGATTTTATTTTCTTCCCGTATTATTCCTTACCGTGGTTCATGGTTGGATTTTGAATATGACCATCACGAGCATTTGTATGTTCGAATTGACAGACGTAGAAAATTGCCAGTGACCACATTATTACGTGCTATGGGCTTAAATAGTGAAGGCATTCTTGAAACCTTTTTTGAAAAAACCGCTGTTAAATTAAAAGTTAAATCATGCGATTTAAGCATGGCACCGATTCGCCTGCAACGCACGATTGCAGAATTTGATATTGTTGCCAATCAAAATGTGGTGGTTGAAAAAGGCCGTAGAATCACTGCCAAGCATGTCAAGTTATTGGAAAAAGTGGGCATTAAATCAATCAATGCGCCATTGGAGTATTTACTTGATAAGGTCATTTCTATTGATATTATTGATAAAGATACGGGTGAAATTTTAATACCAGTCAATACGGTTATTTCTGAAGAAGTATTAGAGTTATTAAGCACCAGCAAAGTTAAAAAAATAGAAATTCTTTATATTAACACCTCTGAGACAGGTGCTTATATTTCAGATACATTGCGCTTAGATGAAACGCAAACTGAGATTGAGTCTCGTATGTCCATCTATCATGTGATGCGTCCAGGTGAGCCTGCCACTGAAGATGCAGTTAATCTATTATTTAACAATTTATTTTTTAAAAACGACCGCTATGATTTATCAAAAGTCGGTCGTATGAAGCTTAATCGTCGTTTGGGTATTGGGTCTGAAACAGGCGAACATATATTAACCAATGATGACATTATTAGTGTTATTAAGTTACTCATTAATATTAAAGATGGCAATGATTCTGTTGATGATGTTGATACGCTAGCCAACAGACGCGTAAGAGCAATTGGTGAGATGATTGAAAATCAGTTTAGAATTGGTCTTGTTAGGGTTGAAAAAGCAGTCAGAGAAGGTTTGAATTTAGCCGAAACAGACGAATTAACCCCACAAGATTTAATCAATTCTAAACCTGTGTCTGCAGCAGTTAGAGAATTTTTTGGCTCTTCTCAGTTGTCTCAATTTATGGATCAAGTGAATCCTTTGTCAGGGGTGACTCATAAACGTCGTATTTCTGCGTTAGGTCCTGGCGGATTAACTCGCGAACGTGCTGGTTTTGAAGTGCGTGATGTGCATCATTCACACTATGGTCGCTTGTGTCCAATTGAAACCCCAGAAGGCCCTAACATTGGTCTGATTAATACATTGGCTGTTTATGCTAGAACAAACAATTATGGTTTTTTAGAAACACCTTTTCAAGTGGTTAAAAATGGCAAAGTTACTAAAAAAGTGATTTATGTTTCAGCCATTGATGAAATCACACATACAATTGCACAAGCAAATACGACGGTGAACGATAAAGGCAAGTTAATGGATGATCTTATTTCTTGTCGTCATAAAAACGAGTTTGTTTTGGTAAATTCAGCGGAAGTTACGTTAATCGATATTGACTCTAAGCAAATTGCATCGGTAGCAGCATCGCTGATTCCTTTCTTAGAACATGATGATGCAAACCGTGCACTGATGGGTTCAAACATGCAACGCCAAGCTGTTCCCGTGTTAAAAGCTGAAAAGCCATTGGTTGGTACAGGTATTGAGCGTGTTGTGGCAACAGACTCTCGTGTTTGTGTGACTGCTAAACATGGCGGTGTGGTTGAGGCGGTAGATGCGTCACGCATTGTTATTCGCGTAGACTCTAAGCAAACTAAAGCGGGTGAATTGGGTGTTGATATTTACAACTTAACAAAGTATTCACGCTCCAATCAAAACACTTGTATTAATCAAAAGCCTTTGGTTAAAACAGGCGACAAAATTGCGACTGACGATGTATTGGCAGATGGCCCATCAACTGATATGGGCGAGTTGGCGCTGGGTCAAAACATGAAGATTGCGTTTATGCCTTGGAACGGCTATAACTTTGAAGATTCAATTTTAATTTCAGAGAAAATTGTACAAGAAGATCGTTATACAACAATTCATATTGAAGAACTGACCTCTTATTTGCGTGATACCAAATTAGGTCCTGAAGAGATTACTGCAGACATTCCAAATGTTAGCGAGTCGGCACTGGCTAAATTAGATGAAGTGGGTGTTGTTTATGTAGGCGCTCGCGTTAAAGGTGGCGATATCTTGGTAGGCAAGGTAACCCCTAAGAGCGAAACAGTGCTTTCTCCTGAGGAGAAATTACTCAGAGCTATTTTTGGCGAAAAAGCCAACAATGTTAAAGATTCATCATTACGTGTTGGCGCTTCTAAATCTGGGGTTGTTATCGATGTTCAAGTATTTACAAGTGATCGCGTGGAAAAAGATGCCAGAGCATTAAGTATTGATGCAGACCGTTTAGAGAGAATTAAAAAAGACATTGATGATGAATTTAGCATTATTGATGACGATATATTCCGTCGTGTGCGTTTGAAACTTTCTGGTAATGTGCTAAGTAAGGCGGTCGGTGATATCAAAGCAGGTGAGAAGTTAAACGCCAGACTGATGAAAAAAATTGACAATAAAGACATTGCCAAGTTTAAAGTTAAAGATGCAATTGTTAATAAAGAAGTGGCAGCATTGGTTAAACAAGCTAAAACCAAGCAAGTTGAATTTGAGAAATTTTTTAAAGAAGAAAAAGCCAAGATTAACGAAGGCGCAGAATTGCCACCAGGTGTTATGAAGATGGTTAAAGTTTACGTGGCGACCCGTAAAACGCTTCAAGTAGGCGATAAAATGGCTGGACGTCATGGCAATAAAGGGGTTATTTCACAAGTAGCACCAGTAGAGGACATGCCTTATCTTAAAGATGGCGACACCATAGATGTTGTGCTTAATCCATTAGGCGTGCCATCGCGTATGAATGTGGGTCAAGTATTGGAAGTTCACTTAGGTTATGCTGCCAAAGGTTTAGGGCATAAGATTGCTGCTATGTTAGATGAAAAACGCACTGAGATGGTTGCAGAAATTAGAGACTTCTTAGACAAGGTTTATAACACCCATGGCAAGCAAGAAGATTTAGCTTCCTTTAGCGATGAAGAAATTATTGAATTGGCCAATAATTTGCGTGAAGGTGTGCCGATGGCAACGCCAGTATTTGATGGCATTAAAGAAGCCGATATTAAATCACTACTTAGGTTGGCTGATTTGCCAGAGTCTGGACAAGAGCAATTATATGATGGTCGTACAGGTGAGCCATTTGATCGCCCCGTGACCGTTGGTTATATGCATATGTTAAAACTGAATCATTTAGTTGATGACAAGATGCATGCGCGTTCTACTGGTCCTTATTCACTAGTAACACAGCAACCACTTAGTGGTAAAGCTCAGTTTGGTGGTCAAAGATTTGGTGAGATGGAGGTGTGGGCATTAGAAGCTTATGGTGCAGCACATACATTGCGCGAAATGTTAACCGTAAAATCTGATGATGTCGTAGGACGAGCAAAAATGTATAAGAGTATTGTTGATGGTAAGAATTTAACAGAGTCAGTCATGCCAGAATCATTTAATGTTTTGGTGAAAGAGATTCGTTCGTTAGGTATTGATGTTGAGTTAGAGCAACACTAATTAGGAGAATTCAATGAGAGATTTATTAAAAATTCATAAGTTAGAGCAAAAAGAGCAAAATTTTGACGCAATTAGAGTTGGACTGGCTTCTCCTGAGAAGATTCGTTCATGGTCATATGGCGAGGTTAGAAAGCCTGAAACAATTAACTATCGCACCTTTAAGCCCGAAAGAGAAGGCTTGTTTTGTGCCAAAATATTTGGTCCGATGAAAGATTTTGAGTGTTTGTGTGGCAAATACAAGCGCATGAAATTTCGTAATGTTGTGTGTGAGAAATGTGGGGTTGAAGTAACGTATTCAAAAGTTCGCCGTGAGCGCATGGGTCATATCGAATTAGCAGCACCAGTTGCGCATATTTGGTATTTAAAATCTTTGCCTTCACGCTTGGGATTGTTGATGGATATGACACTCAAGGATATTGAGCGTGTGCTTTATTTTGAAGCATTCTTAGTGACCGATCCAGGCTCAACACCGCTTGTGCACAAACAGTTATTAACCGAAGATATGTATTTTGAAGCACTAGATGAATATGGTGATGATGAGTTTGAAGCAAAAATGGGTGCAGAAGCCATTCAAGATGTCTTGTCTGACATGAAACTTGAAGTTGAAGCGGCTAATTTACGTGAAGATAGTCTAAACACAAAGAGCCAAACCAAGCTTAAAAAATACAACAAACGCCTTAAACTGGTTAACTCATTAATTCAATCTGGCAACAAGCCTGAGTGGATGGTGTTAAAAGTACTGCCAATTCTTCCGCCTGATTTACGTCCTTTAGTACCATTAGATGGCGGTCGCTTTGCAACCTCAGATCTTAACGACTTATATCGTCGTGTGATTAACCGCAATAATCGTCTGGCACGCTTATTAGAGCTTGATGCGCCTGAAATTATTGTTCGTAATGAGAAACGTATGCTTCAAGAAGCAGTAGATTCACTAATTGATAACGGTCGTCGTGGTCGTGCTGTGATGGGTAATAATCGCCGTCCTTTGAAGTCTATATCAGATATGATTAAAGGCAAGCAAGGCCGTTTCCGTCAAAACTTATTGGGTAAGCGAGTTGATTATTCAGGTCGTTCAGTGATTGTTTGCGGGCCTTATCTTAAGTTGCATCAATGTGGTTTGCCTAAGAAAATGGCGTTGGAATTGTTTAAGCCATTTATTTATAACAGGTTGCAAGCTAAGGGTTTAGCCTCAACCATTAAAGCTGCCAAGAAAATGGTAGAAAGTGAGTCGCCAGAAGTGTGGGATATTTTAGAAAGGGTTGTGCATCAGCATCCAGTATTACTAAATCGTGCACCCACATTACACCGTTTAGGCATTCAAGCATTTGAGCCGCTATTAATTGAAGGCAAAGCCATTCAACTACATCCACTTGTATGTGGTGCATTCAATGCTGACTTTGATGGCGACCAAATGGCAGTGCATGTGCCTTTGTCTGAAGAAGCGCAATTAGAGGCGAGAACATTAATGTTGGCGTCTAATAATGTATTACACCTTGCTAGTGGTGAACCTATTATTGTGCCTTCACAAGATGTTATCTTGGGTCTTTACTATATGACTCGTGAGATGATTAACCAAAAAGGTGAAGGGCTAATTTTTGCAAATGCAATTGAAGCACTTAATGCTTACGAGTCTGACAATGCTACCTTGCATGCCAAGGTCAAACTACGCATCCAAGATTATCAAAAGATTGATGGTAAATTTGAGCCAAGTTCTAAGCGCATTGTTGATACCACGGTGGGTCGTGCGATTTTTTCAAGAATTTTGCCAAATGGGTTGTCGTTTGACTTAATCAATGAGGCGATTAGTAAAAAAGTGGTTTCTAATTTAATTCATGTTTGCTACCGCACACAAGAACTAAAGCAAACGGTTATGTTTGCTGATCAAATGATGTACATGGGTTTTCAATATTCAACCAAATCAGGCATCTCATTTTGTTCAAATGATATGATCATTCCAGATTCTAAAGCTGAGATGATTGAGCAGGCAGAAGTTCAAGTTAAAGATATTCAGGAACAGTTTTCTAAAGGTATTGTGACCGATGGCGAACGTTATAACAAGGTGATTGATATTTGGTCTCGGACCTCTGAAAAAGTGGCAAAAGCAATGATGGACAAAATTGGTTTTGAAGATTTCATTGATGCTGATGGTAAAATTCAAAAGCTTACCTCGCTCAATTCAGTTTATATGATGGCTGATTCGGGTGCAAGGGGCTCTCCTGCACAAATGCGCCAATTATCAGGTATGCGTGGATTGATGGCGAAGCCAGATGGCTCAATTATTGAAACACCAATTACCTCAAATTTCCGTGAAGGTTTGAACAATATGCAGTACTTTATTTCCACACATGGTGCGCGTAAAGGTTTGGCTGATACAGCGCTTAAAACAGCAAACTCTGGTTATTTAACCAGACGTTTGGTGGATGTTGGACAAGACTTGGTTATTACTGAAGATGATTGTGGTACTGATAATGGTCTGATTATGAAAGCAATGATTGATGGCGGTAATATTGTACAAACCTTGGGTGCGGCAACATTAGGTCGAGTGACAGCAGAAACCGTATTAATGCCAGATTCAACAGAGGTATTTTTAGAAAAAAGTCATTTAGTCTCCTTGAATGACTTAGATAAGATTAATGAATTAGGCATTGAGTCAATTAAAGTACGTTCTGCTATTACTTGTGATACACGCTATGGTGTATGTTCATCATGTTATGGTAATGATATGGCACGTGGTCATAAAATTGGTGTTGGTGAGGCGATTGGTGTTATTGCAGCACAATCCATTGGTGAGCCAGGCACGCAGTTAACCATGCGTACTTTCCATATTGGTGGCGCTGCATCTGCTTCTACTGCAGTCAGTAGTATTAATGTTAATACGGACGGTATTGCATACTTTGAAAACTTAAAATCAATCACCAATGAAAATAATGATTTAGTGGTGATTTCTCGTTCTTTTGAGGTGACCATTCGTAATAACAAAGGTCAAGAGGTTGAGCGTTATAAAATTCCTTATGGTGCAGTTGTGCATGTGCGAGAAGGTGGTACAGTTAAAGCAAAAGACAAGATTGCTGATTGGGATCCGCATACACATCCTATTATTTCTGAGCAAGCAGGTCGTGTGATTTTTGTAGATTTTGTTGAGGGTTTGACGGTTAATAAAAACACCGATCCATTGACGGGCTTAACGTTCTTTGAAATGATTGATGAAGCCGAAAGATCAACGGCAGCAAAAGGATTAAAGCCACTTATTAAAATGGTTAAGGAAAGTGATTCTGAAATTGTACTATCAACACATTATCTGCCATCAACTGTTAAGATTACTTTAGACGACAATCAAGTGATTGCGGCAGGTGAAGTATTGGCTAAAATTCCTAAAGATTTGTCTAAAACAAGCGACATTACTGGTGGTCTACCACGTGTTGCTGATTTGTTTGAAGCACGTAAGGCTAAAGACCATTCAATTCTTGCAGAAGCAACTGGCGTGATTAGTTTTGGTAGTTCTACCAAATCTAAAGACCGTTTAATTATTACCAGTGTAGAAGGTGAAGCCATTGAAATGATGATTCACAAATGGCGTCAGATTAACGTATTTGATGGTGAAACGATTGAAAAAGGCGATGTCATTTCAGACGGTCCATCTAATCCACATGATATCTTACGTTTATTGGGCGTTGAGATGTTGGCTAATTATGTTGTTAGAGAGGTTCAAAATGTTTATCGTTTGCAAGGTGTTAATATTTCTGACAAGCATATTGAGGTGATTGTTAAACAAATGCTACGTAAAGTTGAGGTTCTTAATGCGGGCGATTCATCGTTTGTTAATGGTGAAACTGCTGAATATGGTCGAGTCATTGAAACCAATAAGCAACTAGAAGCGCAAGGTAAAGACTTAATCATCTATCAAAGATTGTTAATGGGCATCACCAAAGCATCTTTGGCAACTGAGTCGTTTATTTCTGCTGCCTCGTTCCAAGAAACAACTCGTGTGTTGACAGAAGCGTCAACAACAGGACGTGTAGATACACTCCAAGGTTTGAAAGAAAACGTGATTGTGGGTCGATTGATTCCAGCAGGCACAGGCTTTAAACACCATCAAGCGCGTCGTGCTAAATATGTTGCAAGTATTACCCAAACAGTTGATGCACAGCAGGCGTTGGCCGATCAATTAAGCGAGGCAGAGGAGCAAGCACAAGGGGAGTGATATTAACTTTTGCTTAAAAAGAAAAACCGCATTAATCAAAATTGATGTGGTTTTTTTATTATGAGATCTACAAGGTTTAAAATACTTAACATTGCTATACAAATATTTTTTATATGAACCAATCTAGTTTCAATCAATTTGTTGAACAAGGCTATAACCATATTCCCGTTTTTAAGGAGGTGGTTTTAGATACTGATACCGCATTAGGTTTGTATTTAAAACTGGCAGATACGCCTTATTCTTATCTTTTTGAATCCGTACAAGGCGGAGAAAAATGGGGTCGTTATTCGATGATTGGCCTAAGTGCGCAAACTGTCATTAAGGTATTTGGCAATGAAGTGCGTATTGAGCAAAATGCACAGTTGTTTGAATCACTTATAGCGCCAGACCCACTACTATGGATTGAGCAATATCAACAGCAATACAAAGTGCCAAAAATTGATAATTTGCCAGAGTTTAATGGCGGTTTGGTGGGCTATTTTGGCTATGAAATTATTCACTATATCGAACCAAAATTAAAACACACCAAGCAAAGAGATGAGCTTAATATTGCAGATATCATGCTTATGGTGTCTAATGATTTGGTGGTATTTGATAATTTAGCCAATAAGGCTTTTTTAATGACACACATTAATCCTGCCAAGCAAAGTTTTGAAGATGCACAATTAAGGTTAAATGAAATTGAGCATCAGATTAACCAGCCTTTAATTAAAAAAGATTATCAGTCTGACCATCTTAGTAGTGCAGATTTTATTTCTAGCTTTGGCGAACAAAACTATAAAGTTGCTGTTGA
Organism: Candidatus Ruthturnera sp.; assembly: GCA_030599095.1. Taxonomy (GTDB): domain Bacteria; phylum Pseudomonadota; class Gammaproteobacteria; order PS1; family Pseudothioglobaceae; genus Ruthia. The sequence continues at coordinate 12,853 of JAUVOQ010000012.1, forward strand.
CACCATCCAGCAATATATCAAGGCTGGTGATGTCATGCAAGTGGTGCCTTCACAAAGACTGAGTGCAACATTTAAAGCGCCAGCAATTGAACTATATCGGCAACTTAGACGCCTTAATCCATCGCCTTATATGTATTATCTTAACTTGGATGAGGTTATGATTATTGGCTCTTCACCAGAGATTCTCACTCGTGTGGACAGCAATAGATGTGCAACCGTTAGACCTATGGCAGGCACACGCATGCGCGGTAAAAATCATGCCCAAGATTTAAATTTAGAGCAAGATTTATTGAATGATGAAAAAGAAATTGCAGAGCATCTAATGTTGATTGACTTGGGTCGTAATGATTTGGGTCGTATTGCAAGAACTGGCACAGTTAAGCTGACTGATAAAATGTTTGTTGAGCGCTATTCACATGTCATGCATATTGTCTCAAACGTTGAGTGTGAGCTTAAAGATGGTGTTAGTGTGATTGATGTCTTAAAAGCAACTTTTCCAGCAGGCACACTCAGTGGCGCACCCAAAGTTCGAGCCATGGAAATTATCAATGAAGTTGAGCCTTTAAAACGCAATATTTATTCAGGTGCAATTGGCTATTTATCTTGGCATGGATGTATGGATATGGCCATTGCCATTCGCACTGCTGTGATTAAAGACCAAATACTTTATGTTCAAGCTGGAGCGGGTATTGTTTATGACTCTACAGCCCAATCAGAGTGGGATGAAACCATGCATAAAGCCCAAGCACTTATCAAGGCTGCACAGCAAGTTTGAGTGGAAAAAATTAACCAAATAATTTCTTATTGTTTGTCCATTTGTTGACTTATTTTTGAAGAATGACTGGGTTTTTCCTGTATCAAACAAGCAACACTGATTTTTTATAAATAGCATTACTTGCAGTTGGCATGAAAAGAGATCTTTGCAATAAGGTCATAAAATAGGGGTATTACGTCAAATTGTTTTTAGAAGTTTAGAATATTATAATATAAGGCTTTAATAAAAGAGTTGCAAAGTATTTTTAAGTGTTATATCATTCCCCTATGTCAAGGCTTAACGCTTTGTTGAGGCATTTATTTTTTTTATATAAAGAGGAGAGAAATATGAATAAAAGCATTTCTTCTATCTCAGCAGTTGTGATATTGGCAATATTATTTATGATGCCAACACAAGCAGGTGCTAAAGAGATGACGGGCGAAGAGGTAACTTTCGGTCGTAAGTTGGGCAATTGTCTAGCATGTCACGTGATTCTAGACGGCAACCTACCAGGAACAATTGGACCAGAACTACTTGCGATGAAGGCAAGATACCCAAATAAAGCCGATTTAAGAGAGCAAATTTGGGATTCAACGATTAAAAATCCACATTCAATTATGCCTCCATTTGGTAAGCACCAAGTATTAACTGAAAGGCAAATTGATCAAATTACAGATTTCATTTATTCAAAATAAGGAGAACAAGATGAAAAGAAGGTTATTTCTAAAAAGTGTAATGGCAGGCTCTGCAGTTGCCACAGCGGTGGGTGCAGGTTTGCTAACCCCAAGCATGGTTTTTGCTAATTCTGCAAGTTTTAAGGTTAAATCAGATGCGGCAAGTGCTTCAATAGCAAGTGTTGGTGAAGGGTTGTTTAAACTTAAAGCGCCCACAATTGCTGAAAATGGTGGGGTTGTAAGATTGACAGTTGATGCCTCTAAGATTGAAAATGTTACCAATATTTCTTTCTATATCAAGGAAAATTTTACCCCTTTAGCGGCTTCATTTAATTTATCTGGCGCTCAAGGTTATATTTCTACCAATGTGAAGATGGGTAAAACTTCCCAAGTTATAGCGCTAGTAACAGCAAATGGTGTTACAACCCAAGTTGCGAAAGAGGTTAAAGTTACTATTGGCGGCTGTGGCGGTTAATTAATCATATTAAAGGAGAATATAAAGATGGCAAAAATTAAATTCAAGATCAAAGCTAAAGAAGGTGTTATCAAAATTAAAACAATAATTAAACACCCAATGGAAACAGGCTTACGTAAGGTAAAAGGTAAAATTGTACCAGCTAACTATATTGAGCATATGGCTGTATTACACAATGGCAATAAAGTTGTAGATGCTGATATTGGTAGTTCAATTTCTAAAAATCCGTACTTTCAGTTCAATGTTCCTGGGGTTAAAGGTGATACTATTGAACTTAAGTACAAAGACAACAAAGGTAAAACAGGTTCTGTGACTGCAAAGTCTAAGTAACTGTTTATAATTACTGAGGATATATTAATGAAAAAACTAATAACCACAGTGGCTGGTTTGGGTTTGTTGGTTAACGTGGCATCAGCCGATGTTGCGTCTGACCAAAAAGCCTTTATTAACCATTTTAAAACAATTCTTCCGAATGTTGAATTTGCAGACTATACGAATGGTGTATATGCGGTTGATCAAGATTCCAGAGAGCAATTTGAAGAAATCTTAGACGGCATTCCCCCTTATGAGGAGGCGGTGGAAAAAGGTGGTAAGGAGTATTTGAAGTTTGGTCTTAATAAGTGTACTTCACTTAAAAATCCAGCAGTGGCTCGCATTAAACACCCATACTTTGATGAAGCAACTCAGCAAGTGGTCACACTTGAAAGTGCGATTAAAAAGTGCTACCAACAACAAACGGGTAAGAAGTTAGGCTCTAAGAAAGGCAAGATTGTTCGTATTAGTGCTTGGATTTCAGATCAAGCGGCTGGACAAAAAGTTAATGTAAAAGTTGAGTCTATTGGTGCTAGGGTAGCTTATGAAAAGGGGAAGACCTTCTTTTATGCTAAGCGTGGTCAGCTCAACATGTCTTGTGCAGATTGTCATGTGTATAACGCAGGCAAAAAAGCACGCGCCGACATTCTATCCCCTGCACTAGGTCATACTACTCATATTCCTATGTATCGTGCAAAATGGTCTGGTATGGGTACACTACATCGTCGTTATGGTGGTTGTTTGAAGAATATGCGTGCCAAGCCATTAAAGGCTCAGTCAGAAGCATTTCGTAATATGGAGTTCTTCCATCAAGCAATGAGCAATGGTCTTGAAATTACTGCTGATAGATACAGAAAATAGGAGACACTAATGAAAAAATTATTATTAACAACAATGGCGGTATTTGCCTTAACGGTTCAGGCTGGTTCTTCAAGTAGCGTACATAATTGGAACAATGGCTATTCTAATTCGTTTAAATCTGCTATTAAAGCGGCTGAGACTGGCTACAAGGCTAATCTTGCTGTAAATATGGCGTGGCGTGATACTAGAAAGATGATTACAGAAGCTAAAAAATTGCACAAAGCAGGTAAAAATGTCGCAGCAATTGCTTTAGCGAATAAAGCGCATAAGCAAACAGTTAACGCAACAGCACAGACTGCATTAACAGAATCAGCTGGACCTAGGTTCTAGAAGGGTCTAGCGAGTTAAAAAAGAATACCTCAATTTTTGAGGTATTCTTTTGTTTGAGGGGTGAATATAATCCAAATGGTGTATAATAGTAGTCTATTAGTTGTTTAAATGAGGTGTGCATGAGGATTCAAACAAGTTTAAGAGTTGAGGATAAATTTTATCAAGATGCCAAGGTGGTTTTTTCTAGTTTAGGCTTAAGTTTTGGTGATGCTGTAAATATATTTTTAGCCAAAGTAGCAACAGAAAAGGCATTGCCGTTCACATTAGAGGTGCCCTCAAATGAGTTGAATGCTAGAATAGAAAATATTAATAAAAATGAAAATACACAGATATTTGATAGTGTGGATGAGTTGTTTTCGAATTTAAGTTAGTATGCCACTTAAAATTAGGATTGAGAAATCTTTTAAGAAAGACTTGTTAAAAACGCAAAAAAGTGGTATTTATGCAAAAAATGATTGGATTAATTTACAAAATATTATTGCCGATTTAACCCTAGGTAACATAATTAATCTGGCGTATAAAAGACACCCTTTAAAGGGTAATTTAAAAGGTTTTGAGGCAATACATGTTAAACATGATTTGGTGTTAGTATTTAGAATTGATTCTGTTTTTTTGAACTTGATTATGCTCGGAAAACACACCAAAGTTTATAAAAAGTTCAGTTAATCATGCCTATCTCTAGTTTTGTACATCTACATTGTCAAAGTGAATTCTCGGTTGAGAATTCTTTGGTACGCATTCCAAAATTGATTGAAAAAGTACAAGAAATTGGCATGGATTCAATTGCACTAACGGATGAATCTAACCTTTTTGCCGCCGTTAAATTTTATCAAAAGGCTACTGCCGCTAACATCAAGCCAATATTTGGTGCTAGAATTAATGTTAAAGATAAAGAGGGTGAGTTTTATTCGGTTTTATTATTGTGTCAAGACCATCAAGGTTATCTTAATCTTTCTGAGCTAATTTCTTTGTCCTATACTCAAGGACGCTCATTTGAGTGTGTTAGCGTAACGCAGCAACAACTCATTGATTATAATCAAGGTTTGATTATGATCGCAACCCCCATTTATAGCGATGTAGCTAAACACTTAATATCGAATCAAATGCTTGAGGCTAAACAAAAAGCTGAATTCTGGCAGGCTGTTTTTGTTGAGCGTTATTATTTAGGCGTACAGAGAACTTCAAGGGAATTTGACGAAAAACACTTACATCTTTGTATTGAATTAGCACTTGAACTTAGTATTGCCGTTGTGGCAACAAACGATGTGCAATTTTTAAATGAAAGTGATTTTGATGCGCATGAGGCTAGGATTTGTATTTCTCAGGGTGGTCTTTTGGATGATACGCGGCGTGAACGACATTTTTCTAATCAGCAATTTCTAAAATCATCTAAACAAATGTATGAACTATTTACTGATTTACCAGAAATTTTAGAAAATACATTAGAAATTGCCAAACGTTGCAATGTGCATTTTGAGTTATTCAAAAAGAATTATTTGCCAGATTTTCCTGTGCCAGAAGGTTTAACCATAGAGCAATTTTTTTGTGAAGAATCAGAGTGTGGTTTGATTCAGCGTTTACAAAACTTAAAAGTTGATGCGCAGGTTTATCACCAACGCTTAAAATTTGAGTTGGATGTGATTATTCAAATGGGGTTTCCAGGTTATTTTTTAATTGTGGCAGACTTTATCAGGTGGTCAAAAGAAAATGACATTCCAGTAGGTCCAGGTCGTGGTTCTGGCGCTGGCTCTTTAGTGGCTTATGTTTTGGGAATTACTAATGTTGACCCGATTAAACATGAATTGTTATTTGAGCGTTTTTTAAATCCAGAGCGAGTTTCAATGCCAGATTTTGACATTGATTTTTGCACTGATCGTCGAGATGAAGTGATTGACTATGTGTCCAAAAAGTATGGTCATGAAAAAGTTTCACAAATTATCACTTATGGCACGATGGCAGCTAAAGGCGTTGTGCGTGATGTGGGGCGTGTTTTGGGGCATCCTTATGGCTTTAGTGACAAAATATCAAAGATGATTCCTCATGATTTGAAAATAACACTTGAAAAGGCCTTGAGTGAGCCCGAAGAAGGAGGTTCGGAGGAATTACGAGTTCGTTATGATTCAGAAGAAAGTGTCACGGCATTAATTGATCTTTCTAAGCAGTTAGAAGGCTTGGTACGAAACGTTGGCACACATGCAGGTGGCGTGGTGATTGCACCGAGCAAAATTAGTGATTTTTGTCCAGTATATAAAGGTCATGGTGAGAATGATGGCGTGGTTTCTCAATTTGATAAGGATGATGTTGAAGCGGTTGGTTTGGTTAAATTTGACTTTTTGGGATTGTCTAATTTAACGGTTATCCATAAGGCTATTAAACTGATTAGTGCTGAAGGCTTGTCAGATGAACCGATTGATTTAGATGCCTTGCCATTGGATGATAAAAAAGTCTATGAATTGCTTCAACGTTGCGATACAACAGGTATTTTTCAATTAGAATCCGAAGGTATGCGCAGTTATCTAAAGAAATTGCAAGCGGATAATTTTGAGGATATTGTTGCGATGTTAGCACTATATCGCCCAGGTCCATTAGATGCAGGCATGGTCGATGATTATATTAATGTAAAGCATGGCGCTCAGGTTAAATACCCACACCCAATGCTAGAACAAATTCTTAAACCGACCAATGGCGTATTTTTGTACCAAGAACAGGTGATGCAATCGGCACAAGTAATGGCAGGCTATTCTTTAGGCGGTGCAGATTTACTTAGACGTGCGATGGGTAAGAAAAAAGCCAATGAGATGAGTCGTCAGCGCAGCGTGTTTGTTAAAGGTGCTGCTGAAAAAGACATTGATTCGAAGAAAGCTAATGAAATTTTCGATTTGATTGATAAATTTTCAGGCTATGGTTTTAATAAATCTCACTCGGTGGCGTATGCCTATGTGTCTTATCATACTGCTTGGCTCAAGTCTCACTATCCTGCACCTTTTATGGCGGCAGTTTTATCTGGCATGATGGATGATACAGATAGGGTTTCATTTACCATTAGTAAGGTTCAAGAAATGGGCTTGGTGGTTAATGGACCAAGTGTGTGTGAATCTAATTATGAATTTAGCATTAATGATGAAAGAACAGTTGTATATGGTCTTGGCGCAATTAAAGGCGTAGGCGGTGCATTGGTTGATGCACTTGTATCTGAACGTAATGCTAATGGTATTTACAAAGATTTATTTGAGTTTTGTTCTAGAATTGAAAAGCGTTGTTTGAACAAGCGCGCCATTGAGGCATTAATTTATAGTGGCGCTTTTGATGTGTTAGGCGTGGGTAGGGCGAGTTTAATCAAAACTTATCCCACAGCCATTAGACAAGCGGAACAGAAACAAAGCGATTATTCCAATGGTCAGATCGGGTTGTTTTCCAATCCTGAACAGCATAGTGAATATGAAGCACGCCATCTTTCAGCACCAAGTTTTTCGTTTAAAGAAAAATTGCAACTAGAGAAAAGTGTGCTGGGTTATTATTTTGATGACCATCCTACTGATGAATATAAAGCTGATTTAAAGCATATTGGCGCAATACTGCCTTCTAAAATTGCTTTTAGAAATAATAAAGATGTGCGTGTATTGGCATTGATTTCAGAGCTACGTTATCGCGCTACTAAGAGTGGCGGACAAATTGCTTTGATGACGATTGAAGATGGTGCTAAGCTATTAAATGCCGTGGTATTTACCAAAACTCTAGGTTCGGTGAGTGATCAACTTATTGTTGATGAAGTGGTGGTGATTTCAGGCAAGATTAATAAAGATTTCAGAGATCAGTGGCAAGTGGTGGTTGATAAAATTGAAAATATTGGGCAAGTGAAAATGGGCTACGCCAAGGGTTTTGAAGTATTATTAAACGCCAAACACCAATCAATTTTTGACAAACTTGTCAAAGTGCTACTTGAACATAAGGGCAATTGTCCAGTTAAAATTTCTTATATTGCTGATAATTTAAGAGGCAGTATGTTGTTAAACAAGGCCTACTTAGTAACGCCTAATCAGCAGTTAATTGATGCCGTTAATGTCTTGGCTAAAGATCAAGTTAGCAAGATTCATTATCATTAGTTGTCTCATTATTTTTTGAAAATGGCACTACATTGACGTTGGTAATAGCGCGCATAATCTTGCCTATATTGGTTAATTACAATGTCTTTACCTAAAAAAATCTCAATTTGTCCAGCACAACTGGTATTTAAAATATTAATATTATGATTTTTGTATCTATTGACAACGACTTTGGCAGGGTGGTTAAATCTATTTTTATAACCACTAGAAACAACAACCCATTTGGGTGAAATCGCTTCCAAGAATTCATCACTTGATGAAGTTTTACTGCCATGATGTGGACTAATGAGTATATTGCTGAGAAGTTTGTCTTTTTGGGTGGAGATTAAATATTTTTCAGCCTTTTTCTCAATATCAGAACTGAGCAGTACTGAGTGCGAATGGGTTGATATTTTCAAAACACACGAGGCATTATTGCCTTTGAAATTATCATCAGAATTGAGTATTTCAAACAATACATCGTCCCAGATCCAATGTCGTCCTTTTTCGCACAGGGTTGTGGTTGCTTGAATTTTATTGGGTACTGAGGTGTGTATTTCTAATGTGTTAAATGCTTTTAAAACAGAGTTTAAGCCGCCGATATGGTCATTATCACCATGAGAAATAATAATTTTATCCAAATATTGGATTTGTTTTGATCGTAAGTAAGGAATAACCACAGCATCACCTATGTTAAATCCAGAAGGATAGCCACTGCCCGTATCAAATAATAGAGTGTGATTTTGGGTGCGAACTACATTTGCAAGTCCTTGTCCAACATCAAGAATCGTAACAACAGCCGATCCTTTGATTATTTTTTCACTAGGGTGAAATACAATTAGCAGTAATAAAACGATTGCTATTTTGCGAAGTTTAAGCGCTGAAGGTAGTATAGCTATCAGTATTGCGATGATTAATAGCAACATTTCAGCGCTTGATACTTGGGTGTAATGCCATTGGTTAAAGTGAAAGCTTTGCAGGTATTCAAGTAAAACTGACAAAATAATCAGGGATTGATTGGCAATATCAAAACTCAGTGTGGTTAGTAAAGGAAGTTGTAGATGAGCAAATATTGCACCTATGAGCGCAAATGGCGTGCTGATAAAACTAAATATTGGAATAGCAACTAGGTTGGCAATGGGTGAAAGAATTGACCCAGAATTAAAAAACCAAGCAATTAAAGGCATTGTGGCAAGGCTAATCAGTAATTGAATATAGATAAGTCGAACAATCCAATGTCTGTTTTTATGTTGACTAGCGCCGTAAATAATAATGGCAACCACATAAAAAGACAGCCAAAAACCCACGCTAAAAATACTCAACGGATTAATGATAAGCACCAATAAAAGTGCCATGCCATAAAGTTGCCAAATAGTATGGTAACGCCTAAAAATAATGGACAAGAACACCACGCCTGCCATGATAAAAGCGCGTTGAGTGGGGATGGAAAATCCTGCAATTAATGCATAAATCAAGGCAGATATCAAACCAAAATAGCTGCCTATAATTAAAGCAGGTGCGCGCAATGTACATTTTGCGCATTGACGCCATAAAAAACCAGTAAATAAAAATATAAAGCCAGATATAAGCCCGATGTGTAAGCCAGAGATAACACTAAGGTGTGTGGTATTGGTGGCTTTAAAGAGTGCCCAATTGTACTCAGATATTAATGTTCTATCGCCAATAACAAGCGCATTAAGCACACCGCCAAATTGTAATTTATTTAAAAATTTAGATAAGGTTTGTTTAATATTTTGCCTAAATTTGTTAATTGATAAGCCGTTGTTTGGCTTAATTAGTTTGTTGTTAATGCTGCTTCTAACGTAGCCTGTTGCGTCAATTTGTTTGTAAAATAACCATTGTTCATAGTCGAAACCACCTAAATTTTGATAACCATTATTACGCTTTAGTGTTACTCGCAAATGCCATTGATCATTGGCTTGCAATACTGGCAAATTTTTGCCATACCAAGACAATTTGACCTTGGCATTAAAAGGTTGTTCAACTTTGAATATAAAAGTGGCTTTATGGTTTGATATTTTTGGCAAGTCTGATATTTTGCCAATAATATTGATTGGCGCATTTAGATAAACAGTGCCAACTTGAGATTTTAAAATATGAGCAGAAAACACCCCCATCCAAGCAAAACCCAGCAAGAGAATCATCATTTTGATTGAGTGCGTTTTGTATTGCTTAAAAGTGACGAAAACAGCAAAAAATATGGCAAAGATTACGCCCCATTCAAAGCCTGATATTGTCAAGGTGTTTTTAAGTGAAAACACCAAAATACCAAGCAAAAAACTTAGACTATAAATTAGCATAAATAGTTGACATTAATCAAGGGTTTTTATAAAGCATATCATCATTGATTTATCATCACTAAATATATCGTGAAACCCTTGGTTTAACACGTGAAACCAGTTAAGTTTTCCTCTAAAGTGTTTTAAAATCAATTCATAGATATTTTCTCAGACAATGGTTTTTTATAAATTTATATAAGTTATTGATTTTTAATTAAAATTTATAATTGATTAATTTTTATTCAAAACCATAAAAAAGTGCAATATATCAACGTATTTGAGTGCCTTTTAATGAGATATTAACACGTTTATCCACAGTTTTGTGAGTAAGCCTATCGGGTGTTGATTTAACAGCATTTTTTGGTGTTTATAAGCATTCTTTAATAAAAATTTCAAGGATTTTTTTTGCCACTTTTTGTTTGCTATTTTTGCCAATTTTTTTGTTTAAATTTTGACTTAAAAAAATCACCTCATTTTCATCCACATTAAAGCCAGAATCAGCACTTGAAACCTTATTAAGAATAATGACATCACAGCCTTTATTTTTGAGTTTTTTTTGAGCATTTTTTAACATATTTTGTGTTTCTGCAGCAAAGCCCATGCAAATAGGTTTTTCTTTTAATTTGCAGACATCTGCCAATATGTCTTTGTTTGGAACGAGCTCAAGTGTTAGATCCCCCCCATCCTTTTTGATTTTTTGATTGCTTGCATTTTTAACAGAAAAATCACTCACAGCCGCACAAGCAATAAAAATATTTTGACCAGCAATATTATCCATGACCTTGGTATACATTTGTTGTGCGCTAACAATGGATATATTATTAGATTTTGCATTTAGAGTTGTGGTGATATTGCCATAAATACAAGTCACTGATGCGCCCGATTCAATACAGGCATTGACCAATGCCATGCCCATTTTTCCACTACTGTGGTTAGAAATAAACCTAACTGGGTCAATGGCTTCAATGGTAGCACCCAAAGTAATCAGTACCTTTTTGCCAGTGAGTTTTGTGCTAATGAATTGCTTGGCTACTTGTTTTGCAATACTTGATGGTTCTGCAAGCCTACCTATGCCAATATCACCACAAGCTTGCTTGCCAGATTCTGGTCTAATGATGATTGTATGATGGCTAATGAGCGTTGATAAGTTGTCTTGAAGCGTATGAGATTGGTACATTTTTAGGTTCATAGCGGGCGCAATGAGTAGCGGCGCATCATTTGCTAAAATAACACTACTTAATAAGTCATTAGCCTTGCCTAGGGCAATATTAGCAATGGTATTGGCACTGGCAGGTGCAATTAAAATGGCATCTGCCCATTTGGCAAGTTCAATATGCCCCATGCCAAGTTCGGCGTTTTCATCCCATAAATTGTGATGAACTTTATTTTTTGAAATTGATTGTAAGCATAATTCGGTAATAAATTTAGCACCTGCTTCAGTAAGAATCACTTTTACTTGAGCACCTAAATCTTGTAATCGGCGCACAATATCAGGTGCTTTATAAGCCGAAATAGAGCCACTAACACCAAGGATAATGTGTTTATTAGTTAGGCGGTTCATTTTAAAGTGGCAGTTATTTTGATGTCATCACCCAGCATTTTAACATCAACAATATTCAACTTAATTTTATCAGCCATGTTCTTAATAACCAGATTAAGCATTGAATTGGCATCACTGCCCATCAATATGGGTGCCGTGTAAATAATAAACTCATCAATTAAGTTGCCTTTCATCATAGCACCAATAAGTCTAGGTCCTGCCTCAAGTAAGACGTTATTAATACCTTGGTTGCCTAATTGTGTTAATACATCATCAAGATCCAGTTTGCCAGAGGCAAGTGTTTTGGTGTTGGCTGGGTTTAAGATTAGGGTGGGTGCATCGGTGTTAAATATATTAAGCGAGGTATCTGTTATTTGGTTTTTACTATCAATCACAACACGTAGTGGCGTTGAATTGATATTGTCAAGACGTAGCGTCATTAAAGGATTGTCGTTAATAATAGTGCCTGAGCCAGTCATTATTGCTTGGTGATTGGCACGTAGTTTTTGCACATCCAATCTTGCAGCTTCTGAGGTAATCCATTTGCTTTCACCTGAGTTCATTGAGGTTTTACCATCAAGACTCATGGCTATTTTACAACGCACAAAAGGCTGATTGATTTTCATACGCTTGATGAATCCTTGATTAAGGGCTAAGGTATCATTTTCTAACAAACCAATTTTAACCTCAATACCTGCGTTTTCAAGCATAGCAATGCCTTTGCCATTGACCAGTGGATTAGGGTCACGCATAGCAATAATAACTGTTTTAGCACCTGAGTCAATAATAGCTTGTGCACAAGATGGGGTTTTGCCTTGATGTGAGCAAGGCTCTAAGGTGACATAAAACGTAGCCCCCTGAGCTTGATGGTTAATTTGTTGCAAGGCATTAATTTCCCCATGCACTTTGCCAAAGGTTTGATGATAGCCTTTGGCAATAATTTTTTCATGTTTTACAATCACGCAACCGACCATGGGATTGGACTTTACACCATATTTTCCTTGGCTGGCAAGTTTGAGCGCAAGCGCCATGTTTTGAGTGTCATTTATTGAAAAAGTTGCTGGCATATTTCAGATATAATTGCAAGGATATTTTGTATAAGAATCAGCAGTATTTTACCTAGGAGAAGCAACATGGATGAACAGAAAAAACAAGCCCTAAAAGCAGCGCTTACACAAATTGACAAACAATTTGGCAAAGGTTCAGTTATGTTTTTGGGCGACGATCAAGCTCAAGGCGATATTGAGGCAGTTCCTACGGGCAGTTTAAGCCTAGATATTGCGCTAGGTATTGGCGGTCTACCTAGGGGGCGAGTGGTCGAAATTTATGGACCTGAGTCATCAGGTAAAACAACCCTGACATTGCATGTGATTGCTGAGGTGCAAAAACTAGGTGGTATAGCAGCTTTTATTGACGCTGAACATGCGCTTGACCCTAGATACGCCAAACGTTTGGGCGTTAATACGGATGATTTGTTAATTTCACAACCTGATACTGGCGAGCAAGCATTGGAAATTACAGATATGTTGGTGCGCTCAGGTGGTGTCGATATTGTGGTGATTGACTCTGTTGCAGCACTCACGCCTAAGGCAGAAATAGAGGGTGAGATGGGCGCTTCACACATGGGGCTTCAAGCTAGGCTTATGTCTCAAGCACTTAGAAAATTAACCTCAAACATTAAGCGAACTAATACCATGGTGATTTTTATCAACCAATTACGTATGAAAATTGGTGTTATGTTTGGCAATCCTGAAACCACAACAGGTGGTAATGCGTTGAAATTTTACGCCTCAGTACGTTTGGATATTCGTCGTATTGGCGCGATTAAAAAAGGCGATGAGATTTTAGGCAATGAAACACGCGTTAAAGTATTAAAAAATAAAGTCGCACCACCCTTTAAACAAGCAGAATTTCAAATCCTTTACAACGAGGGCATTTCACTTGAAAGTGAAATAATTGATTTGGGTGTGAAGCATGATTTTGTCGAAAAAGCAGGTGCTTGGTATAGTGTTAAAGGCGAGCGTATTGGTCAAGGTAAAGACAACGCTCGTGAATATTTAAAATCAAACCCTGAGCTCAGTCAAAAAATTGAGACTCAAATTCGTGAAAAATTACTGGTTAAAGAATCAAATATTGAAAAGGACGTTAGCAATCAAGACGTTGATTAATCAAGCCTACCACCGAGCCCTAAATTTATTGACTCGGCGCGAACATTCTGCTTTAGAGTTGACGCAAAAACTAAGCACTAAAGGCTATGCTATTGAAGAAATAGAGCCAGCATTAGCACAATTAGTACAAAATAATTATCAAAGTGATGAACGCTTTGCTGATGCATTTGTGCTTATGCGTACCAACCAAGGCAAGGGCAGCGTGTTAATCAGCCAACAACTCAAACAAAAAGGTATTGAAGATTTTGATTTATCAGCCATTGATTTTTTTGAACTTGCTAAAAGCGTTAGACTAAGAAAATATGGCGAGCAATTGCCTAAAAATTATAAAGAAACAGCCAAACAGCAACGTTTTTTGCAATCTCGTGGGTTTGGGTTTGATGAAATCAAGTTTTCTTTTGAACCCTAAAGAGAACGCCCATCCAAAGACAGGCGTCAGACCAAACGCATTTAATATTGTACTTAGAGATGGAAAAGTACAAGAAAGCGGTACACATGCTCAGTTGTTAGAATCTAATGGTGAATATGCCAAATCATGGCAGTTACAGGTTAATGAGAAAAATGATGAAATTTGAATTAAAAAATACAGATAAGACAGCACGTCGTGGCAAAATGATTTTTGACAGAGGCAAGGTTGAAACACCAGCGTTTATGCCAGTTGGCACTTATGGGACGGTTAAAGCCATGACGCCAGAAGAAGTAAGTGGGCTGGGCGCACAAATCATTTTAGGCAACACCTTTCATTTGGCAATTACACCAGGTGCGGATGTTATTGAGGCACATGGAGATTTGCACAATTTTATGCATTGGCAAGGTCCGATACTAACGGATTCTGGCGGTTTTCAGGTGTTCAGTTTAACAGAGACAAGAAAAATTAGCGAAAAAGGCGTGGATTTTCGCTCGCCCAAAGATGGGGTAAAAATCTTTATGGGCCCAGAGGAATCCATGCAAATTCAGCACAAACTTGGCTCAGATATTGTTATGATTTTTGACGAATGTACGCCTTACCCTGCTGATAAAACAACAGCTGATCAATCCATGCAATTGTCTTTGCGTTGGGCGCAGCGTTCAAAAAATGAGCACAACCGCTTGAATAATAAAAATGCCTTATTTGGCATTGTGCAAGGGGGTATGCACGAGGATTTGCGTGTGCAATCGGCGGCTACTTTGGTTAAAATAGGGTTTGATGGATTTGCAATCGGGGGCTTGAGTGTGGGCGAGCCCAAAGAAGAAATGATGAAAGTGTTAGATTATCTACCAAGTCACTTGCCTAGTGACAAGCCAAGATATTTAATGGGTGTTGGCACGCCAAAAGATTTGGTGGAAGCGGTTGAGCGTGGTATTGATATGTTTGATTGCGTGATGCCAACACGTCATGCTCGTAACGGTTATTTGTTTACCTCGGTTGGTATTGTTAAGATTCGTAATGCACAGTATAAGTTTGACACCTCAGCGTTAGACGAATACTGCTGTTGTTATACTTGTCAAAATTATTCTAAGTCTTATTTACATCATTTGAAAAGGAAAAATGAAATTTTAGGGGCAAGGCTTAATACCATTCACAATCTTTATTATTATCAAGACTTAATGTTACAGATGCGCAACGCCATTGAAAATAATAAATTCTCAGGCTTTAGGCAAGAATTTTACCAACGAGAAGGATATGATTTATGAGTAATAATTTATTGTTTTTTGTTGATGAGGGTGGTTTTGAAGATTATACAGCAATGTTTATTGAGCAAGGATTTTCAGTAGATTTTGAAGATTCTCAAAGAAAGGCGAGCAAGCTTGCCAAGAAAAATACCTACCAAGTCTTGGTGGCTGAATTTAGTCACAATCCAGAGTTTCGAGACCGAGTAAGTAATATCGAGTCCTTGCTAGCAACCTTAGAAGGGCACTCGCCTGAGGCTAAAATCATTATTTTGTACGATGAAATTAACCAACCACAATTAGACCAACTCAAAGCACGTTATCACATGGATACAACCCTAACATTTCCAATTGAGCGAGATTTATTAAGGCAAAGTATTATTTAGTTGTTTATCAAAATATACATCAAGCACCTGACGTGCAATCGGTGCTGCTTTTGAGCTTCCACTGCCTGCATTTTCAATAATAATGGCGATGGCTACTTCTGGATTTTCAATAGGGGCAAAGCCAGTAAATAGCGCATGATCTCTTAATTTTTCATCAAGTTTTTCTGCAATATATTGCTCTTCAGCGTCAAGACCAAATACTTGTGCAGTGCCAGTTTTTCCAGCCAATGTATAGGTCAAATCCTTATTAAGTCTTCTAGCGGTGCCCTTAGGACCGTAGATGGTTTGTTTCATGCCATTAATCACATATTCCCAATTTTTAATATTTTTAATTGGAATTTGTATATGACGACCTTTCTTGGATTCAATGATTATGTTGCCAGGCGCTTGCGTATTTTTAAGTAGGGTTGGTTGAAATAAAAGCCCTTTATTGGCAAGGGCTGCTGTGGCAACTGCAAGTTGTAAAGGACTAGAAGTCATAAATCCTTGGCCAATGCCTACAATCAAGGTTTCTCCGCGATACCAAGGTTCATTTTTATTGATTTTTTTCCAAACTTTAGAAGGCAGAATGCCAGCACTTTCTCCAGGAATGTCAATGCCTGTTTTTCGACCAAAATTAAACAAATCTAAGCCATCATGTAATTTGTCAATACCCATTTTATCAGCCAAATCATAGAAAAATACATCGCATGATTGAGCAATTGCATTTTTAACATTTACGTGTCCATGTCCTGTTTTTTTCCAGTCGTTAAATTTGCGTTTAACATTAGGTAGTTTGTAATAGCCTGGGCAGAAAGTTCGACTCTTGTTGGTAATGACCTCTTTTTCTAAGCCTGCCAAAGCCACCATGGGTTTAATTGTAGACCCTGGTGGATATAGTCCTTGAATAGCGCGGTTGAACTGAGGAATGTCTGTTAATGTTTGTAATTGGTTATAATTGGCATGTGATATGCCACTAACAAACCAGTTCGGGTTATAGATAGGCGTACTAACGAGTGTTAATACTTCACCATTTCTGACATCCATAACCACAATTGAACCACGCTTACCTTTGAGTAGCGCTTCTGCTTTTTTTTGCATGTCTAAATCAATACTCAGATATAGATTTTCACCAGCAATGGCAGGCTTGATAATCTGAGTATCAACAACCCTACCATTTACATTATGCTCAATTTGTTGTAAGCCATTAGTGCCATGTAGTCGTATTTCGTATTGCTTTTCAATGCCAGTTTTGCCTACAAACAAAGTCCTTAAATAGTTTTTTTTATCATAAACAGCCTTGTCTTTTTTAGTCATCCTAGAGACGTAACCAACGACATGAACAGAAGAGTCTTGATTGGGATAAATTCGATGGAAATAAGAGTCTATATCTACACCAATAAAAGCATTACTGGTTAAAAATTTTGCAACCTGAGTTTCATTAAGGTTATATTTGATTGGAATATTGTGAAATTTTTGGTAACGCCTTGCATTTTTGTGAAATTTTTTAATATCAATATCATCGATAAAACCAGATTGTTTGAGTTGTTGTAATGTTTGGGCGATATTTTTAGTTTTTTCTGGTGTTAAAGTCAGTCGAAATCCCAGTTTGTTGGCGGCTAAAATACGACCATTTCGATCAAATATATTCCCCCTGCTGGGCGTTATAGGCAGGATGCGCATTTGGTTGCCCAAAGATTCCTCTAAATAGTATTGATGATTTATTATTTGTAAATTGTAAATTCTAATGATTAGTAAAATTGTCAGCAAAAAAATAAAAATCAGTGCTAATCTTAATCTAGAAGAGAGTACTTTATCTTCAAATTGGATATTGCTAATACTATCTATGCTTTGCATTTTGATAACAAAAACCTAACAATTGGCCAAACCAATGCACTCGTAAATGGGGCTAAAAATACGTAATAGTTAAGGGCAAAATCTTGTGTTAATATAGAAGTCAATAAGAAAAATAGCAAATAAATACTACTAGATATAAACACATAAATTTGTTGTGTACTTAGATTAGAGACAAAGAATGATTGTTTGATACTGCTAATAAATAAACTACTTAATATAAGTGCTAAGGCATTTTGCCCCAAAATATCACCATGCAAAATATCAATAAGCACACCAAGAATGAGCGCAATAAAGAATGTAGCCTTGGTTGAAAAATACGTCAACCAATAGATATAAAAAAGCAATAGCCAAAATGCAGACGCATCTAACAACACTTCATTTAAAGGGATTGTGCTTAAAATTAATGCAAAAAAAGTAATTTTAATTAGGAATATATAAGGACGTTGTGCGTTCATGATTAATCGGTCGCAATGATAACAAATTCTAGTTGTTCTAGTATTTGAGCGGGCTTTAATTGGATATACAAGAAAGGCTCGTTTTGGTGTTTTTTTACGTGAATTACGGTTCCTAAGGGATATCCAACTGGAAATTTTGAGCCGATGGCGCTACTTAGAAACACATCACCCACTTTAACATCCAGACTGGACTCAATAAATTCAACATTCAATAGGTGATTATTTTCAGCAACACCTTTACTAATACCACGAATACCACTACGCTCATTTTTAACAGGCACGTGTTGTGTAGGGTCGCTAACCATTAATATGGTTGAATATAGTGGTGTTGTTTGCGATACCTGTCCAATGATGCCTTCAGCGCCTAGGGCGACTTGCCCAACTTTGATGCCACTGCCACTACCTTTGTCAATAATAATTTGCTTTTTAAGTCTAGACTGGCTCAATGCGCTTACCCTTGCTAAGGTGAATTTTTGTTGTTTAATGGCATAACTTGAACCTAAAAGCGCTTGGAGTTTTTTATTCTCAAGCACCAAAGCGCTGTAGGTTTGTAATTTAACTTGAAGCTTTAATAGTTGACGATGTAAATTATCATTATTGCTGATTAGTTGGTCTCTACTGGTGCCTTGCTCATCAATCCAAATATAGAGTTGTGACGGTAGATTGACTATCATATAAATAGGTGATATTAAAGTTGCAATTGATTGTCTTAAATCATTGAAGTAGGAGAACTTATAATCAGAGAGTATAAGTAGTATAGCGATAATAACGGGGATAAAAAGTTTAAGAAACTTCATGTTAATAACCCCGTAAATTGTTAACCAATGTTTAACTACTCAGCAGTTAAAAACCCCATATTATGTTTAGAAATCATATCAAGCGCAATGCCACCGCCACGAGCAACACAAGTAAGTGGATCATCAGCAATGCGTACTGGCAGGTTGGTTTCTTGGCTAATAAGTTTATCAAGACCATCTAAGAGTGCGCCGCCGCCTGTCAGCACCATACCATTTTCAGCAATGTCAGAACTTAACTCTGGTGGTGTTTTCTCTAGTGCAGTCCTTGTAGCGCCAATAATCATTTTAAGTGGTTCTTGTAAGGCTTGTAGAACTTCAGTGTTGGTTATATTAAAACTCACTGGAATGCCTTTGGTAACATCACGACCTCTAAATTGAATTTCTTTAACAGTGTTTGATTTGAAGGCAGAACCAACCCCTTCTTTAATTCGTTCAGCAGTAGAGTAACCAATGATAATACCGTGTTCACGGCGTACGAATTTGACAATCGTGTCATCAAATACATCGCCACCCACGCGCAATGAGTCAGAATATACGACACCATTTAGTGATATGATTGCAATTTCAGTTGTGCCACCACCAATATCAATAACCATAGCACCTGAAGCTTTTTCAATCTCCAAGCCTGCGCCCAGCGCTGCTGCCATTGACTCCTCAATTAAATACACATCACGCGCACCTGCACCAACAGCACTTTCTTTAATAGCGCGACGCTCAACTTGAGTTGCACCGCAAGGCACACAAATAAGCACTTTAGGGCTGGGTGAAAAAAAGCCAGAATGCAAAACCTTGCGAATAAAGTGCTGTAGCATTTTTTCAGTAATTTTAAAATCAGCAATGACGCCATCTTTCATTGGCCTGATGGCCTCAATAGAGCCGGGTGTTCTACCCAACATATTTTTAGCATCTTGACCTACAGCAATGACCGTTGATTCTAGTGCCCCCTTGTCGTTATGAATGGCAACCACTGATGGTTCGTTAAGTACCACAGCACCGTCCATATAAATCAGTGTATTAGCCGTGCCTAAGTCAATAGAAAGGCTTCGACCTTTGAAGAAATCAAACATAGAAAATCCCAGTTAAGTGTTTGTAAAATAAAGAGATATAATACTATAAATAACCAGTAAAAATTAAGCAATAATTAATACCTTATAAATATGAAAATCCAGCAAAAACACGTCATACAAAGTATGTTTAATGCTTTGCAATATATTTCTTATTATCACAGTCCTGATTTTATTCAGGCCATGACCAATGCTTATGAAAAAGAGACTCATAAGGCTGCAAAAAATGCCATTACACAAATTCTTATTAATTCAAAAATGGCAGCTTTAGGTAAGCGCCCAATGTGCCAAGATACGGGTATTGTTAATGTGTTTGTTGAAGTGGGTATGGGGGTCACTTGGGCGGCTGATTTGTCACTAGAAGAGATGATTAATGAGGGTGTTCGTCAGGCATTTACCTATGCAGATAATCCTCTTAGAGCTTCAATTGTAAAAGACCCACTATTTACTAGAGTTAATACCAAAGACAATACACCAGCAGTCATCCACATGAAAGTTGTTAAGGGTAATCAACTTAATTTTATTGTGGCAGCTAAAGGCTGTGGTTCTGAAAATAAGGCAAAATTTAGCGTACTTGCACCAGATGACAATATTGTTGACTGGGTGTTAAAAACCATACCAACCATGGGTGCTGGCTGGTGTCCGCCAGGTATGATTGGTATTGGTGTTGGTGGTACAGCTGAAAAAGCCATGCTAATGGCAAAAGAAAGTTTGATGGAGTCGATTGATATTCAAGATATTGCACAAAAACCAAATCCAAGCAACCTTGAAAAACTACGCATGGAGTTGTTTAATAAAATTAATAATCTAGGTATTGGTGCGCAAGGTTTAGGCGGTCTGACAACAGTGCTGGATGTCAAAATTAAAGATTATCCAACTCATGCCGCTTCTCAAGCAGTGGCGATGATTCCTAATTGTGCAGCGACACGCCACTTGCACTTTTCACTGGATGGTTCAGGTGTGGCGCAACTGCCACAAGTGGATATGGATAGTTACCCTCAATTAGAGATGGATTATTCTCAATATAAAAAAGTTGATTTAAATAATTTAACGCGCAAGCAAATGGCTCACTGGCATATTGGTGATACCTTATTGCTAACAGGTTTGATTATTACTGGACGAGATGCGGTACATAAGCGCCTTAAGCAAATGCTTGATAATGGTGAAGGCCTGCCAAAGGGTGTAGATTTTGACAATAAATTCATTTATTATGTTGGTCCAGTGGACGCTGTTGGTGATGAAGTCATTGGTCCAGCAGGTCCTACCACTGCCACGCGTATGGATAAATTTACTGATATGATGTTGGATAATACTAACATTTTAGGCATGATTGGCAAAGCAGAGCGTGGTGAGGATAGCATACGGATTATTAAAAAACATAAGGCTACGTATCTGATTGCAGTGGGTGGTGCGGCTTATTTGATTTCTAAGTCAATTCAAAAAGCCAAAAAAGTTGCGTTTAAAGAGATGGGCATGGAAGCGATTTATGAATTTGAAGTCAAAGATATGCCAGTGACAGTTGCAGTTGATGTCCAAGGTAATAATATCCACAGCATTTTTCAAAACATCCAGATGAAAAGTTAAATACATTGACAAAGATTCACCCTTTGTAAACTCATCTGAAGTATTTTAAAATATAGTCTAGCGTATAATGGCGCCGAAGTTGGTCGGATGGTCGCTGGAGGTTAATCCTTCAGAGGAAAGTCCGGGCTCCATAGAGCAAAGTGCTAGTTAACAACTAGGTATGGTGACATAACGGAAAGTGCTGCAGAGATTTAGACCGCCTATTTTTAATAGGTAAGGGTGAGAAGGTGCGGTAAGAGCGCACCGCACGTTTGGCGACAAGCGTGGCAAGGTAAACCCCACTTGGAGCAAGCTTAAATAGGCTAATGATGACGTTGCTCGCGGAGTTGGCGGGTAGAGTGCTAAAGCGTTTTGGCAACAAAACACGTAGATGAATGACCATCTATTACAGAACCCGGCTTATAGACCGACTTCACTTTTTATTGAACTTATACACAAATGATTGGTGGTGGGCATATTGGAACAAATCCAAGAATACCAAGGAGATATTAAAGCCATTGCCAGAAAATTCAACATTGACTGGACCACCGCTAAGAAATGGAAAAATCGTAATAGCATTGAAGACCAGCCAATGGGCAATGGCTTACAGTTTAGTTATAGCACTTTGCAAGCGGCATTAAAGCCAGACAATGTTCATTCATTTGATATTTACTTTGTGCGCAACACAACACCGAACACAGACGAACCAAATTTGCCCATCCTTGGACTCATGGACCAGTGGAAAAAATGAACCACATTATTAAATCAGCAACGTTTAAATTGTTTCATTATAAAAACATTGATGAGTATTCTGAGCCTCTTGCAAAGTTTTTGAATGATTATAATTTTGAGAAGAAATTAAAGTGTTTAAAGTTTAAATCTCCTTATGATAAAATTTTAAGCGAGTGTAAGAAGACACCCAGTCTATTTTTAGGCAGTCCGTGTGGGTATTGTGTGGGGCTAAACGTCTACTTGCTTTTGATTAATCCCTAACCTTGTAAACAAATCTTGGTCGCTGTTTGTGCTTGGATTGTCGGTGGTGAGTAATTGCTCACCATAAAAGATAGAATTAGCACCTGCAAAAAAACAAAGCGCTTGCATGGCTTCACCCATTTCAGTGCGTCCTGCTGATAAACGCACAACTGATTTTGGCATCATGATTCGTGCTACTGCAATGGTACGTATAAACTCACTTTCTGTTGGTGGTTCAATGTTTTCAAATGGCGTGCCTGGAATGGGTACTAATAAGTTAAGTGGCACACTGTCTGGATGTGTTTTTAAATTAGACAACGACCTAAGCATAGAGGCGCGATCAGTCTGATTTTCACCCAAGCCTAAAATGCCACCACTACAAACATGAATATTGGCATTTTGTACTGATTCTAAGGTGTTCAAACGATCTTGAAAATTACGCGTAGTGACCACATTTGAGTAGTGCTCTTTTGAGGTGTCAATATTATGGTTGTAATAATCCAACCCTGCTTTTTTTAAGGTAAATGCCTGCTCTTGAGTCAACATACCCAAGGTTACGCATGTTTCCATACCCATGGCTTTCACGCCTTGAATCATTGGTATGACCTTGTCTAGACTCTTATCAGTGGGATTTCGCCATGCAGCACCCATGCAAAACCGCGTTGCACCTTTGTCTTGTGCCTCTTTGGCTTGCTGAAGAACCAAATCAACCGCCATTAACTTTTCACGCTCAAGACCTGTATCGTATTTAGAACTTTGCGAACAATATGAACAATCTTCTGGACACGCACCAGTTTTGATATTTAACAATGAACTAACTTGAACCTGATTAGGATCAAAATTCTGTCTATGAACAGTATGTGCTTGAAGCAACAAATCATTAAACGACATTTCAAATAAGTTTTGAATCTCTTTAAGTTGCCAATCGTGTCTAAGTTCTGTCATATTGTTATAGTTGTTTAAATATATTGATATTTTAACGCAAGCATTTTGAGTTAGGCATTAAAAAAACCGTCTTGGTAAAGACGGTGTTGAGAAACTTCTGGTCAAACAAACCTCTTTGCTATAAATTCACATCTATCCTATCAAATCCACGCCCATCAAATCATTTAAAAATTCATCACCCCTAATCACTATCCAAAGATAAAGACACTTTGGAACGTTGCCACTGTTCTAAGATTGCCAACAACAGCACTCACCAACCT
>JAUVOQ010000061.1 GCA_030599095.1 Candidatus Ruthturnera sp.
AATGATGTTATACATTATAATCAGTATATTTATTTTTGATAATTGGTATGAGTAGTACACTTCTAACTCCAGTCATGCACACCACAATCTTCCCATGATTTCACCCACTTCTTACCCCACTTGCGATACATATCGTGGGTAGAAAACGCCAAGGATTTTTTGACTCAGATTTATTGGGCTTGGTTTTTGATGTTGGGTTCATCTAAAAGAGTCAGATTTTGGCTGTTGGTTTACTAGGATTGGATTTATTCAGGTTGGGCTATCTAGTTAAGATTCATTTTTTTTATCCATAATCTCAAAGCAATAATACCTAACACTAAAGCCATTAAAAACCATTGCAGTGCATAGCCCAAATGCTTATCAACACTACCGTAGAAAGGCTGCCATTGCCTGAAAAAACCATCACTGGCTTTAACATCAAGACGTGCCAACATGGCAACAATTTGATAATTAGATAGCGTGGATAGTTGGTCTAAATTCAAAGATTGAATTAATATCGGGAAATCTAGCTTAACTGGTTGTTGTTTGAGTTTAATGCGCTCAACAGGCTTAATTAGCCCCACTTTAACAACTCTTGGCAAATCATTTACTTTGATATCAGGCAATTGCTCACGTTTTCCATGCCAAGGTACAAAGCCTCGATTTACTAAAATAGCAACTTTGTCACTTAAAACGAATGGCGTGAGTACATAATAACCAGCATTACCCTTAACAATTTGATTATCATAAATAAACTGTTTATTAGTGTCATAATGACCTTCTAGTAAAACTTGATAATGCTCTTTATTTAATAACTCATCTACGTTCGTTATCAATTGGGCTGGGCTTTGTTGCACCAATCCAATCTCATGCTCAATTGCCCGTTTTTCATCAGCACGCTCAAGTTGCCAAAATCCTAACGACACTAACCCATAAATACTTAAAAATATTAAAACTGCAGGTATAAAAATGGTGCGTTTAGTCACTTAAGTGTGGGTGCATCCATCATAACCGCATTTGGCTCTATCCAGCCTATAAACGCGGCAAACATAACTAAGATAAACAAAAACAAAGACAGGGCTACGCGTATCACTAATGACTTAAACATTTTATCTGAGCCAGCTGACCCGCCTCTAAGTATGCCCAATAAGCCTGAGCCTAGTGCTATTAAAATGGCGATAATAATAGTGATGATAATAATTTGTGTCATTAACACTTCCTACGCAACAAACAAAAGACCCCGAACGGGGTCTTTTGTTCTAATTACAGCCAGTATACAAAGATAAATAAGCCAAGCCAAACCACATCTACAAAATGCCAATACCAAGCAACGCCTTCAAAGCCAAAATGGTTGTCTGCACTAAAATGTCCTTTCTGTACACGATAAAGAATAACCGTTAACATAATCACGCCTACTGTTACGTGGAAACCATGAAAGCCAGTTAGCATATAAAACGTCGATCCATAAATACCAGAAGTTAGTTTTAGACCATCATGATATGCATGCCCATACTCGGCAATTTGAAAACCTAAGAATAAAACGCCTAAAACAATGGTGGCAACCAACCAGCCAATAATTTTATTACGATGATCCGCACGCAATGCGTGGTGTGCAAACGTTAAAGTAACACCTGATAATAATAATAATGCGGTGTTAAGTGCTGGCAAGCCCCAAACATCAACCAATTGTGTTGGTACAGAAACCGCTGTGCCTGATTGTAAAGTTGCACCTGGCGTGTTAAAGGCAATTTGCTGCCACGTTGCGCTAAAACCATCCCATAGTTCTGGAGTGAAAACATTATTATCTGCACCACCTAGCCACGGAACTGATAATTGCCTTGCATAAAACAACGCACCAAAAAAAGCGGCAAAAAACATCACCTCAGAAAAAATAAACCAACTCATGCCCCAACGAAACGATCGATCGACTTGGCTGTTATACTTACCGCTAGTACTTTCCTTAACAACTTGACCAAACCAGCCAAACATCATAAACACCAAAATAGCAAACCCAAAAACCATGATTGAACCCCCCCAACTGGCACCATGCATTTGATTAGCAAAACCTACAAATAAAGTAGCAATACCAACTGAGCCAATAATGGGCCAGTAGGTGCCACTTGGTATATAATATTCTTGTTCGTTCATATTTCTCCCTTTTTTAACTCTTAAGTTTAAAAAAATTATAAGACAGACTCACGTCTTTAATACGCTCGTCTAATTCTGGCTCAATTACAAATCGCAATGTCATCTCAACTTGCTCATGTGGCTTAAACACTTGTTTATTAAAACAAAAACACTCTAATTTTTTAAAATACAACGCAGCTTCTGTCGGTGCAACACTAGGAACTGCTTGCCCAATAACAATCTCATCAGTATTGTTCTTGGCAATATAACTGGCGGTATAAAACTTACCAGGCACTACCTTCATTGAGTTTACTTTAGGTCCAAACTGGACTGGAAAACCGCCCATTGTCATGGCAAAAAAACTAACCTCAACCTCGCGCATCTCGTCTACAACATGTACCTGTTCACTATCCACCCTGCCTGTTCTGCCATTAAATCCAGTAATTTCACAGAACACATCATAAATAGGCACCATTGCATAAGCAAAGAAAAACATCAGTATTGGCGCCAAAACTAACTTTATCCAAAACTTTTTTGTTATTTTTTGCCTGCCCTCCATTTCAGCCATACAATACAATGGTTGCTACAAACACACCTATTGCAATGGCACTAGTAATTGCCACGGTAATTGCCACACCTTGATTGTTTTTATTTACCATTAAGAGTTCTGAGATTCTTGCTCAATTAATACTTTTGTTGGTGGTATATTAAAACTGTGATACTGTGCCTTAGGTTCTAAAGTCCACTCTAAACCTTTTGCGCCCTCCCAAGGACGAGCATCTGCTGGCTTACCGTTACGAATACAATCAATCAGAATATAAGTGAATAGAATAAATGACGCACCAAACGCAAAACCACCAATAGAAGAAATCATATTAAAATCAGCAAACTGCAGTGAATAATCAGGAATGCGCCTAGGCATACCTGCCAGCCCTAAAAAATGCTGAGGGAAGAACAACACATTCACTGAAATAACCGCCCACCAAAAATGCACCTTTGCCAAAGTTTCGTTGTACATTTTTCCTGTCCATTTAGGTAGCCAGTAAAATGTTGCCGCAATGATAGCCCATAACGCACCTGTCACCAATACGTAATGGAAATGTGCAACCACAAAATAAGTATCCTGATACTGAATATCGGCCGGTACAATGCCCAGCATTAAGCCAGAAAAACCGCCAATCGTGAATAAGAACACAAATGAAATCGCCCATAACATTGGCGTTTCAAAGGTCATAGAACCCCGCCACATGGTTGACACCCAGTTAAACACCTTAACACCCGTTGGCACGGCAATCAGCATAGTGGCGTACATAAAGTACAACTCACCTGCAACTGGCATACCAGTTGAAAACATATGATGCCCCCACACAATGTAGGATAAAAATGCAATTGACGCAGAGGCATAAACCATTGATGAATAGCCAAATAAAGGCTTGCGTGCAAAGGTTGGAATGATATGTGAAACCACGCCAAATGCTGGCAAAATCATAATATAAACCTCAGGATGACCAAAAAACCAAAAGATATGTTGAAACAATACTGGGTCGCCACCACCTGTTGCATCAAAAAATGCCGTGCCAAAGTTACGATCTGTCAACATCATGGTGACTGCACCCGCAAGTACTGGCATCGCACCAATCAGCAAAAATGAGGTAATTAGCCATGTCCATACAAATAGTGGCATGTCCATGAGTTTCATTTCTGGTGCGCGCATATTAAGCACGGTTGCAATAATATTAATCGCACCCATGATGGATGAAAAGCCTAATAAATGTACCGCAAAAATAAAGAAATCGGTACTGTCTGGTGCAAACGTTGTTGACAATGGTGCATAAAATGTCCAGCCAAATGCAGGTGCGCCACCTTCCATAAAAAACGTGCTTAATAAAATACCACCAGCAAATGGCAGAATCCAAAAAGACCAATTATTCATCCGCGGTAATGCCATATCAGGCGCACCTATCATCATTGGAATAAGCCAGTTACCCAAACCAACAAACGCTGGCATAACTGCACCAAAAACCATAATCAAACCATGCATGGTTGTCATCTGATTAAAAAATTGCGGCTCACTCAATTGCATGCCTGGTTGAAATAACTCCATGCGAATGACCATTGCCATTGCGCCACCAATGAGTAGCATGACAAATGCAAACCATAAATATAGTGAACCAATATCCTTGTGGTTGGTTGTTTTAATCCATCTCATTAAGCCTTTTTCAGGACCGTGATGGCCGTCGTCAGTGTGATCAGTTACTGTTGTCATGATATTCTCCTATGTCCTTTAATTATCGCGCCGCTTTAATTTGTGCTGGCTGAATTAAATCGCCCATTTGGTTGCCAAAAGCAGTCCTTTCAAAAGTGATTACCGCCGCAATATCAGAATCTCCTAGCATGTTTTTATAACCAGCCATTGCTGTTCCAGTTTTTCCATGCAAAACAATACTAATATGTTTTTTGATATCACCAGTTGCAATGGGACTGCCTTTAAGTGCTGGAAAAACACCAGGAATGCCTTTGCCTGTGATGCCATGACAACTAGCACAGCTCGTGTTATAAACTTTTTGACCTAGGCTTATTAATTCTTCTTCGCCCCAAGTTTTGCTTGACTTGGCAAGTGTTACCGCTTTAGCCGCCTGTTGCTTTGATACCCACTTAGCGTAATCTGCTTTGGAAACCACATCAACCACAATTGGCATAAAGCCGTGGTCTTTACCACAAAGTTCAGTACACTGGCCACGATAGATGCCAATCTCATCAATCTGCACCCATGCATCATTAATAAAGCCTGGATTGGCATCCTGTTTCACACCAAAATCAGGCACCCACCAACTGTGAATAACATCATTTGAGGTAATTAAAAAACGAATAGGAGTGTCTACTGGTAACACCAAGTTGTTGTCTACTTCTAACAAATAATTCTTATGTCTATTTCCAGAATAAATCACATCTTTAGAGCCTTGTTTAAGGTTAGAAATAAAACTAATACCTTCTTTAGGATAATCGTATTGCCATTTCCACTGATGCCCTGTAATCTTAATGGTCATTTGCGCTTTAGAAGTGTCTTCTAAATCAATCAGTACACTTGAGGCAGGAATTGCCATTAACACTAAAATGATAATGGGTATGCCTGTCCAAAGCAGTTCGGCCTTTGTGCTTTCATGAAAATTTGCAGCCACTACACCTTGAGATTTACGATGCACAATCAGCGAATAAATCATAACGCTAAATACAATAAGGGCAATGGCAACACAAATCCAAAACACCATCATGTGCAAACCATAAATATCACGAGCAACCGAGGAAACCCCTTTCGTCATGTTAAAACCATACTCAGCAAATGCATTTGCTGACACCATTACAATCAAACCACCCAAGCGAGACATCAATTTGCTCATAAGCCCCTCCCCTAAAAAAAATAAACAAAAATCATAGATTTTCAATGCGTTGTTGCACTAAGAACTGCTGTCATTATACATAATTATTTTTTTCATTCACAAATACTATAAATTTTCTTGATTTGAGTTAATTATTTAACTATTTTCTTGATAGGCATAAAAAGGGCTGTCTTAATGTAGATGAAATTACATCTATTGAGGAGATTAAAAAATGCTACAAACACAATGAATGGTTAAAGGTTTAAGTAAAAAGCCCGCATTAAACAAGTTAGTTATGGTGTGTCTTTTATATGACCAAAACAAGGTGTAGAATATTTTATGAAGTGCTCAACATTGGCATTATTTTATAGCGCACTATTTGCTTTATTTAGCTATTTTTACTGGGATTTTTTATCAAACTTACCTACACTTGGTAATCTTTCGACGCCTTAGCCTGTGAAATTCCCCCAATAAACTGGACATGATTAACAAACTCATCAATGGGCACATCATTGCCAAAAAATTAACCGACATTAACACTGATTATTCTGCCGTTAGTTTGTTTAAAGCATTACTAATAGGCAGATGGCATCATCTATCTGATGAAAGGCTGGCAGACAGTCTAAGTAGAGATTTGGTGTTTAT
>JAUVOQ010000081.1 GCA_030599095.1 Candidatus Ruthturnera sp.
ACTTAAAAGAGACAATCGTTATCAACGCGACAAAAAGCGCAAATTGTGTAAAAGACGCGCAGCAATAGAACCCATTATTGGGCATCTTAAATCGGACTTTAGATTATCCAGAAACCTGCTTAAAGGACAGATTGGTGATGGTTTAAAACCAAAAACAAGAGATGATAGCAAATTAGTTGACTCTGATAAAGGCAACACTCCAAAAGAGCATGAAGTTGATGAATATGGTAAACTTAAAAGCAGAGATAAAACAGGCGATGGTTTAGATAATCATCATGTTCCTCAAAAAGATTTAGCTAAAAAGAATAATACCGATGGATATCCAAAGGATAAAGATTCTAGAAGTGCACCTGCTATTAGGATTGATAGAGCGAAACATTTATTGATTACTGCTGAACAAAATTTCAACAAAGTAGCAAGAAGCAAAATGACACCAAGACAGCTTTTAGCAGATGATTTAAGAATACTTAGAAAACATAATGTTCCTAACAAACAAGTACAAGCAATCTTAAAGTTAAATAAACAAAAATACGGATACAAAAAATAAAGAGGAATAAAGACAATGAAAGAAAGAAGTTATCAAGAGATATTGGATTTTTTTAGGGAGGTCTTAAAAATTGAGATTGACGATGGAATATCTGTTTTTGAAAGTCACTTGTCATATATGAAAGATAAAACAAAAAAAAAACTTATATATGATTCTTACGGGAAAAATATATATAACGCATTTGAGTCTTTGCTAAAATTAAATCAAAATGAACATGTGAAAATATTATTAGGGCTGTATGTTAGAGAATTTTCTCGCTACTTATTCAAACGCCTAGAAGAAGGAGAAAATATAAAACAAGGCGAAAGAATAAATTTTGAGCTTACAGCTGTTAATGAAGTAACTGGACAAAGAACAAAACTAATTAGTGCAAACCCAGATGAAGATGGTGTTAATAATAATTTTCAAGAATGGATTATGGATAATTGTAGCGGGATAGTAGAACAGTAAAAAACATAGCCCCAATCCAAAAATAAAAAATGACCCTGTAAACCAGATTGTGTAAACCCTCATATTTTATAATCCCCAAAAAGGAGAAAAAACATGAGACGCTTAAACAGGACGAACTGCATAAGTTCAAACAAAGTGGTATCACTATTGCACTTAGTGGTGGTATTGTAGATACTGTAAAAACCATTGAGCAATCAGCTGAGCGTATTCAAAAAACCGACAATGATAAACTTAAAGTCTTACACGCTTGGCGTATTGGACGTGTCGCTCAGGATGTCTCTGGACAACTCAATAATCTAGAAAATATCGGTGATGACTTTAGCGATCCACTCAATACCAACACCAACACAGACAATCAAGGTAAACCACAAAGCTCTAGTGTCAACCTCAGCATTAGCCTAGGCAGTAGTAAAAGCGAACAAAAACGTAATCTAAGACCACTGCATTAAAGACCCCTGCATTAGAATATAATTTGTTAAAAATGGCTAAAATCACTAATTGCTTCATTTTTGCTTTTGCCTTTAGCATAGGGGCTAGAGCCTGTAGGTAAAAATTATCACTTGATAATTTTATCTCATTTTTCTATAAAAATACTCTAATGCAGTGGTCTTCATTTGGATATTTGGGATTGGGGCAGTGGTGGGTGGTTAGACAAAGAAAGAGTGCTCTGGATAGTATCTTGTGTATTTAGAGGCTGTTGCAAAATTAGTGATTTTTGTTAAAGCTAGTTATGGCAAGGCTACGACAGGTTTTAATAAAATCGCTAAGTGGGTGATAGATGCTATTTTGATTATTAATAATTTTGCAACGGTCTTATATCATTAGTTCTAAAATGCCTTGTTGTTTAAAACATATCCATTCTGAATAAACGACCTTCTCTTCCTTTATCACTTAATTCTTTAATCATTTCATCCTGCGTAAAATTAATTTCTTTATCTTTAGGCATATCACTATCCAACATAGTAATAATAAACTGCAATCCATGTTTTCCAGCCAAAGCCCTCAATTCTTTAATTAGTCTTGATTTAACCCTATCATCTAGACTTTCAAACATTCCATCATGGTAGCTAAAACGATAGTATTCATCGTTTGAATAGAATACTAATAATGCTATATCAAAGCATATTGCAAGAATCTTATTGTAAGAATGTCCTTTGCTCTTATCTGTATTGTCATATGTGACTGTATCAAACACAATATTTCCATGTGTGTTTGATGCCACATAAAAAGAGACGTTTATACCAATAGATTTTTTAACTAAACTACTGAATATTACATTCACCTCCTTTAGAGTTTCATTGGCTGACTGGGCGCATAGCTCTTCAATTTTTACACCAATTATTCTTTCATCTACTTCCAATTCAATCAATTGTTTTTTTAGTGTTGTTGTTGTGTCAAGTTGTATTAATTTTTCTTCTAAAGTAGCTAGGCGAGATTTATCTTTAATGAGTATTTTTTGCAAATTTTGGAATTTTTGGAAAGCCTCTTTATCTAATAGTAATTGTGATAATTCTTCTTGTTTTTTACTTAAAAAGGCTTTTTCTTGAATTGCTTTTCCTAGCGACGAAGATAACGACTCTTTGGCATTATTTAGGTGTATATGACGGTCTTTGCCCATATTGAGGTTCAACTCAATAAGTTCATCATATGTTTTAGTCAGATGTTCTGGAAGATTTACCTTTATTGATTCAAATATTGCCTGAATGTTGCTAATATCATAATTAAACTCTTCTTTAAGGGATTCATTAATATTGTATATGGGTCATGACAACTTAAGCATGTTTAAAAACCTGTTAAAGTACCGTCATGAAAGTAAAAAACAAGTATGTAATTCGTTCACGTATTTCAGAGACCAAATTTAGACAAATAATTTTGTTGTTTTCTGAGGATTTGAGTG
>JAUVOQ010000018.1 GCA_030599095.1 Candidatus Ruthturnera sp.
CTACTCGTTTATTTTGATTTTTATTAGATTTTTTTAATTTGCCTAAAAATAAAACTGGATTTTTAGATTAAGATTAATGAACTGATGAACTGATTTGTGAATTCATAGTGAAGTTAAGATTAAATTGTTGGGTGTTTGTATTAATAAGCGTTTGGCGGATTTCTCTCGATTGCTGTGATTAAGTATATAAGTCCCTAAAATTATGGAAAAATACGAGAAATAATTAAGGGTGAAAAGGCAAATTTACACAGTTTAATTTACGTCTCTCATTTTTCTAACACCAGTTAAAAAAATATTATGCTATACCCCATAGGCAAGAAAAAACTGGGAGTGTAAAACCAAGCGCAGACAAATAATATGAACCAAAGCGCTATAAAACCTACTGATAAACCTATCATTGAGTCGCTCACTGAGGGTTTTCTTAGCACACAAAAGTTTATTAGTCTTTTGCGCCAACTAGGCTTTCGTTCTTCCATATCAGGAGTTAAAAAGTGTCTTACAGTATATTCATTTGTGTACTTATTGTTATCAAAAAGAATACTATCAGAGTCCATAGAATTATTGTGTAGCATTTTTTCTAGGTATTTCAATTTAGACTCCCAGTAGTTTTGCCAAAATTTACCACCAAGTAATACTTTAATCCATAAATAAGAAACAAATAAACCAAAACCTGCCATAATCATAGGTATACCTTTGCCGTTATAGTTATTTCCAAGAAAGGAAAGGAAAGCTATAGCAATCGCAGAATTTAGCACAAGAAAATAATTTGATCTCTGCCAAAATAAACCTATTTCAAGATTCCTGTTTTTAAGAGCAATGTCAAGTTTCTTTTCTAGCTTTTTCTTTCCTATTTTCTTTTTCTCTAATAAGTTATCTTTTTTATCATTACTCATAGTGATTATTTCCTAGTTTCAAATTCAAAGTACAACTTTCTGTTGGTTAATAATACCTGGTTTCATCTCCACGATTCATAAGGTAATTGTCAATTGCATACCTGATTTATTTTGTTTAAGTATGTTGATAATTTGTGACTCCGCATATCTTAATTTTAGGGACTTATATATTTAATCCCAAAAAATCTATAATACTTACCCTACCAATAGATAATCTACAATCTGTTTAGCCGCATCGGGTTTGGCAAGTTTGAGTGCATTAGTAGACATTTGCTTAATTTGATTTTTGTTAATATTGAGTAAGGTTTTTTCTAACAGTTCAATCGTTAAATCTTTTTGTTCAATCAGTATGCCAGCGCTGCTATCTGCCAAAATCTTGGCATTATAAAATTGATGATTGTCAATGGCGTGGGGCAGTGGGATTAAAATGCTGGGCGTGGCTGATAGCATCAACTCTGAAATTGTCATTGCACCCGCTCTACAAAGCACAATATCTGCCCAAGCATAGGCGCTTGCCATGTCTTTAATAAATGCAGTTACTTTTACAGTATCGTTTTTGTGCTGGGCTTGAACTGTATCAAAATGTAATTTCCCTGTCTGGTGCCAAATATTAATATCAATATTGAGTTGTGTGGCAATATCATTAATAGGCTTTGAACCTAAAGAACCACCGATGATTAATACATTTAGTTTATTGTTATTTTGTTTTTTAACAGGAATGAACGCAATAGGATTGCCAGAAGTGGTGGCGTTTTCAAAAGTGCCATCAAATGCTTGAAAGGTCTTGCTGGTTATTTTTCTGAGTAGTTTATTGGTTGTACCCGGAATAGAGTTTTGTTCATGAATCACCAATGGCACTCTAAAAATCCAAGCCACCAAGCCACCAATGCCAGAGGCAAAACCACCCATACCAAGCACAACATCAGGTTTAAACTTTAGAAAAATACCCATCACTTGCAGTGCGCCATAACTCAGCAAAAAAGGTGCTTTTATCAGGCTGGCAACGCTCTTGCCACGTAAGCCAACACTACTCACTGTGTGTAGTTTGATGTTGTGTTTAGGTACGATTTCGTTTTCCATGCCAGAATTTGAGCCCAGCCATTGAATCTCAGTTGAGTGATTTTTAAGTTCATTAGCAACGGCAAGTGCAGGAAATATATGCCCGCCAGTGCCACCAGCCATAATCAGAATTTTTTTAGACATAGTGTTTTTGTTTAGAATATTCACAACGATTTTCCATGTCAATTCTAAGTAATATGGCTAGCGATATTAGTGCAAATATCATACTTGACCCACCGTAACTAATCAATGGTAAAGTAAATCCTTTGGGTGGAATTAAGCCAAGATTCATAGCGATATTAATGCTAAATTGCATACTTAGCCAAGTGCAAATACCAAAGCCAACATAAGAGCTATATTTACGATTATTTTTAAGCGCATCTTTGGCAATTTTAAAACCTTTAAGAACGATATAAGCAAAAGTAAACAACACAAATAACATGCCAATAATGCCTGTTTCTTCACCAATAATAGCAAAAATCATATCCGTATGTGGCTCAGGTAATTTGGTGTATTTTTGAATGCCATTGCCCAGTCCAACGCCAGTCCAATCACCTCTAGCAATGCCGATTAATGCTTGTTTGGTTTGCCATACTTTTTCAGATTTGTTGAGCCATAAATCTTCTCGCCAAAAGGAAGTTAGTCGTTCAACTCGATTAGGAATTTGAAAAAGAATGGCAACAAAAATAGCAACAACGCTTGTACCAACTATGAACAATTGTTTTAAGTAAACGCCAGCAGTTAGTAGCATGGCAAAAGCAGTGGCAGAAATAATGAAGGCTGCACCAATATCTGGTTCTAATAATAATAATAAACTTGATGAGCCAATGATGATAAGCGTTTTAATAAAGCCCATATAAGGTTTTCTTAAGTCCTTCTCTTGCCTAACTAAAAAGCCTGCCATGAATAAAATCATCACCAATTTCATCATCTCAGAAGGCTGAAATTTAAACAACACAAAGTCAATCCAACGTGTTGAACCTTTAACGGTTTTGCCGATGGGTTCTGGTAAAAACACCAGCGCTAGACATATCAGCGTAATAATAAAAAATAATTTAGAGTGATTTTTGTAAAAATATAAAGGAATTTTAAGCGCAGTGTAGCCAAGACTTAAACCCAAAATAATAAAAATAGTTTGCTTTATAAAGTAATCATAACTACTAAAATGCCCAAGCGAAGCAGAAAAAGACAATATCCAGCCAAAGGTCAACAGTGTCAAAATCGCAAAAAGTAGATTTTTATCAGGCACTTGTCCAGTTTTTTCAAACATGAGGGGTTAATGATTAATGAGTTTGTTATTTTTCACGCCATTTGAATTATACGCTCAAAACTCAGTTAATTCATAACAGAGCCTTATCGAGAGACCTTTGCATCAATAGAAATAATCATAAAAATTGTCATTCTCTAATCATCCATATTGATGCAAAGGTCTTTATTAGTTGAGCTTTTTGTTACTATTATGGGATAATGTTTGTTTTGTAAAAACAACAACAAACTTATGATTTCTACTGCCAATATTACCATGCAGTTTGGTGAAAAACCTTTATTTGAAAATATCTCTATTAAATTTCAAGGCGGTAATCGCTATGGTTTAATTGGTGCGAATGGCTGTGGTAAGTCAACTTTTATGAAAATCTTAACGGGCGAGCTTGCACCGACTAATGGCACAGTTCATATCAGCGATGGTGAGCGTTTAGGCATTCTTCACCAAGATCAGTTTGCTTTTGAGGATTGTCGTGTGGTTGATACGGTGATTATGGGTCATGGCGAATTATGGAAAATTAAAAAAGAAAGAGATAGAATTTATGCACTACCTGAAATAAGCGAGGAAGAGGGCATTAAGGTTTCGGAGCTTGAAATGCAATTTGCAGAAATGGATGGTTATATGGCAGAGTCCTCTGCCAGTGAGTTATTATTAGGCTTGGACATCCCAGAACAGCAGCATTATGGACTGATGAATGAAATTGCACCAGGTTGGAAATTGCGTATTTTGCTAGCCCAAGCATTGTTTTCAAACCCAGAAATTCTACTACTTGACGAGCCAACAAACAATTTAGACATTAATTCAATTCGTTGGCTGGAGGGCATATTAAAAGAACGCAAGGCAACCATGGTTATCATTTCTCATGATAGACACTTTTTAAATGGCGTGTGTACTCACATGTCTGATTTAGACTATGGTGCACTGAATACTTTTTCTGGCAATTATGATGATTTCATGATTGCATCAACCGCTATTCAAGAAAAAATGCAAACTGATAATGCCAAAAAAGAAGCCAAAATCAAAGAACTTAAACATTTTGTTTCTCGTTTTTCAGCGAATGCCTCTAAATCTAAGCAAGCCACTTCAAGATTAAAACAATTAGATAAAATCACACTGAATGACATTAAGCCATCTTCAAGAGTAAGTCCCTATATTATTTTCAACCAAGAAAACAAGTTACACAGAAATATATTAGAGGTTAAGGGTTTATCTAAAAGTTTCACGTCTCAAGGAGGTGACAAAGAGGGCGACAAACTTGAAGTTTTAAAAGACATTAGTTTTTTATTTGAGGTGGGTGATCGCATTGCCATTATTGGTCAAAATGGTATTGGTAAAACCACATTATTGCGCACTTTGGTTGGTGAAATCAAGCCTGATAAAGGCAAAATTAAGTGGAGTGAAAATATTAACATTGGCTACTATGCACAGGATCATGGTCAAGATTTTGAAACTGATATGAATGTACTTGATTGGATGAGTCAATTCAAAAGCGAAAAAGACGATGTACAGGCAATGCGTGCAGTACTGGGTAAAATGTTATTCGGTAAAGAAGACATTGGAAAGAGCATTAAATCACTTTCTGGTGGCGAGAAGGGCAGAATGCTATTTGGCAAACTCATGTTACAAGAACCCAATGTATTGGTGATGGATGAACCCACCAACCACCTTGACATGGAGTCTATTGAAGCCCTTAATCTAGCACTGGATAATTACGAAGGCACTTTAATATTTGTTAGTCATGATAGAGAGTTTGTTTCCTCACTGTCTACCAAAGTAGTGGAACTTAAAGAGGATGGTATGCATTATTATTCTGGCAATTATGAAGACTATTTGAAATCACAAAAATAAGTTTCAAGATATTAAGATGGTTAAAAAAAATAAAACCAAGGTGTTTAAATTTATAGACCTATTTGCAGGCATAGGTGGCTTTCATATTGCAATGCACGACTTGGGTGGAAAATGTGTCTTTGCATCTGAAATAGACGAACAAGCAAGAAAAACTTATCAACATAATTTTAAAAACATAAGTCCAAATATTTTTAAAAATGGGCTGTTTAATGACGACATAAGGACTATATCTCCTGATGATATTCCAGATTTTGATGTTTTATGTGCAGGATTTCCCTGTCAACCTTTTAGCCAAGCAGGGTTTAAAAAAGGTTTTGCAGATAATCATAAATCTGAAAGGGGTAATCTATTTTTTAATATAGTAGATATCATAGAAGCAAAACAACCAAAAGCATTTTTTTTAGAAAATGTAAGAGGTATCGTTAATCATGATAACGGTAAGACGTTTAAAACAATTCAGAAAGTTTTAACTAAAGATATTGATTATAGCTTCTATTATAAGGTGGTTAAAGCCTCTGATTATGGATTACCTCAATTAAGACCGAGAACATTTATGATTGGTTTTAAAAATGATAATAAATCTGAAGTTTTTGATTTCCCTGAAGGGCTGCCTCTAAGGTTCAATATGTCAGATGTTTGGGGTGGAGAATGCTCTAGGGAAATAGGATTCACTATTAGAGTTGGTGGAAGGGGTTCAAATATAGATGACCGTAGAAATTGGGACGCATATTTAGTTGATGGGGAGGTAAAAAAATTAATGCCAGAACAGGCTAAAAAAATGCAAGGATTTCCTGATAAATTTTATTTTCCAGTATCTTATACTCAGGCAATGAAACAATTAGGAAATACTGTTGCCATTGATGCAATTAGAGAGTGTGGGAAAACACTATTAGATTATATGGCTACATTAAAAACAAATAATAATATGAATAATACAAAAAATAAAGGAGAATGGACAGAGTTATATTCATTTCTTAAAATTGTTAGCGATAAAAAATTATTTATGTCTGACAAGGATTTAACAGCCCAAAAAGAAAATTATTTAACAGTAACAAAAGTTTCTACCTTAAATATTGAACAATCTTGTTATTTAAACTCTAGCGATAAAGTTGTTATAAAAAATGAAAAAACAGGAGATAAAAAAGAAGTATTTGTTTCAGAATTTTTAAATCAAAATTTATTAAAAAATTGGGCTTCTATAATCAAAAAAGGTAAAGGAGCTTTTAATATCCCTGAATTTGGTATATTGCAAAATCAATTGGGTATAACAATTATTAAAGGTGGAAATAGTAATCAAAAAGCAGACATAATATTGGATATAGAGAATGCAGATATAAACAAAAAAGATGAAGGATTCGGTATTAAATCTTACCTAGGGAGCAAGCCAACTTTATTAAACGCATCTGGAAATACTAACTTTATTTTCAAAGTTAAGAATCTATCTTCTGAATATTTAGATGAAATTAATGCAATCAATACAAGAACTAAATTAAAAGACCATATTGAAAAAATATATCAACTTGGAGGAGAATTAGAATTTTTCAAAATTGAAAGGGATTCAATGAGATACAATTTAGAATTAATCGATAGCAATATGCCTGAAATTATTTCTAAAATGTTAATAGAGTTTTTTGTGAATAGAGTCTCTTCAATAAAGGAAAACATACAAAAGGTAATATCTGCCAAAAATCTAAACACTTCTAACTCTGAAGATTTTCAATCTCTTGAAATAAAGATAAAGCGTTTATTGGTTGCAATATTACTAGGATTTTTTGCAGGTAAAAAATGGGATGGGCATTATAACGCTAAGGGAACTATAGTTGTTAAAGATGATGGAGAACAAGTTGCATTTCATATAATTGAACAAGAAGTGCTAGAAGATTATTTATTTGAAAATATTAAATTTGACACCCCATCAACAACAAGACACAGATATGGAAGTTTAATTTTAGAAAATGATAAACAAATGTATTTCAAACTAAATATGCAACTAAGGTTTTAATTAACAAGAAATTCTTACATAATTGTAAGTGATAAGTGGATTCTCTTTATTAGTTAAAAGAAAAACCAACCTTATTATTTATAATCAAAGCATAATGGCTGAAATTTTGAGGGTTAAAAATGTTAAATGATAGAGAAGTTCTAATATCAATGAAAAAGAGCGTCAATAAAGCTTTGGCCATTAAAAAAGCATTGGGTCATTATGCGGTTGTGTGGGATGAGAAGGCAAAAAAAGTTAAAAGAATTGAGGCAAAGGATTTGCCAGAATATCGCTATAAAACATAATGCATATTCTAATACTAGCCTTTAACCATTTAAAATCAAAAAAAGGCTTTGATTCGGCAGCCGTGCTGGCATTTTCAACTTTGTTTGCCATTGTTCCAACGCTAACTTTGGTGTTCAGTGTGTTTTCTTTATCGCCTTATTTCTCTGATTTACAACAGCATTTAGAAGGGTTTTTATTTGAGCAATTACTGCCTAAAAATTATGAACTGGTTAGTCAGTATATTCACCAATTTATTGCAAGCGCACAAAAACTGAAAGGCATTAGTATTTTATTTTTACTTTTGGCTGTGTTTTTCTTATTTCAACAAGTAGATAGGCGTATTAATTCAATTTGGGGGGTGAAAAAATCGCACCATTTCGGCATTGATTTGATTATTTATTTACTGGTATTGGTGTTAGGTCCTTTATTTTTAGCCACGTCTTTACTGGTGAGTTCCTATCTAAGCGCATCAAAATTATTTGTTTTTATACCAATGGGCGGTATTTTTACTTCAAGTTTGCCAATCATTCTTTCAGCCATTGGGCTTAGTTTGTTGTATTATTTTATTCCGAGCGAAAGGGTATCGTTCAAAAATGCGATTAAATCGGGCTTTATTGCTGCATTTTTTTTAGAGGTTTTAAAATCAATATTATTAATTTATATCAACTATTTTCCTTTTTATGAGTTGATTTATGGTGCGTTATCCATGCTATTGTTGTTTATGCTTTGGGTGTATTTTTCTTGGGTTGTGGTATTATTTGGCGCAAGTAGCAGTTTTTGTTTGCATCAGGCGCGCGGTTGATAAATGTTTACAGGTATTATTCAAACCATTGGTAAGATTAAAAGGATTAAGGCAGGTGCGTTTTGCTTTGAGGCGCAAAGCTCATTTTTTAACGAGGTTAAAATTGGCGATAGTATTGCTGTGAATGGCGTGTGTTTAACCGCTATTGAAATAGGCGATGATTATTTTAAAGCCGATATTTCACAAGAAACACTCAGGTGTACAATTTTTAGCCGCTTAAGTGTTAACAGTTTGGTTAACTTTGAAAAAGCATTAAGGCTTAATCAAGGTATTGACGGGCATTTAGTCAGTGGTCATGTTGATGGTATTGCCAAAGTTGTTGAGCGATTTATTGAAGGCGAGTCAACACGTTTTAGAATCAATACGCCTAAAAATTTGATAAAATACATCGCTAAAAAAGGCTCAGTTTGTATTAATGGTGTGAGTTTAACAGTCAATGATATTAACGAGTGCGTGTTTGATATTAACATTGTGCCACACACGCTAAAAGCCACAACATTAGGTGAGTTGGATGTGGGTAGTGAACTTAACCTTGAAGTTGACATCATTGCCAGACACCTTGAGCAATTATTACATCATCAAAAAAAGTAGTTATGAAATCCAGCATTGAAGAAATTTTAAAAGATTACAGCCTAGGCAAAATGATCATCCTAATGGATGATGAATATCGTGAGAATGAAGGCGATTTAATCATTCCCGCTGCAACTGTTACTAAAGAAGATATCAATTTTATGGCGACTCATGGGCGCGGTTTGATTTGCTTGACCTTAACGCAAGAGCGTTGTAAGCAGCTTAATTTACCACTCATGGTGGCACAAAATAACGATGCGAATGATACCAACTTTACCGTTTCAATTGAAGCAGTAGAAGGCGTAACCACAGGTATTTCAGCTGCTGATAGAGCCAAAACAATACTAGATGCAGTGGCAAAAAACGCCAAGCCTGCTGATATTGTACAACCAGGGCATATTTTCCCACTGATGGCACGACCAGGTGGGGTTTTAATCAGAGCAGGGCACACCGAAGCAGGGTGTGATTTAGCACGTCTTGCAGGGTTTGAACCTGCCAGTGTGATTGTTGAAATCCTAAATGAAGATGGTTCAATGGCACGGCGTGATGATTTAGAAATCTTTGCTAAAAAACACAACATTAAACTAGGCATGATTGAAGATTTAATCTCCTATCGAGTTGAAAATGAAAAAACCATTGAACGCATTAACGAGCGCGAGTTTAAAACCGAGTTCGCCACTTTTAGGTTAATTTCATTTCTTGATAGCATCCACAATGAAACGCATCTAGCCTTGGTTAAAGGTGAAATTAGCAGTAATACTGATACTTGCGTGCGTGTACACATGGAAGACACTTTTAAGGACGTGTTGCAAGAAAACTCAAACAGTTTTAGTGTCAACGCCGCATTAAAGCACATTGCTAAGTCAGACAGCGGTGTTTTATTGCTACTTAGAATGCAAACCGGTCAAAGCATTTTAGAAAATATTGACAACCTTAATGGCAACACTCATGACGATGTCAAAACCTATGGCGTTGGTGCACAAATCCTATCTGACCTTGGGGTAAAAAGAATGAGAATCCTAGGCAGCCCTAGAAAACTCTATGGTTTAAAAGGCTTTGGCTTGGAAGTAGCTGAATACGTAGATACCAGTAAAGTAAAGGGATAGCAATGGAATTTAAATTTGATAAAAATAGCAACAGTACTTTTCTTGCAAAAGCAAAAGTTGCGATTATTGTGGGTTATTTTTACCAAAATATTGGCGACAAACTCTTATCAGCAGCACAAGAAACCTTAGCCAAATATGGCATCAATGCCAATAATGTCAATGTGTTTTACGCTCCTGGTGCATTTGAAATCCCACTATTGGCTAAAAAATTAGCAAGCCAACAACTAAGTGGCACCAACCTATACGATGGCATTGTGGCTTTAGGTGCAGTGATTAACGGTGAAACCCCCCATTTTGAATTTGTTTGTAACGAGTGCGCTCACGGTATCGCAGATGTCTCTTATCAGCATGAAATCCCCACTGCTTTTGGTGTGCTGACAACAAATAATATGGAGCAAGCCATTGGTAGGGCGGGTGGTTATAAGGGCAACAAAGGCGAAGAGGCGACCATGGCCATGATTGAGATGCTTTATTTAATACAACAAGCAGACAGCCAAGCTTTTCAGCCATGACCTTTAAAACCTCAAAGCAACGCTCTCGAGAACTTGTGATACAAGCGTTATACCAATATCTAGTATCAGGTGGCGAAGTGTTACAAATTGAACACCAATTTTTAAACCAAAAACAAGGCAAAATCTCAAAAGCCTTCTTTTCAAATCTATTGATCAACATCCTTAAGAACAGATTTTTATTAGACGAAATTATCACCCCCACCATCAGCCGAGGAACCGAACAATTAGGCCCTGTTGAACACGCCATCTTATATCTAGGCACTTATGAACTTAAATTTAGCCCAGAAGTGCCTTATAAAGTCGTGATTAACGAATCACTTGAATTAGCAAAATTATACGCAGCAGAAGGCGCATATAAACTTATTAACGCTTCATTAGACAAACTAGCACAAACACTCAGACAAGTTGAACTAAATAGGCTATAACACACAAATCCACCTGACAACAAGAATCCCCAAATACAAAGCGTTTTAAATAATTAATGTTTGTCCTTATATTTTTTAATTTACACTGATCCTTTTATTGTTGCTCATTTATTCCTCATTTTGAATCATAACGCTTGATATGTAGAAGTCGGCTGGAATGATTTGTTAGGTGGTTTTTCTGTCAAAAACTATTATTTCTTTGTTAAATATGATGATTATTTTTTCAAAAATTCCAAAATCAATAGTATTTATTGTCTTTTTATACAACTCAATACTCTCATCTTTGCTTTGACTGAAGATACGAGAAAAATAACTGTCGTGCATAGCAAGCCAAATTGGTTTGACAACATCTTTACATTTTTCTTTTTTCCTTTCTATCGCTTTATTGACTATGGACATAAATACATGTTCAATATTGACATCCATCAGCGATTTCGATACTGTATTTATATCTCTACTGCAATGGTTTATATTGAAACAAATTGTATCGATTGTTCCTATTTTTTGCTTGATTTTTTTTGAATTTATCTTTACAGAAATGCCATTAATACATTTTTGCATTTCAGTATTTGGCTTCTTTAAAAAGTTTTCAA
Source organism: Candidatus Ruthturnera sp. (assembly GCA_030599095.1). GTDB lineage: Bacteria > Pseudomonadota > Gammaproteobacteria > PS1 > Pseudothioglobaceae > Ruthia. The sequence goes on from JAUVOQ010000018.1 coordinate 11,339, forward strand.
TATCTTTTTTTCGTTTCTTATTTAACTTGATATTTGCATGACAAAACACAACTAAATAATTAGTGTAATCAGGAATGTCTATCTTTATATTTTTAATAAAATTTTTATAGGAGTTATAAACTGTTGTTCTATTCTTGTAAAGGTTTGGGTGTAATTCAGTTAATTCTATGGCTACTTTTTTAGAATCGTATTCTAAATAAATATCTGGCGGATCTTCTCCTGTACAATATTGAACAGTATCATATTTTTGTGAAAAATGGTTTTTGATAATTTCGGCATCAAATTGTTCTTTATCGCTTAATGTCATATTGTTTTATCTTCTATATAGTGTTAAATGAGCTTGATTGTAATTTTCTATTGTCAACTTTCCTGTCATGATTACAAATAGCAGTATTACTATTTGTTATAAATTTAAAAAATTTATTCATTTTTTGCATATTTATTTCTCCACATAACGCTTGAATTCAGCCGACACGTTAGCGGTCGGCTGGAATGATTTGTTAGGTGTTTTAATGATGCGCCACTCTATAAACAGACCTTAATGCTTGGTTGACTGCTTCAGCATTAGGGAATGCGTCTGCCATATCAGGCTCTAAAACAACCACATTAGAACGTTGATGATAGCGTTGATGATATTTTCCTCTTACGCCTTTAGAAAAATTATATTCTTTTTGCATATCGTCTTTATCAGATATTTTCATATAAACTCCTTTCTTATTTTGTTGCTTTTCTTGCAGTAATAATTCTAATTGTATCTTCGTTATCGGTGTGAATGACAACCAATATCTCCATATTTAATGAACAACCGATAATAACAAATCTTTTTTCATAATCAGAGTGTTCTTGGTCATCAATTGTGATTGACAATGGGTCGCCAAAAATAGTGGATGCTTCTGTTATACGTTTTTCCTACCAAGTGTATTTGATTGGGTTTGAGGCACCTTTTTTCCTGTAAGCGTCAGGTGTTCTCTTGCCGATATACAATTTTTTAAACTCTATAGGCGCCTCTTCTCCGTAAAATCCGTATCGACCTTCAACCGTTTCTCTTCCAGGAAAGTTTTCTGCTGTTGCCTCCAACCATTTTTCTACAACGAAAGCCCCAACAATCAAACCTTGCACTGTTGAAAGGACAACTTCAGCTTTTTTGCCTTATTTTTTCTAAGACGCCAAGCATATCGAGTTGCTTCATAAAGCGATGATTCGAGAGCAGTCCTGTTTACACTGATAAGCAGTGCCTTATGTTTAAAATTTGCGGTTTCAGCACAGTATTTCTTGATTATCTCACTGGAGTGCATCGCTCCGAATTCATTGTTACCTTTTCCATCCATGATATTCGTAATTTCTGGATAGGCATCTATGAGTGCGGCCTCAACTGCCAAAGCGGTATTATTAGTTAATCCGTGCCGATGTATGACATGAGACACTTCAAAATCAGCTAGATTGATCAATCTAATTCTAGCCATCTTTTCGGGTAATGAATCGCTTTCTAATTCTCCGCGTGCATGTGCAAAGACACGATTACCTTTCCCCTTGCCGATATAAAATGTTTCACCATTTCTTGGATCAATTAATCGATAAACATAATATTGGAGTTTTCGATAACTTCAGGTGGAAATGAATCTTGATTATAATTGTTCATGGTAACTCCTTATATAAGATATTATGGGTAAAAATATTCTTTGCATAATTTTAACTAGGTAAGAATGATAACAGATGAAACACCCGTTCTTACGCAAATGAGAAACTTAATGAGAAGAATGAGTTATGCTTATAAAACTGAAAACATTTATTGTGATTGGGTTAAACGCTTTATTCAATTTTCAAAAATACAAGATAAACAAGCGTTGTTTGAGGATTCTGAAAGTAAAGTTGAAGATTTTTTAACAGATTTAGCGGTTAAGAAAAATGTGGCAACTAGTACGCAAAATCAAGCGTTTAATGCCTTGGTATTTTTATATAAACAGGTTTTAAAAAGACCACTTGAAAATGTTCGAGCGACTCGTAGCCGCAAAGAGGCTAGAATCCCCGTGGTTCTGATCATTAAGGAAGTTAAGAAAATTTTTGTGAAGTTGAGAGGGTTAAACAGTTTAATGGTGCCATTGTTATATGGTGGTGGGTTGCGGATTTCTGAGTTGGTGCGTTTGCGCATGCAGGATGTTGATTTTGAATATGCTCAAATTACGGTGCGAGATGGCAAGGGTAAAAAGGGTAGGGTAACGCCATTGGCGCAAAAAATTATGCCATTATTAAAGGCACATTTGGTGCAACGAAAAAATACGCATGAATTGGATTTGGCACAGGGTTGTGGTGGGGTTTATTTACCGAACGCTTTGGCGAAAAAATATCCGAATGTTGATAAGGAATTTGGTTGGCAATATGTATTTGCCAGTAGGAATATTGCAATTGATCCTAGGGGTGGCGTTGAGAGAAGACATCATATTGATCAATCAGCAGTGAATAAAGCCATTAAAGCGGCGGTTAAAAAATGTAGGCGTATTGATAAAAAAGTATCAGCGCATACGTTTAGGCATTCGTTTGCCACGCATTTGTTGCAAACTGGCACGGATATTCGTACCATTCAGGCGTTATTAGGCCATAGCGACATACAAACGACGATGATTTATACGCATGTTTTGCACCAAGGTGGGCAAGGGGTGGTATCGCCGTTGGATAGGTTGTAGGATTGGTAAATAGTTAGGAATATGGTTTTTTCTAATACAGATTTATTTTTAGTGGGTTTGATTTTTCTGTGGACGGGGTTTGTGCGTACTGGGCTTGGATTTGGTGGGGCAGCACTTGGCTTGCCGCTGATGTTGCTGGTGGGTGCATCGCCTGTTTATTGGCTGCCTATGATTGGCATTCATTTGCTGTTTTTCTCTTCATTAACTTTATTTAAATCCATTAAACAAGTGGATTGGCGTTATCTTAGGCACTCGCTTTTTTGGATTATTCCACCAACTTTGGCTGGGGTATTTGGGTTGTTGTCATTGCCTGATAAGGTGATGATTGTGTTTGTGTACTTAATCACGATTTTTTATTCAATTATTTGGATTTTTAACCAAAAAATTACCTCGCATCAGCCGTGGGTGGATAAATTACTACTCATATTAGGTGGCTACGTGGCAGGTGCTTCGCTGACGGGTGCGCCCTTGATTGTGGCTGTGTATATGCGCCATGTGGCGAAGGAATATCTGCGCAATACTTTGTTTGTGTTGTGGTTTATTTTGGTGGGCATTAAGATGAGTACTTTTGTGACATTTGGGGTGATGATTGATTGGCAATTCTCCTTGAGTTTGATTCCTATAGCGGCGATTGGACATGTTATTGGGCTTAAATTGCACCAAAGAATTATAGAAAATGATGATTTATTTAAGCGCTGGGTGGGTGGTGCGTTGTTGCTGGTCAGCCTGTTTGGTGTTTTAAAGGTTGTAATGTAGTGTTGCTGGCTTTTATATTGGTAATAAATACAAAGACCGTGGTGTTGAGGTGTGTTTTTTATCGCCAGTAATCAATGGGTTTATTGTAACAACGCCCTATAAGCCGATTGGGACAAAGGCGTACATGAGAGATTTTGTTAAACGTTATCCTGAAAGCAAAATATTTGAAAATGCTAGCATGGTTGATAAATTGTATGAAACAGACCCAGATGGGTGTTGTGAAATATATAAAGTAGAGCCTGCTTGTGGATATTATTCCAAAGATGAACTTTATTGTATCGTATTGTTGGGCAGTTGTTGGGCTAATTCTATGCTTTAAATGTGAACTAAAATTAGGTTAAAATCATCGTCATGAATGAATATATCTTAATCTTAGTTAGTACGATTTTAGTCAATAATTTTGTCTTGGTTAAGTTCTTGGGCTTGTGTCCATTTATGGGAGTTTCAAGAAAGATTGATACCGCGATTGGCATGGGATTTGCTACGACTTTTGTACTGAGCTTGGCGAGTGTTTCTAGTTATTTAATTAACACCTATATTTTAGTGCCATTTGAGATGGAGTATCTAAGAACCATTGCTTTTATTGTGACCATCGCTGGTGTGGTTGGGTTTACTGAGTTGGTGGTTAATAAAACCTCCCCTGTTTTGCGCCAGTCCTTAGGTGTATTTTTGCCCTTGATTACGACTAACTGTGCTGTGTTAGGTGTGGCATTGTTAAATGTTAATCAGAATAATGGATTTTTAGCGTCGGGCGTTTATGGTTTTGGTGTTGCCATTGGATTCTCATTTGTGTTGGTGTTGTTTTCAGCCATGCGTGAGCGGATTGATGTGGCGGATGTGCCAGAAGTTTTTAAAGGCACACCCGTTGCGCTGATTACAGCAGGATTGATGTCTATGGCATTTATGGGCTTTATTGGACTTGTTTGATTCGGTCTTAATTTTCTCTGTTTTGACGCTAATATTAGGTTTGGTGTTGGGATATGCTGGGGTCAAATTTAAGCTAAAGGGCAATCCTTTGATTGACCAAATAGACGCAATTTTGCCACAAACGCAATGTGGTCAATGCGATTATCCTGGGTGTCGCCCTTATGCGCAAGCAATTGCTAATGGTGAGGCGCAAATTAACCAATGCCCACCAGGCGGGCAAGAAGGGGCTGATGCATTGGCAGAACTTTTAGGCGTTGAAACTTTAGCACTGAATGCCGAGCATGGCGAACTCAAACCTAATCATGTGGTATTTGTTGATGAGACGGTTTGTATTGGCTGCACTTTGTGTATTCAAGCCTGCCCTGTGGATGCGTTTGTGGGTGCTTCTAAAGTCATGACCCAAGTAATTATTGACGAATGCACAGGGTGTGATTTGTGCATTCCTGTGTGCCCTGTTGATTGTATTCATGTGCAAGAAATTGAGCCTGCATTAACCACATTTGTACCAAATATTGCAAAGGTCTCCCAAGGTTAAATATGGCTGATTATTCATTCAATGGCGGTATTGTGATTAAAAATCCTTATCCAGTGAGTAAGGTTGAGATTATTCAAGCGCCATTGCCAAAAAAGATAGTTCTGCCTTTACAGCAACTTGGTGGGCAAGCCAAACCTTGCGTAAGTGTTGGTGATTATGTGTTCACTGGGCAAGTTGTTGCTAGCACTAAAGGCAGTTTTGACGTGCCGATTCATGCCTCAATTTCTGGTGTGGTTCTGAGTATTGATAAGCAAGTTATAGCGCATAAATCAGGGCTTAAATCTCAGTGCATCACGATTGAATCTGATGGTAAGGATAAGTGGCTAGTCAACAAAAACAGTGGCGTTGATTTTTTACATTACTCAAAACAAGCCCTGGTTGAAATTATTCAAAAATCAGGCGTTATAGGGCTGGGTGGTGCTGGATTTCCAACCCATGTTAAAATGAGTAAGGTTTTGGATTGCCATACTTTGATTATCAATGGCACTGAGTGTGAACCGGGTGTTATGTGTGATGATGCTTTGATGCAATTTCATCCAAGAGACATTATTCGCGGTGTGGAAATTTTGCTACATATTTGTGGTGCAAAACGTGCGATTATTGCCATTGAGGATGATAAACAATCGGCTTATCAGGCGTTATCAATGTTTAATCATAATGACAGAATTAGCATTAACCAAGTCCCAACTAAATACACTTCTGGTGCTGAAAAACTACTCATCAAGGCGTTGCTTAATGTTGAGATTTCATCAGGGAAGTTTGCTGTAGATGAGGGCGTTATTTGTCAAAATATAGCCACCACTAAAGCAGTGTTTGATGCCGTGATTAATCACAAACCACTGGTGTCACGTATTGTTACGGTAACTGGAGATGGCGTTAAACCTAATAATTTTGAAGTGCGTTTAGGCGCATCATTTAAACATCTGATTTCAATGGCCAGCCCTAATAATAAGGCGCATGATTATCGCATGGGTGGCATGATGATGGGTATTGATGTTGCTAGTATTGATATACCTATTGGCAAAACCACCACTGCTATTTTTGTTAATAATCAGGCGCAAAAGCCTATTGTTCAAGCGTGTATTCGCTGTGGTCAATGTTCAGAAGTTTGCCCTGTGGGGTTGCTTCCTCAGCAGCTTTATTGGTATGCTAAGAGTAAGAGTATTGAGAAAGCCTTGAGTTATAATTTAGCTGATTGTATTGAGTGTGCTTGTTGTGATTATGTCTGCCCAAGCCACATACCACTAGCGAACTATTTTTCTTTTGCTAAGGCGCTTAACAAGCAACAAACTCGTGAGCAGGATAGAATTAACACTGCTAGAGAAAGATTTGAATTTAGGGAATATCGCCTAGAGCGCAATAAACTTGAGCGTGCGCAAATGATGGCGAATAAGAAAAAATCCTTAAAAGAAAAAATGGCAAACGAGCACGCTCAAAAACAAAAAATTACTGAGGCAATGCAACGAGTACAACAAGCAAAGGATAAAAATGATGGCACCAATATTTAGCTCAACTTCATGGATGATGCGCCAAGTGATTTACGCCTTGGCATTAGGTGTGATGGCGGCTTATTATTTCTTTGGCTGGGGTGTTTTTTTGCAAATAACGCTGGGCGTGGTGGCAGCGATTGTAGTTGAATCAGCATTTTTAGCACTTAGAGGTCGTGATGTTATCAGCTCAATCAGTGATGGCTCGGCAGTACTCAGCGCAATCTTACTGGCCATTTCTATTCCTAGTATTGCACCGTGGTGGGTGATTATAGTGGGCGTGAGTTTTGCAATTATTTTTGGCAAGCAGTTGTACGGTGGCTTGGGCAACAATCCATTTAACCCCGCCATGTTAGGCTACGTGTTTTTACTGATTTCTTATCCGCTACAAATGAGCACTTGGCAAGTTGATTTTTTAAGTCTTAGTCAGGCTTTAGATGTGATATTTGATTTAAGTAATATTGATGTGATTAGTGGCGCAACAAAACTGGATGAGGTAAAAAACGGCTTGCCTCTCTCAGGCTCAATCCAACAATTAGACCCACACTCGATCTCACAAGCGTGGATTAATGCAGGGTTTTTATTGGGTGGTTTGTATTTATTACTTAGAAAGGTTATTTTTTGGCACATTCCAGCCTCATTTTTAGCAGGTGTTGTGATTAGTTCAATGTTGTTATGGGTGAGTAATACTGATTTATATCTACCCACTCAAAATCATCTTATGTTGGGTGGCACAATGTTGGGTGCATTTTTTATTGCAACCGATCCAGTTTCAGCCAGCACCACACCAAAAGGTAGAATAATTTATGGGTTTTTAATTGGTGTACTCATCGTTATCATCCGCGCTTTCGGTGGCTATCCTGATGGGATTGCCTTTGCTGTATTGCTAATAAACATGACCGTGCCATTGATTGATCGTTTGACACAACCCAAGGTATTTGGGCAGTAATGTTACGCGCTGTTTTAAAATCAGGGGGCTTGTTGTTCGTATTCACAGTGGTGAGTATATTTTTTGTCTCACTGACACAAACCAACACCAAAGACGTGATTACTTACAATGAAAAGCAATTATTAATCCAACGTTTGGGCGAGTTGGTTGGTGGCTATAGCAACGATATATTGGCAGATAAATACACAAAGACGCTTAAATTACACAAGATAACGCAAGTCGTTAATATTTATCCAGCAAAAAACAATCATAAAATATTTGCCTATTTGATTGAACATACCTATCCCAATGGTTATAACGGCGATATTCGTCTATTAACAGGCATTGGTGTTGACAAAAAACTTCTAGGCGTTCGTGTCATCACGCATAAAGAAACTCCAGGCTTAGGCGATAAAATTGAGCTTAAAAAATCAAATTGGATTGAGCAATTCCTTGGGCTTTCACTCTCAAACCCAAGCAAGAAAAATTGGAAAGTAAAACGAGACGGCGGTACATTTGACGCTTTTACTGGCGCAACCATCACCCCACGTGCTATTATTACCGCTACTTATCAAGTATTAGAGTTACTGAACAAGCCTTGCTCGCTTAGCAAAAAACCATGCAATTAAAGGATTTTGATTTTTATTTGCCAAAGGACTTAATCGCCCAAAATCCACCCAAAAATAGAACAGATTCACGGCTTTTAATTGCACAATCAAGCATTACAGATGCACAATTTAATCAAATAGGCGATTTTCTTCAATCAGATGATTTATTGGTGATGAATAACACCAAAGTTATTCCTGCACGCTTATTTGGCACAAAAGCAACAGGTGGCAAAGTTGAAATTATGATTGAGCGCCTTTTAGATGAACATCAAGCACTGGCGATGATTAGAAGCAGTAGAGCGCCCAAAATCGGCAGTTGTATTATCTTAGAAAATGGTGTGAATATAATAGTGCAACAAAAAAACAATGGTTTTTATACGCTAATATTTGAGACCGATTCCTTGCTTGATTTGCTTAATAATATCGGTCATATTCCGCTGCCTCCTTATATCGAAAGATCAGACAACGTCCAAGACTTAAGTCGCTACCAAACTGTGTACGCCTCCCAAAATGGCGCAGTGGCAGCCCCAACCGCAGGACTACATTTTGATGATGAGCTATTGGCAAAGCTAAAAAATCAAGACATTAACCACTCATTCGTTACACTACATGTTGGCGCAGGTACATTTCTCCCTGTCAAAACTGACAACATTAAAGACCACGTTATGCATAGCGAGATGTTTGAGATTAGCCAAGCAACCATTGATAAAATCAACCAAACCAAGGCAAATGGTGGACGCATTATTGCAGTCGGTACAACCACTGTACGAGTGTTGGAGTCTAGTGTTAAAAACGGTAAACTCATTGCTCAGAAAGGCGAAACTGATATTTTTATTTATCCTGGCTATCAATTTCAAATTGTGGATAGTCTGATTACCAATTTCCATTTACCAAAATCCTCATTATTAATGTTGGTAAGTGCCTTTATCGGACGCATGCAAATGATGGCTATTTACCAACACGCCATTCATCAAAAATATCGATTTTTCTCTTATGGCGATGCGATGTTATTGAATAAACACAAATAATTATGAATATTGCAAATTCAAGGGTGCTTTAAATCGCCTTGGAAGGCCTGTATCATACTTTGCTCTAATTTTTGTGCATCAAAAGTTTGTCCAGTGAGTTGGGTTTGTAGGACTAGAATATCATTTGATACATGGCGCATTAGCGCTCAGGTGGCATGATTTGTTATGCGTTTTTCTTACATGCACTTTTAATTACCCTTTCTAAGATTTTATTTTTGAGTAAATATTTATCAAATTGTTTGATATTAGAGTCTTTCATATGTAATTGACCTTCGTTATCATAATTTCCTCTATGTTGCCCTTTTGAAAACAAAGAGTGATTAAGAACCTCTTTACTTGGAATAACCCAAATTAATATTTCATCTCTAAATACTGCCATCCAAATAAACACATCACAACACGAGGGTTTTAACTGTTGAAAATTCATTAAAAACTGTTGCTGAGTGTTGCTTGATAACGCCTTCATATATAAAGGTTCATCTGAATTTGAATCTACAACTCTACTTGCCTTAACTTCTATCTTAATATCATTTAGTATTAAATCATATTCTCCAGAATAATTTTTATCTTTTTTCTTACTAGGCTTTGATAACTTGTTGCACATTCCCATTAAATGAGTTTCTGCAAATTTTTCACCAAATCCTCTAGGTGCCGATATTTCAAATACCCACAAATGAGGATTTTGATTGATATATTCTTGTCTTATTTCTAAATATTGTTTAAAAGAAATCTTATTGCTATTGATAAAGTATTGCAATAAATACTCATATTCATTAAATGGAAATACTGATTTATCATTCTCCACCAATGCAATAATTTTGTCTAGTTCTGTTTTTTCACCAGAAAAACCATCTAATATTTTATGCTTTAACTCTAAAAGTTCCATCGTGTTCTTCTATGTTTAAATATTGGTGTAAATCTTGCTCGCAATAATTATTATGCGTTGTAAAAAAATCATCAAAAATCGGTAATTTTTCTAAATCAGACCTTAATACTTTATGAGTCCTAAATAGTCTTTTAAATAGCCAGTTCATAATTTTAGTATTCATTAAAAAGACTAATTGCTCTTCAGTTATTGCTAATTCATCTTCAATAAATAAAGTATGTCGATTAAGAATTAAGAGATTAGCACTATTTAAAAAATAGCGTTGTTTGTTGTCAAGTGCAAAAATTAAATTAGAATTAATAAAGCGATAAACAATCTTTTTATCGGCAAGATAGAGTTTTTTATTAGCAGTTTGTTGTAGTTTTGAAAAATCATCAAAAATATAAAACTGCGGTTTTTTTATCTTGCCTCTTTCAATATCTATCCCTTTATAAATAGGTTTGTCGTTATTTTTTTTTGTGATGCTTAAATGTTTAGCATTATTGCCAGTAACGATACCCAGTCCCCACTGTGCCTTGCCTTTCAATGTTTGATGTGGATATGAATATAGGTGGGAAATAACTTTTGCCTCCACTTCGGTGGCATCAAAATTGATAATATAATTAGGATTTTTAATAAAATCAGTTTGTTTTCTGCTGTGTTGGCTTGTTTTGGTTCTGCATTCAACATTTGTTAAATGATTGTTATTTTTAACAATAAAACTATACGCCTTAGTTTGTAGGCCTTCAAAAGGTTTATTATGGTTTATAAGTTGAATAAGTGTTTTTTTTAATAAAATTTTTCGAACAGATTTAAAAGAGGCAATATTAAAAAAAGAATCAGGCAGTAATACGCCTAACATTCCATCTTTTTGCATCATGTCTAAACAAATTAGGACAAATAGAGCGGACGAATCAACTTTAATCCCCTTATTGAATTTATTTGCATAATTGATTTTTTGTTGTAGGTTAAATTTATAGCCCCAAGGCGGATTAGTAAAAATAAAATCATATTTCTGTTCATGCTTTTCTTCCAATAAATTAAAAAGTTTAATATTGTTTGAATGTTGCCCAGTTGCTTGATAAAAACGATTATTTGCAATTTTAAGAGCGGTTTCATCAACATCAAAACCATAAATATTTTCAGGTTTAATGCCTTTTTCTAGTGCTTTTATTAAAAAGTTACCCGTGCCACAGCAAGGGTCTAAAAATGTATCTGTTTCTTTTAAAGAGGGCAGGGCAAAAAACATTTCATCAATAGAATTGTTGGGCGTGTAATAGATGCCTTTTTTATTTCTCTCGGCAATACTTAATGATTGCTCATATTGAACGGAACTTTTATTGGCATCGTTGTTTTTATTAACACTAAAGTTAATATTAGATTTATCAAAATATTGCTTATTCGCCCGCTTGTTAAGTTTGTTTTTCCCTAAAACATTTTCTTTAAAATAATGATAACTTTTTGTGGTAACAAAGCCATTTTTATCAGCAGTAAGGCAGTCAGTTTTTATCCAATTTAGCAATGTGGCGTTGGATATATTTAATTCGCTTGTAATGCTATCAAATTTTATACTCATGGAATAAATTATACGCCATCACTATTTGAGGATTACGCATAATGCTTGAATTCAGCCGATGCGTCAGCGGTTCGGCTGGAATGATTTGTTATGCTTTTTTATGTAAATTATTTTCACTTTTATTTTACAGTTAAATCTTTTGCACTTTTCTTAACTCTCGCCATTCCTGTTCTGCTTGAATTACACTCTTTTCTTATTAAACGAAAATTTGCTTTTTCTTTGTGATATTTTCTAAAATCTTTTGCACTTTTCTTAACTCTCGCCATTCCTGTTCTGCTTGAATTACACTCTTTTCTTATTAAACGAAAATTTGCTTTTTCTTTGTGATATTTTCTAAAATCTTGTGCTAAGTTTTTATCTGCAAATACAAGATGATGTCCAGTTGTTGTGTATTCTATCGAATTTAAACTTACTGGATACACTTCTTTAAATCTATCTAAAATTATAGAAAAAGTATTTGGTTGCCTGTGGTCTAATACTAATTCAGTCCATTTTGATAAAATACCAGTTTCTTGGCATTTAACCCGTCCTTTCACTGAGTTCTTGTCAAAATATCTCTGCTTAATATCGTGAATGTCATCATGAATAGAATTTCTGAAAGCAATATTAAAACTTTTTTCAGGAGTGTATCTTTTTTCACCTAATAGCATTAAATATGAAATATATTCACTACTTTCGTCATTGTAATACAATTCAAAACACTTGGTATTGAATCTTTGAACTTTTACCACTTTAATAGCATCGATGACTAAATCACCTTCATCTGCCTCTGTATTTTCCTGTAAGTTTGTTTCTTCATTATTAATATCGTTCGAATAATCAAGTAATGCAAGAATATCATCATAATCTGAGTCGTTTAAAGCCTCTCCAAATTCATATGAGTTAAGAATCGTTTTATAGTGTGTAACTACGTCTTTTTTAAATTTAAACTCTTTCTTTCCTATTTTTAATGGTTTTTTCATTTTTCCTCCTATAATCTTTCAAGTTTTAGAAAAAAATAGTAAGATGTAAAAGAGACACATAACGCTTGAATTCAGCCGATGCGTTAGCGGTCGGCTGGAATGATTTGTTATATTCAAAATTTAGTAGATTTTCTTTTTCCACTTTTTGAATCCAGTTAATTGATTGAATAATGGGTCATGAATAGTGATAATTTTTAAGACTTCAGTTTTTCTTTTTGCGGGTGTATCCGTATCATGACTGTAGGGATCAGAGTTAAAACTATCTCTCCAAAATTGAATCATTCTTTCTCCAAATGTCATAAATCTTTCAGTATCTTGGGGGTTCAATAACCCCAAAACTATGCAAGGGATACCAATTGATTTAAGTACACTATTACACATACTTTCACCTTCGTGTTGCCAATATAGAGACTCACCACCCCAACGTTTAAATAATCTGTAGAAACCCATTTCATCAGTTAACGTCATTCTGTCGTGGACAAACCAAAGCCTTCCTCTACGATTTTCGTCATCAATACAATTATTGTTCAATAAAACCTCAAAAATAGTTTCAGTAATCTGATTAGTTTCTTTCAATTGGCTGATTCTATTCATGAAAAGTTCAGTATTCAAAATATCCAATCCGTTTTCACGAATCGAATCTATTTCAAGTTTGGTCAACCGTGTGCAATGAAAACCAATAATTTTAGAACTACTGATAATTTGGTTAGATAATGAAATGACTGTTTCCCAGTCACTTTGAAATTTATTTTTTGGTCTATCAATGCGAAGCGCATAATCTTCTATAGCACGCAAATCAATGGATAACTCTTCGTCAATGTAACCAAATATTGTTGCTTTATTATTTTTGAGGTGGGCTACAAAACATTCATCCCAGGTTTCAATATCATCCAAGACAATCATGTCTTTTTTTAAACCTAAATTCATTTTAGTCATTTGGTTTTACGCAATTATAATGGTGGCGTTGACCTGCTATTTTATCAAGCATATTAGATGCTTGCATCTTTTTTATGCTGGAGGATGGTCTGGTTGAACGGTTGTTCAAAGGCACTTTGTGCCAAGAAAACCGAAGAACAGTTCAGGGCAACGCCACCGTTTCTTAAATTCAGTTGCCATGTTAGCATAAAAATAACTATTCCAAGTTAGGAGAAAGTAGTTTTTCTGCTTGTTCTGGTGAAATACCTTTGCGTTTGGCGTAGTCTTCTAGTTGAGCTTGGTTGATTTTTGCGACACCGAAATATTTGGCATCAGGATTGGCGAAATACCAGCCGCTGACACTGGCGGTGGGCAACATGGCGAATGAACTGGTGAGAGTCATATTGGTGTTGTTTTCAACGTCAAGCAGCGTCCAGAGTTTTTCTTTTTCGCTGTGTTCGGGGCAAGAAGGGTAGCCGGGGGCAGGGCGGATACCGTTGAAGTTTTCTTGGATGAGTTGGTTGTTGTTAAATGCTTCAGAACTGTAACCCCAAAGTTCGGTGCGTAGTTTAAAGTGCATGAGTTCGGTAAAGGCCTCGGCTAGGCGGTCGGCGACGGCTTTAATCATGATTGAGTTGTAATCGTCATGCTCGGTTTCAAATGCGGTAATGAGAGGCTCGATATTAATACCAGTAGTAACAGCAAAAGCACCCATATAATCTTGAATGCCACTGTCTTTTGGGGCGATAAAGTCGCTCAAACAAAAATTTGGGGTGTTGCCTTTTTTGTCTAATTGTTGGCGTAGGTGGTTAAGGGTTGTTAGCACCTTGCCGTTTTTATCATACAGTTCAATGTCTTCATTGATGCTGTTGGCTGGGAAAATGCCGATAACGGCATTGGCGGTGAGTTGTTTTTCGTCAATCACCTTTTTAAACAAAGTTTTGGCATCATCAAACAGTGCGCTGGCGGATTCACCCACAACCTCATCCGTTAAGATATTGGGGAATTTACCAGCCAATTCCCAAGTGCGGAAAAACGGCACCCAGTCAATAAATTTGAAAATTTCAGCCAAGTCGTAGTCTTTAAAAACATGAATGCCTAATTTTTTGGGTTTAACAATGGTATTAAAAGAGATATTGGGCTTGTTGGCTCTGGCCTTGTCTAAAGAGATGAGCTTGCTTTTGCCTTTGTTGGCACGGCGCTGCCTGACGATTTCGTATTCTTGTTGGGTGTCAGTTAGTAGTTTTGGTTTTAATTTTTCAGATAATAGGCTTGAGGCAACGCCAACAGACTTAGAAGCGTCTTGTACGTAGAACACGCCATGATTGTATTCTGGCTCAATTTTCACGGCTGTATGCGCTTTAGAGGTGGTGGCGCCACCAATCATTAAGGGCAGTTTAAAGCCTTGACGAGTCATTTCTTTGGCGACAAACACCATTTCATCTAGTGAGGGTGTGATGAGTCCAGATAAACCGATAATATCCACGTTTTCTTTTCTGGCGGTCTTTAGAATGGTTTCGGTGGGCACCATCACGCCTAAATCTATGATCTTGTAATTATTACAAGAAAGCACCACGCCAACAATGTTTTTACCAATATCGTGTACGTCGCCTTTAACCGTTGCCATTAAGATTTTGCCTTGTGAGGTGGAGGCGCAATCTTCTTTTTCGGATTCTAAAAATGGGTCTAGATAGGCGACGGATTTTTTCATCACACGGGCGGATTTCACCACTTGTGGCAAGAACATTTTGCCCGCACCAAACAAATCACCGACAATGTTCATGCCACTCATCAGCGGACCTTCAATGACAAGAATAGGGCGACCCAATTTATCAAATGCTGCTTGGGTGTCTTCATTAATGTATTTGGTAATGCCTTTGACTAAAGCGTGTTCTAGGCGTTTTTCTACTGCCCATGTGCGCCACTCTAAATCTTTACTGTTGTCTTTTTGTTTAAGTGTGCCAGAGAATTGATCGGCGATATCCACCAAGCGCTCACCAGCTTTGCTATCAGTATTAAGCACCACATCTTCAACGGCTTTTTTAAGTTTAGGGTTCATGTCATCATAAACCACTAATTGCCCTGCATTAACAATGCCCATGGTCATGCCCGCTTTGACGGCGTGGTATAAAAATACCGAGTGAATCGCCTCACGTACAGCGTTGTTGCCTCTAAATGAGAATGAAACATTAGACACACCGCCAGATATTTTGGCGTAAGGTAGGTTTTTTTTGATGATGCGCACGGCTTCAATAAAATCCACCCCGTAATTATCGTGTGCCTCAATCCCTGTTGCGACGGCAAAAATATTGGGGTCAAAAATAATGTCTTCTGCTGGGAAATTAACCTCATTAACTAGGATATTGTAAGCATTAGTGCAAATCTCTATTTTGCGTGCTTGCGTGTCTGCTTGCCCGACTTCATCAAACGCCATAACGATAATCGCCGCACCATAACGCTTGCACAGACGAGCATATTGTATAAAGTTTGCCTTGCCTTCTTTGAGTGAGATGGAATTAACAATGGGTTTGCCCTGTGTGCATTTAAGCCCAGCTTCGATAATGTCCCATTTAGAGGAGTCCACCATCAGTGGCACTTTGGCAATGTCAGGCTCTGAGGCGATTAAATTCATAAAACGAACCATAGCAACTTTGCCATCAAGCATGCCTTCGTCCATATTAATATCAACCACTTGTGCGCCTTCTTCCACTTGCGTGCGGCAAATGTCTAGCGCCTCTTCATATTCTTCGTTAAGAATAAGGCGTTTAAATTTAGCCGAACCTGTAATATTAGCACGCTCGCCAATATTTACAAACAGTGAATTATCGCCAATATTAAAGGTTTCAAGCCCTGACAAACGGCATTCTGGTTTAATGGTGGGAATTTTTCTAGGAGGGGTGTCTTTAATACTATCAGCAATTGCTTTAATATGCGCAGGCGTTGAGCCGCAACAGCCACCTAAGATATTCACCAAGCCTGAACTTGCCCATTCGCTCACTTGCTCGCTCATGGTAAATGCATCTAAGTCATACTCGCCAAATTCATTGGGCAAGCCAGCATTTGGATGGGCTGATACATAAGTATCTGCCACACGTGACATTTCAACCACATATTGGCGCAATAAATCAGGACCTAATGCACAATTAAGCCCTATAGAGATGGGTTTAGCGTGGCGTAGTGAGTTATAGAAAGCCTCAGTCATTTGCCCAGATAGGGTGCGACCAGAGGCGTCAGTAATGGTGCCAGAAATCATGATTGGTAATTCAATACCATCGTCTTCAAAGACTTGCTCAACGGCAAAGACAGCAGCTTTGGCATTGAGTGTATCAAAAATGGTTTCAATCAGAATAATGTCCGCACCACCTTTAATCAAGCCACGAGTAGACTCTATGTACACATCAACCAATTCATCAAAAGTGACGTTTCTAAACCCAGGGTCGTTTACATCTGGCGAGAGTGAACAAGTGCGCGAAGTTGGGCCAATAACGCCAGCAACAAATCTTGGTTTTTCAGCGCTTGAAAATTCATCTGCTGCTTGACGTGCAATTTTGGCACTTTCAAGGTTAATTTCATACGCCAATTCTTCCATTTTATAATCAGACATGGAAGTTCGAGTGGCGTTAAAGGTGTTGGTTTCAATAATATCAGCACCTACTTTTAAGTAACTTTTGTGAATGTCTTTAATAATTTTGGGCTGAGTCAGTGAGAGCAAATCGTTGTTACCTTGAACCAAAATATGCCAATCTTTAAAACGCTCACCACGATAGTGGTGTTCGGTTAATTTATGCTGTTGAATCATGGTATTTATAGCACCGTCAAGTACTAAAATTCGCTGTTTTAAAAGGGATTGTAATGTCTGCTTTGTATTCATGATGAGCATTATACAAGTATATAATCCAACCTGAATAAACCAATCATTCTAAAAATTGACCCAACACCCATCTAAATTTTCTATCGATTTTCGGTTTTGACTTAAAAATCCCAATCTAAGTTTAAAACAACACGATGTTGCCATCATTAATCATGGTATTTAAATCAGTCCCTGTTACTCCCATTAACCTGATAGTTACTAAGGGAGAAGGAGAAGCACCAGCAAGACCACTCGCATCAATATCAATAAAGGTATTTGTAC
>JAUVOQ010000063.1 GCA_030599095.1 Candidatus Ruthturnera sp.
AACGGCGTTGCCTTTATTGGTATTTTGTTCACCCCGAATACGGGCAATATGTTTAAAAGATGCGCCTCGGTTCTGTAAATGTCGGTAATATTTAATATCAATTTTATTTTCATTTATATGCTTATGGTGCTTAATTTTAAGACATTGATCTGGGTTATCAGGGTGGCTATATATGGTTCTTCTCTTACCTTTAGCAATAATCAACGACTTCTTGAGGCTTTTGCATAAATAGGGATTATTAATAGAATCTGTCATTTTAAATAGTATTTTTTAACGTTGTAAATCAGCTGTTAGATGTGGATGAATGGTTTTTAAAATGGCTTTAAAAACTTGGTCATTACCAGCCACCACATTTCCTGTTTCTAGGTATTTATTTCGTCCTGAAAAGTCACCTACAAAACCACCCGCTTCTTTGACTAAAAGCACACCAGCGGCAATCTCCCAAATATTAAGCTCAATTTCCCAAAAACCATCCAATCGACCCGCGGCCAAATAAGCCAAATCAAGTGCGGCAGAGCCAGCACGGCGAATGCCAGCAACTTTTGGATGAATGGCTTTAAACATATTTAAATAAGCGTCTAAATGCTGTGGCGCTTTGAATGGAAAGTCTGTGCCAATTAATGTATTTTCAAAACCATTGGTATGAGTTGTGCGAATTCTTTGTTCGTTTAAATAAGCACCTTCGCCTTTAGAGGCAGTGAATAACTCCTCCTTAAAAGGATCATATACTACCGCGCGTGTTAGTTCGTTATTTTCATATAAGGCAATGGATACTGCATATTGCGGAAAACCATGCAAGTAATTAGTGGTGCCATCTAATGGGTCAACAATCCATTGAAAACGACTGCTGCCTAAAATTTCACCATTTTCTTCACCCAAAATTGAATGACTGGGAAAGGCATATTTCAACTCGTTTATAATGGCATCTTCAGCGGCTTTGTCCACTTCGGAAACAAAGTCATTAGTTGCTTTATTTTCAATCGTTAAAATATCGATTTGGTTGTGATATCTTAGGATGATGTCGCCAGCTTTTCGAGCGGCTTTAACGGCAATATTAAGCGTAGGATGCATAACAGAAAACAACATGAAAAAAGAAATAGATTATACCTTTGATAACGTACGCGTGGTTATGGTTAATACCACTGAGCCTGGCAATATCGGTGCAGCAGCCCGTGCGATGAAAAATATGAGTCTGTCGCATTTGTATTTGGTTAATCCAAAAGGCTATCCATCAGCCACAGCCACGGCTAGAGCCAGTGGTGCAGATGATGTGCTTTCAAATGCTGTGGTTTGTGAGTCTTTAGAAGAGGCTTTGCAAGGTGTACATTTAGTGATTGGTGCTAGTGCGCGTCAGCGCAATATCAAATGGCGGCAAATGGATGTCGTGGATGCTTGCAGTGAAATTCAAAAAACCACTACGCTTGAAAGCCAAAAGGTTGCGGTGATATTTGGTACGGAAAAATCAGGGATGACCAATGAGGAATTAGATTTGTGCCAAATACTCATGACCATTCCTGGCAATCGGGATTATTTTTCTTTAAATGTTGCCTCAGCCATTCAGGTATTTGCTTATCAATATTTTATTCTAAACGGGCAAGGCTCATTTTTAAACGAGTCTTGCCTGTTTAAGAAAGCTAGTTTTGATGAATTAGAAAGTTTTTACACACACTTTGTTCAAGTCTTAGAGCACATTGAATATTTTGAAGACAAGCGCCCTAAAGTTTTATTAATGCGCCGCTTACGTCGTTTTTTTACCAGAGCAGAACCTGAAAAAGAAGAAGTGGCAATTTTTAGAGGCATTCTTAGAAATATTAAGCCTTTTAAAAAACCATAAAAAGCCCGAAAAATCGGGCTTTTTATGACCAATCTAAACGGATCAATCAATCAATTTATTCATGCGTTTTACAAATTCGGCTGGGTCTTTCAGTTGCCCACCTTCTGACAAAACGGCTTGGTCAAATAAAACTTTTACTAAATCCTCATCAATTTTAGTTTTAAGTTTTTTAATCAATGAATGCGTTGGATTGATTTCAAGAATTGGTTTGGTTTCTGGCACGTCTTGACCTAGGGATTTCATGATTCTTTCCATGTTGCCACCCATTTCATTTTCATCAGCCACCAAACAAGAGGGGGACTCGCTAAGACGAGAAGACACTTTAATTTCTTTAACCTGAGCATCAAGAATTTTTTGCATTTTTTCAATGACTTTTTCAAAGTTTTTAGCAACTTTTTCTTTAACTTTCTTTTCCTCTTTAGAGTCGAGATCTTCTAAATCGCCTTTAGCAATTGACTTAAGTGGAATGCCGTCAAATTCTCCAAAATTACTCACCATCCACTCATCAACACGGTCAGATAGTAGTAGAACTTCAATATTTTTTTGGTTAAAAATTTCTAAATGTGGCGAGCCTTTGGCGGCTTCATAAGTTTCAGCAGTGATGTAATAAATCGCTTTTTGGTCTTTTTGCATACTTTTTACGTAACATTCAAGCGTCCCTGTTTGTGTGGCGTTTTCACTGGAATTAGTTGTAAAGCGTAAAAGTTTTGCAATTTTATCTTTGTTAGCAAAGTCTTCAACCACACCTTCTTTCATCACCATACCAAATTCTTGCCAAAATTTTGCATAATCTTCAGGTTTGTTTTTAGCCATTTTTTCTAAGGCTGATAAGATGCGTTTAACGCTTGCCTTGCGGATGGTATCAACTACTTTGTTGCCTTGTAAAATTTCGCGAGAGATGTTTAATGGCAAGTCAGCTGTATCAATCACACCTTTAACAAAGCGTAAATACAAAGGCATTAAGGCTTCATTATTTTCCATAATAAACACACGCTTGGCATAAAGTTTAATGCCGCCTTTGCGCTTAGGCTCCCACGTATCATAAGGGGCTTTTGATGGGATGAATAGCAATGAGGTGTAGTCTATGTTGCCTTCAACTCGATTGTGCAATTGCGTTAGTGGCGCTTCAAAATCATAAGTGAGTGACTTATAAAACTCATCATAATCTTCTTGCTTAAGACTGCGCTTATCTTGAGTCCAAAAAGCATTGGCTTTATTAATACGCTCGTATTCAATGTCTTTGCCATCTTTATTGGCTTTAATCATCATAATCGGCACAGTGATGTGGTCTGAATATTTTGAGACAATGTCACGCAGGCGATAATCGTCTAAAAATTCTTTTTCATCTTTTTTGATGTGCAGGGTTACTGTAGTACCAAAATTCGGGCAATCAACACTTTCTATTGAGTATTTTCCCTTGCCTGTAGACATCCATTTTGTGCCTTTTTTACCTTTACTGCCAGCTTTTTTAGTAATTAGTTCAACCCTATCAGCAACAATAAAACTAGAATAAAATCCCACACCAAATTGACCAATTAAGTTAGTGTCTTGTGCTTGTTTTTCATCCAAACTTTTTAAGAATTTTTTAGTACCAGAATTGGCAATGGTGCCGATGTTCTTATTAACTTCCGCTTCGCTCATGCCGATGCCGTTATCAGTAATGGTAATCGTGCTTGCATCTTTATTCATATCAATGTGAATTTGCAACTCTTCTTTGTCCCCAATCAAAGTATCATCTGATAAGGATTTGAATTTTAATTTATCAACTGCATCAGAGGCATTGGAGACCAATTCACGTAAAAATATTTCTTTGTTTGAATACAAAGAGTGAATCATCAAATCTAATAGTTGCGAGACTTCCGTTTGAAAAGTATGCGTTTGTTTTGTTGTCATTTATTGTCTGCCTGTTTGTGCGTAAAATGTATTGATATGGTCAAAACACAAAAAAACAAGGGTCATTTTGCATAAACAAATTACTAATTTTATTCAGTATTTGAAAGTTGAGCGTCATTATGCCATCAATACACAACAAGCTTATCAGCGTGATCTTGGGAAATTGTTAGTATTTGCCCAGAATAAAAGCCTTAGCCAGTGGTCAAATCTTAGCAGTGATCATCTTAATTTATTTGTAATGGAGATGCGCCATCAAGACATTAGTGCTCGTAGTATTCGCAGAAATTTGTCTGTAATTCGTGGATTTTTAGCCTATCTTGTTAATCATCATCAATTGAGTAATAATTGCGCCATTCATTTACAAAGCCCAAAAATTGATCAGAATCTACCTAATATACTTAATTATGACAACATACTACTTATGCTCAAACTTAGGTCAAACACTTGGTTTGAATTAAGAGACGTGGCAATGATTGAGGTGCTGTATTCTTGCGCTCTTAGAGTGTCTGAATTGGTTGCTTTAAATGTGAATGACGTGGATTTAAATCAAGGATTTTTGCGCGTGCTTGGAAAAGGTTCTAAAGTAAGACATACACCAATTGGCAAGGTGGCTCAGCGAGCCATTAGTCGCTGTTTGTTTAATCACTCAAATCATGCATTATTTGTGAATAAAAATCAACAAAGAGTGAGCGTAAGAACTGTGCAAAATATGGTCAAAAAACGCGCACTAGAGGCTGGTATTAAAGTTAATGTGTATCCGCATATGTTGCGCCATGCGGCGGCAACTCACTTCTTACAGTCCAGTCATGATTTGCGTTCTACTCAAGAATTTTTAGGGCATTCCAGTATTAAATCTACCCAAATCTATACCCATCTTGATTTTTTAGAACTGTCCAAAGTGTATGATCAATGCCACCCGAGAGCTAAAAAATCATGAATTTTCAAACCAGACTTGCCGCATCTTATTTAAAAACAGGTGGTGTAATTAGCAATCCTACTGACACCATTCAGGGGTTGACTTGCTTGCCAAAATTTAAACCCTCTATGGCTAAAATACTGCAACTTAAACACCGATCAAGTGCTAAAGGTTTGATACTACTAGCCAGTGATGTGGGTTATTTTATTGATTATGTTGAAGATGCTTGTTTGTTACTTAAGGTAACAATTGATACTCAGCCAACCACTTATTTACTCAAGGCAAATGAGCATGCCTGCAAATTATTAACGGGCGACTTTGATACAGTTGCACTTAGATTGACCAACAATCAACTCATTACTAATTTGTGTGTAGTCACTAATAGCGCTTTGGTTTCAAGTAGTGCTAATATTGCCAGCAAACGTAGCGCAACAAGTGTGTTGAATTTAAAAAAAATCTTTAGTGATAAATTAGATTTTATCATCCCACCAAAAACTTATAATGCCCAAGCATCAAAAATTATTAATTTACAAACTGGAGAAAAAATTAGGTGATTAATCATGCTTGTTTTAGAAAAAACATGATTAAGGATACGTTATACTTCACAAAATTGTGGCGAATGCCTAAATCGCAAGCAAGGCTCGCAATACAAACATTCGGTTGATTTGCTAATTGTAAAGTTTCTACTTTAAACGCTCTAAAGCCCCCCCCTACATAACCCCTAAAACAATCATCAAAATCTAAAAATCCAGTTTTATTCTTAGGCAAATTAAAAAAATCCAGTAAAAATCAACTTTGATTCAAAAAAATAGCCAATATCATCGCTTTTTATTGTTGTGTTGTGTCTTTTTGTCAAAAAA
>JAUVOQ010000016.1 GCA_030599095.1 Candidatus Ruthturnera sp.
ACTGTCAGTGGGTGTTTTGTCGCTTAAGGTGACACTACAGAACCATTTGGCAGCGTTGTTTTCTTGTAAGAATCTTGCTAATTCTCTGTCACTAATATCTTCTAAATGTTGCAATAGTAATGCTTTAAACAGGGTGTTAATACCATAGTCTTTGTCATTACCATTGCCAACAATGGTACTGTGATTTCTTTTCTGTAAATTTAACGCGACCATTTATTCTATTGTTTTTTGAGAAAATAATAGGCATGATAAAGATGAACAATAACAATGAATTTAATGCAATTAGTAGAGATGGTTTAAATAGCATGCATGAACTAAGGTCAACTTAGGGTATGGAAGCGATGCCTCAGACCATGAAGATTTTGTTTAACGAGGCAATGGGTATTATCAGAACAGCAGTGATTGATTAGGGGTGATGAATTTTTAAATGAATTGATAGGAGTGGATTTGATAGGATAGGATAGATGCGAATTTACAGAAAGAGGTTTGCTTGACCCCAATAATCGCTGTTTATTAGTTATTAGTTATTAGTTATTAGTTATTTTATCTAAATCAATGAGTTTGGTAAATGTACGCTAGATATGATTGACGGTCACTAGGTCTTCTAGGCTGATGGTTTCTATTTGAGCGCTCATTTGTTTTGTAAGTAGTTATAAGTAGTTGATATTTATAGTGTTTTATTAGACTGTTTTGTGGGTTTTTATTTTTAACAGCCCCAGAATACTAAAAGACCGCATGATGCATTAGGGCAAATTACATTAAAATGAATGAGGAAAAGTATAGAGGAAAGTGCAATATGTTATGGACATGTACAGAGTGGTGCAATTTTACGAGAAATATGGCATAATCTCCCAAACTTATATTTGAAATCACTGCATCAATCCATCACAACTTATGAAACACATAAAACAACACCTTTTCCACCCGAAAACTCATCAAGCGATACACAGCAGTCCTCTGGGAGGGCAGATAGTTAGCTATTGCCTTCATTTTTGGATAAAAAATGCACTATTTTCTGGGCGTTCTAAGCCGCACTGGGTTAATGCAGTGGTCTCTATTTGAGTGTTTGTTTGTCATGGGAAAGGTAACTGGCTTTAAAGAATTTGATAGAAAAACCGAGGCTTATCGTCCTGTGGATTTGCGCATTAAAGATTATGGTGAGATTTTTACAACTCATCATGATGTTGCTCATATTCAAGAACAAGGCGCAAGATGTATGGATTGTGGCGTGCCTTTTTGCCAGTCAGAGAATGGTTGCCCCGTTGATAACCTAATTCCTGAATGGAATGATTTGATTTACCATAACAAATGGCAAGAAGCATTAATCCGCCTACATAAGACTAATAATTTTCCAGAGTTTACAGGTCGTGTTTGTCCAGCACCTTGTGAAGGTTCGTGTGTATTAGGCATGAACAATCCCGCTGTTACGATTAAAAATATTGAGCAAGCAATTGTTGATAAAGGCTTTAAAGAAGGTTGGATTCAACCCTATCAAGTTAAGCATCGTACAGGCAAAAAAGTGGCAGTTATTGGCTCTGGGCCTGCAGGTTTGGCAGCGGCAGATGAGTTAAATAAATGCGGGCATAGCGTCGTCGTATTTGAGCGTGATGATCGTATTGGTGGTTTGTTGATGTATGGTATTCCTAATATGAAACTTGACAAAGATGTGGTTGAGCGCCGTGTGAATTTGCTAAAAAGTTCAGGGGTTGAATTTATCACTAATGTAGATGTTGGCAAAGACCTTACTACTGCACAATTACAAAAAGATTTTAATGTATTAATTTTCACCACAGGTGCAACACAAGCACGTGATTTGCCAGTGGATAATCGTGACGCACACGGCATCCATTTGGCGATGGAATATTTAACCAAAAATACCAAAAGTTTGCTAGATGTTGGGCATGCTGATAATTCTCAATTATCAGCCAAAGGCAAGGATGTGATTGTTATTGGCGGTGGTGATACTGGCACTGATTGTATTGGCACAGCCTTGCGCCAAGGTGCTAAATCAATTGTGAATTTTGAATTGATGGGCAAACCACCAGTAGAGCGAGCAGAGAGCAATCCTTGGCCATTATGGCCGCTGATTTATCGGCTTGATTATGGTCACAGCGAGGCGGTAGAAGTATTTGGTCAAGACCCAAGGCAATACCATTTAATGACCAAATCATTCATTAAGGGCGCTGATGGAAAAGTAGTGGGATTAAGCACAATCAATGTTGATTTTAAAGAGGGTCAATTGATTGAAATCAAGGGCAGTGAAAAAACTTGGGACGCACAATTGATACTGTTATCAATGGGCTTTGTTTCTCCTGAGCATTATTTAAGCAATGATGCGAATATTACACTTGGCGAGCGTGGTAATTATCAAGCGGATTATGGTAAATATGCCACTTCTCAAAAGGGTATATTCACCGCAGGCGATTGTCGCCGTGGTCAATCGCTAGTCGTATGGGCAATCAACGAAGGTCGCGGGGTTGCCGATCAAGTTAATCGATATTTAGAGACCTTTGCATCATTATGAACAATCACTAAAATACTTGTTAATATCGCTTCTCTAGTCGTTGCAATTAGCATGGCATCGTTAATGCTATTATTGTGTCTGTATTAACGGGCGTTAGTTTTATTATTATTGCTTTAATTCTCAAAAAATGGAATCAATCTACCCCCTAAGGGATAGTAGTTAGTACCACTAATAAACGCTGGTATTTTTTTCCATTTAAGTATAATTTATTTCGTTTACATCTCCTTTTCGGAAAAAGCAAGGGGATTTACTTAAATATACTGGAGAGATAAAATGGCAGAGTTATATAACACCCCCAACCTTGATGAGTTGGAAAATGGTCCATGGCCTTCGTTCGTGACAGGTCTTAAAAGATTAGCAAGTGACAGCCATGCTGGCGCTGAAATGGCGCGCGACGTATTAGGCACACTAGAGACTTCATATGTGACTAAAAAAGGTTACTGGAAGGGTGGAACAGTCGGTGTTATTGGTTATGGTGGTGGTATTATTCCACGCTTTAACGAATTAAAAAACGAAGATGGTACTTATAAATTCCCTGCAGCAGGCGAGTTTCACACTTTACGCATTCAACCAGCAGCAGGCATGCACTACACATCAACGCTATTAAGAGATATGTGTGATATGTTTGTAGATAACGGCGGTTCTGGTTTGATTGCTTTTCATGGTCAATCAGGCGACATCATGTTACAAGGTGCGACTGAAGCAACAACACAGACTATTTTTAATACATTTAACGATTATGGTTTTGACTTGGGCGGTGCTGGTCCTGCAGTGCGCACAGGCATGTCTTGTGTCGGTGCTTCACGTTGTGAAATGTCAAATGTTAATGAGCAAGCGGTTTTGCGTACTTTGGTTAATGCATTTTTAGATGATATGCATCGTCCAGCACTACCATACAAAATGAAATTTAAAGTATCAGGTTGTGCAAACGATTGTATGAATACAGTCCAACGTGCTGACTTTGCAGTTATTGGCACTTGGAGAGATGACATTAAAGTTAACCAAGACCTATGGAAAGCGATGGTTGCAGATAAGGGTCGTGGTTATGTTATTGATAACATTACTTCTCGTTGTCCTACCAGTGCGATGACACTTAATGAGGATGATTCAATCACAATTGATAATAAGAACTGCGTTAAATGTATGCATTGTTTAAATGTTACCAGCCCTTTAACTCATAAGTATATTGCTAAGGGTGATGTAGAACCTATCTTGGCAACAGGTGATGATAAAGGTGTGATGATTATCATGGGTGGTAAGCGCACACTTAAGATTGGTGATTTATTCGGCTCAGTGGTTGTGCCATTTATGAAAATGGACACAGCAGATGATCTTGAAGAAATTGAAGATTTGGCAGGTGAAGTGATTGATTTCTTTGCTGAAAACGCACTAGAACACGAAAGAACAGGCGAAATGATTGAGCGCATTGGTGTGGTTAATTTTCTTGAAGGCATTGGTCTTAATGTAGACCCTAATATGGTTAATTCTACACGTACCTCATCTTACGTTCGTATGGACACATGGGACGAAGAAGCGGTTAAGTGGTTTGAAAATAAAGCAGAGGTAAGTGCGTAAGCACATCATTTAAATAACAATTTTTAAGGTGAGCGTAAATCTCACCTAATTTTATATACTAGGAGAAATAAAATGGCTGAAGCACCAAGAATGCCTATCGAATCAGGTTGTCCTGATCCTATTCAATACATGCACCCGACCATGCGTCGTAACTACGGACAGTGGGCTTATCATGATCGTCCTCGTCCAGGTGTGTTGCACCATACTTCAAAAAATAATGAAGAAATTTGGACAGTTCGCTGTGGTACTGCACGCCAAATGGACGTTTATACCATTAGAAAATTAGCTGATATTGCTGATGAATTTGCGGATGGTTTTGTTCGTTTTACCATGCGCTCTAATGTTGAGTACATGGTGGCTGATGGCGCAAAAGTTGAACCGCTAATTGTGGCATTAACTGAAGCAGGTTTTCCTGTAGGTGGCACAGGTCCATCGGTCACTATGATTTCACACACTCAAGGTTGGTTGCATTGTGATATTCCAGGCACAGATGCCTCAGGTATTGTTAAGTCACTGATGGATGAATTGCATGAGGAATTTACTAAAGAAGAGATGCCTAATCGTGTACACATGACCACTTCTTGTTGTCAGATTAACTGTGGCGGTCAAGGTGATATCGCACTTAATATCCAACACACCAAGCCACCTAAAATCAATCATGATTTAGTGGCGAATGTGTGTGAGCGTCCAACCGTTGTTGCGCGTTGCCCCGTTGCAGCGATTCGTCCTGCAATGGTTAATGGCAAGCCAACATTGGAAGTGGATGAGAAGAAATGTATTTGTTGTGGTGCGTGTTTTCCACCATGTCCGCCGATGCAAATCAACGATCCTGAGCATTCTAAAATTGCGTTGTGGATTGGTGGCAAGAACTCAAATGCGAGATCTAAGCCTTCATTTCATAAGTTAGTGGCTTCTAATTTACCTAATAATCCACCAAGATGGCCAGAAGTTGGTGCCGTGGTTAAGAATATCTTATCTGTTTATAAAGCAGATGCCCGTGATTGGGAAAGAATGGGCGAATGGGTTGATCGTATTGGTTGGCCAGCGTTCTTTGAAAAGACAGGCTTGCCGTTCACTAAATTCCACATCAATGATTGGAAGGGTGCGCGTCATGAGTTGAATTCTTCTGCACATATTCGTTTCTAAATATCAATTATTATGAAGATTTCTATTCAAATTAACGAAGGACCGTACCAGCACCAAGCATCTGATACGGCGTACCAATTTGCCAAAGCAGCGATTGAAAAAGGTCATGAAATTTTTCGTGTATTTTTCTATCATGATGGTGTGAATAATGCATCACGCTTTACATTGCCACCACAAGATGATCGCAATATTGTCAATCAGTGGGCAGAGTTAGGTATTAAGAACGCTGATGGCGAGCCTGAGCTTGTTGTGTGTATAGCAGCAGCGCTTCGTCGTGGCATGTTAGATGAGTCTGAGGCGAGTAAAAATGGGATTGATGGTAATAATATTCACCCAGCATTCCGTATTTCTGGTTTAGGTCAACTTATTGAAGCAGGCATTCAATCAGACCGTTTAGTGGTATTTGGAGATTAAGATGACAACTAAGAAATTTATGTATTTAAACCGTCGCTCTTCATTTGGTACGGTATATGCAATTGAGTCTTTAGAGGTGGTTCTTATTGCGGCGGCATTTGAACAAGATGTCTCACTAGCCTTTATTGATGATGGTGTGTATCAAATTGTTGAAGGTCAAAATGCTGATGGCATTGGCATGAAAAACTTTTCTAAAACTTTTCATGCATTGGGTGATTATGAGATTAACAAACTTTATGTATCAGCAGAATCTTTAGAACAAAGGGGTTTAAGTTCAAATGACTTAATGCCTTTAGTGTATGAAGATGAAGACGATGACTGGGCAGAAAAACCAAGTGTTAAAGTGGTTTCTAATGCACAGCTTTCAAAAATTATGTCTGAACAAGACGTGTGTTTAAGTTTCTAAGGGAGATTAAATATGTTACATACCGTTAATAAATCGTCTTTCGAGCGAAATTCACTCAAATCTTGTCTTAATATAATTGATGACACAAGTGTTATTTTATTAATTGAAGATGGTGTTATTTCTGCTGCGAAAAATACCAACGCACCAATGATTGCTGATCTTGCCGCTCAAGGTAGGGTTTATGCGCTTCAGGGTGACGTTGAAGCAAGAGGAATTTCTTCAAAACTTGCTGATAATATCAAATTAGTTGATTATGCAGGCTTTGTTGATTTGGTTGTTGAACATGGAACTGCAGTTTCTTGGGTTTAACTTAAATTTTTATATAGGAGTAAAAAAATGGCTGATATTTTAGGCGCAGAAGTAGATGAAGAGGGTTTCTTAGTAAATTTGGGCGATTGGACCAAAGAAATTGCTGAGCAAATGGCAAAAGATGACGATGTTGATTTAAGTGATGAGCATTGGGATGTGATTAATTTTTTGCGTGATTATTTTGAAGAGTATCAAATTGCACCTGCAGTACGTGTATTAACCAAAGCAATCGCTAAAAGAATGGGCAAAGACAAAGGCAACTCTAAATATTTGTATTCTTTGTTCCCATATGGTCCTGGTAAGCAAGGTTGTCGTTTTGCTGGATTGCCAAAACCAACTGGCTGTATTTAAGTCAATATAAGCAATAAAAACACTTACTTCGGTGGGTGTTTTTAATAGTTCAACCATTGAATTTGAGAGCAATATGTCTGTAATAAGCATTTTTTTTACCGCTTTATTTTATATTTCATTAATTGTATTCCTTGTTGGAATGGCAAGAAAAATCTATCAATTTTGGATAACGCCAGCCCCTCTTAAAATTCCTACTGCACCAACTTCATTAACACAAACAGGTGTGGTTATGCGCATGATGCGAGAAGTGGCCTTATTTGAAAGTCTGTTCAAGTCAAACAAATGGATATGGTTATTTGGCTGGTTATTTCATGCTGGTTTGTTATTGGTTTTAATCCGTCATATGCGTTATTTTTGGCCTGGTGATTTGCCTGAGATTTTTTTATTAACTCAACCCTTTAAATACGCTGCTTTTGCGATGGTTCTTGGTCTTTTTGGGCTTATGTTGCGTCGTATTTTTGTTGAGCGTATTCGTTATATTTCAGCACCGAGTGATTATTTAATGTTAATCATGTTACTTATTATTGGCATAAGTGGTGCTGTGATGACATTTACTAGTAATCATACAGACGTTATTATGGTCAAGGAATTTGCTTCAGGTCTGGTCAGTTTTAATTGGGCAAACCTACCAACAGAAGTACATTTTTTAGTACATATCTTCTTGGTATTTGTGCTGATGGCAATTTTCCCAATTTCTAAATTATTACACGTGCCAGGTATTTTCTTTAGTCCAACACGAAACCAAGTGGACGATGCTCGCTCAAAACGCCACATTTCATCTTGGGCACTCAAGCAAGAGCAAGAACATGCAACACGACTAGAGCAAGCCCTAGGTAAGGACGAATAATATGGCAAAAGAATTTGACATTCCAGTATTACCTACTTATCTTGAAATTCCTGAGTTAAAGGAAGGTATTATGGATGGCGAAGGGCCGTTCAAATCTGCACAAGAATTCCAAAAACCATTAGGGTTTCCTGGTGAAAAAATAGACAATTGGCAGCAAGTTGCTATTGACAAAATGGGCGAACTTAAATCTAAATATCGCTCTGTACAAGTGTTTTTAGATTCGTGTGTTAAATGTGGTGCTTGTACCGATAAGTGTCATTACTTTTTAGGATCTTCAGATCCAAAAAATATGCCAGTTGCACGCCAAGATTTATTTAGGAGTGTGTATCGTCGCCATTTTACCTTTGCAGGTAAATATTTCCCTAAATTGGTAGGCGCTAAAGAATTAGACGATGATATGCTGGATGACTGGTATAACTATTTTCATCAATGTTCACAATGTCGTCGTTGTTCGGTGTTCTGTCCATACGGCATTGATACGGCTGAAATTTCAATGGCGGCTCGTGAGGTGCTAGATGCGGTTGGTATAGGTCAAAAATATTGCAATCAAATTTTGGGCAAGGCCTTAACCATTGGTAATAATTTAGGCCTGCCTGAGCCGGCCTTGCGTGACACGCTACTTGACCTTGAAGAAGAAATTGAAGAAGAGACAGGCGTTGCTATTAAATATCCCTTAGATCAAAAAGGTGCAGAAATTTTACTAATTACCCCATCGGCAGATTTTTTTGCTGAGCCTCATATTGATGGTTTGATTGGCTATGGTAAAGTTTTTCATCAAGATGGTGTTAGTTGGACGTTAAGCTCATATGCTTCTGAAGGGGCGAATTTTGGTATGTTTATTGGCTCTTACGATATTATGCGTAAGGCTGCCTTACGTATTCGTAAAGCTGCGCTTGATTTAGAAGTATCGCGCGTTATGGTAGGTGAATGTGGACATGCTTGGCGTGTTGCCTATAGTTTTTGGAATACCTTGTCTGGTGTAGGCGCAGGTGCTACTGATGAATTTGGTCAAAAATTACAAGACCAACTAGATCATCGCTACCCTCAGCCACAACATATTATTGAATATACTCACGACCTAATTCAAAGAGGTAAATTGACCTTTGATAAATCTGCCAATGATGATCGAACGGTTACTTTTCACGACTCGTGTAATGTTGCTCGTGCAACTAATATGGGTGGCATTCCGGGTGGACAGTTTATTTTGCCACGTGACGTTATTAAAGCTGTGTGTAATAATTATGTTGACATGGAACGTAGCACAATTAAGGAGTCTACTTTTTGTTGCGGCGGCGGCGGCGGCTTATTAACAGACGATTTAATGGAAATCCGAACCAAAGGTGCAATACCAAGAATGCAAGCACTGAAAGCAGTTGAAAGAGACAATGGCGTTAATACACTGACCGCTATTTGTGCCATTTGTAAGTCACAGTTTTCTAAAGTACTGCCTAAATTTGATTTTGACCCATACATGATTGTGAGTGTTCACCAACTAGTGAGTGAAGCGATTATTATGGACAAGCCACAAACTGATACTGATGATGCCACATCGGCAGAAACAGCAGAAACTTAAACGAATATAAGGAGATTTGATATGCAAAAGAACCCGTATGGTGTACCCACTAAGGGCGACAATCACACATTCAGATTATACACCGATGATGGTGATGAACTAAAAACGGTGCCGTGGAGTCAAAAGATTTTTAAGGAAGACACTTCTCATAAATGCCCTACTTATGTCACTCAAACGCCACCTTGTCAAGGTTCGTGCCCTTCAGGACATAACATTCGTGGCTGGTTAAATATTGTTCGTGGTATGGAAAAGCCTTCTGGCGACCTATCTTGGCAAGAGTATGCGTTTCAACGCTCTACAGATTCAAACCCGTTTCCATCAGTAATGGGTCGTGTTTGTCCAGCGCCTTGTGAAGATGGCTGTAATCGTAATGAAGTTGAAGATACGGTCGGCATTAATGCGGTTGAGCAGTTTATTGGTGACAATGCAAAAGTTGAAGGTTACACGTTTAAAGTTGATGCTAAAGATACAGGCAAAAAAGTTGCCATTATTGGTGGCGGTTGTGGCGGTTTGACAGCAGCACTTAAATTACGTCGTCAAGGTCACAGCGTGACTGTATTCGAAAAATATGACCAGTTAGGCGGCATGATGATGTACGGTATTCCTGATTATCGTGTGCCACGTGATGTGTTGTCTTATGAGATTGATCGTATTATCAATACAGGCGTTGAAACTAGAATGAACACCAAGGTTGGTGTTGATGTCACGATTGATAAATTAGAAAAAGAATTTGACGCAGTTTTGTTTGCAATGGGTGCTATGAGTGGTCGAACGCTAC
The DNA here is from genome assembly GCA_030599095.1 of Candidatus Ruthturnera sp. Taxonomy (GTDB): domain Bacteria; phylum Pseudomonadota; class Gammaproteobacteria; order PS1; family Pseudothioglobaceae; genus Ruthia. Next base: position 9,924 of record JAUVOQ010000016.1, read on the forward strand.
CTGTTCCAGGTGGTGAAGCAGCAAATTGTGTCTCTGGTGTTGCTTTTCTTGAAGCATATAACCAAGGTCGTTTAAAGCACATTACAGGCAAGGTGATTTGTATTGGTGGTGGCGATACTTCAATTGACGTTGTCTCAGTTGCACGTCGTTTGGGCAATATTAGTAATGCTGCTGAAAAAGATCGTCCTGAACATATTATCTTTAGCGATACAGCCCATGATGTGGTTGATACTTCTAAGCGCTTAGGTGCAAACGTGTTATTAACAACACGCTCTACTATTGAAAATATGCCAGCAGCGCAAGAAGAAATTGATGATGCCATGCGTGAAGGTGTTGAAATTCAAGGTCAGTTACAACCTATTGAAGTGATTGTAGGGAAAGATGGTCGTGCAACTGCACTGCGCATGATTCGTTTAGAGGAAGATGGCAATGCACCTATTGAAGGCTCTGAGTTTGATATTGAGTGCGAGTTGATTGTTTCTGCCATTGGTCAAGGTGTTGATTCTGAAGGCATGGATACTTCCTTCTTTAATGAACATGGATTTATTGACGCAGATAAGAATTATCAAGTGCCTAACAAGCCAGGTTTTTTTGTTTGTGGCGATGTCGTTCGTCCGCACTTATTAACAACTGCCATTGGTCAAGCGTCCATTGTTGCTGAAAGTATTGGCGATTATCTTACTGGTTCTAATCAACACACTCGTCCTAAGGTTGATGTTAGTTATTTTGATTTAATGGATAAATTAAAAGAGTGGGATTTGTCTCCTGAATCTTATGAGCAAGGCTCTGATGTTGCAGCCTCAACAGATACTGCTGATTTTGCAGTGCATAATTATGAAGATCGCGCTTTTGCCTCCATCATTCCACATGCGGAATTGTTCTTAGGTCATTTTGATCATGAACAACGCAATCAACGCAATCACACATTAGTAGATGTTGATAATGTACTGGGTAATTTTGATGAGCGTTTAATTGGCTACAGCGAAGAGGAAGTGCAAAAGGAAGCGGATCGTTGCATGTCTTGTGGCTTGTGCTTTGAGTGTGATAACTGTGTGATGTATTGCCCTCAAGATGCGGTATTTAAAGTGAAAAAAGACAAAGCAACGCTAGGTAGGTATGTTGATACTGATTACAACAAGTGTGTTGGTTGCCATATTTGTGCTGATGTTTGCCCGACTGGTTATATTCAAATGGGTCTTGGTGAGTAGTTTGATTTAATCTAAGCGGAATAAAATTATGAATCGTTTGCTGGTTGTTTTTTTAACTTTGTTAGTAAGTAGCGTGTTTGCACATACTAACGAACATGCTAATCTTGGCGAGCGAGCCAGTTCTATTAAGGCATCTGGCAAAGTATTCCATGGAAGTATTTCGATTATTCGAAAAATGCATCCTGAATTTTTACGACATAAGCGTGATAAAACCTTACGCCAAGGTGTGCGAACCGATGAACATTCTTTAAAAGGTTGCGTGTCATGTCATGCTAATAAAAATAAGACAAACAACCAGTATCATTCAGTTGATAAAAAAGATCAATTTTGTTCAAATTGTCATCAGCAAGTCGGCGTTAGTCTTGATTGCTTCAGTTGTCACCGCACGACACCAAAGAAAGGTTCATTATGAGTAAAACATTAAATCGTCGTGATTTTATCAAAACCACGAGTGCAACAACGATTGGCGTTGCTACAATTGTTAGTGGCATTACACTCACAACATTCGCTAATGCCAATAAGATGCCAGTTACCAATGAAAAGCGTTGGGGTATGTTGATTGACACTAATAAGCTAACTGAGGCTGATATTGATGGCATGGTTAGCGCTTGTCAGCAAGAACAAGGCTGGGGTTCAGAACTACACTCAACAGGCAATCAAAAACCGGGCTGGATTAAAAAACTAAAAGTTAGAGATAAAGCCACTGGAAAAATTAGCAATCTTGCACTTATGTGTCAGCATTGTGAGCAGCCACCTTGTGTTGATGTTTGTCCAACAAACGCTTCTATGAAGCGCAAAGATGGCATTGTATTGGTAGATAGGCATTTATGTATTGGTTGTCGTTATTGTATGATGGCTTGCCCGTATGATGCACGCTCATTTGTGCATGAAACATTAAGCAATCAAAAAGAACACATGCCTCGTGGCAAAGGCACGGTTGAGGCTTGCACGATGTGTGTACACAAGGTTGATAAAGGTGAAGCGCCCGCTTGTGTTGCAAGTGTAAACAGTGATGCTGTTATTTTTGGTGATTTATATGATGCGTCAAGCAAAATTAATCAAACCTTGAAAACAATTCAATCTGCACAAATTAGAGCAGACCTTAATCTAAATACTGGCGTACGCTATAGTGGTATTTAAATAATAAATTTAATTTGGGAATTTTATGAGCAATATTCGTTTTGAGCAAATTGAAGGAAAAAGCCTAGGATTTTATACACTAGTTGCAGGGCTAGGGATTTTAGTTTTGGCTGCACTGGGTAGCGTGTATTATATGGAGCACCATGGTCATTTTGTAACTGGTATGAGCAATCGTATTGTGTGGGGTGTGCCACATGTATTTGCTTTATTTTTGATAGTAGCGGCGAGTGGTGCGCTAAACGTGGCTTCAATTTCTTCTGTGTTTAATAAAAAACTATATAAACCTTTATCGCGCTTATCTGGCTTGGTTGCATTGTCATTATTGGCGGGCGGTTTAATGGTATTGGTGCTTGATTTAGGCCGTCCAGATCGTTTGATTGTTGCCATGACTGAATATAATTTTAAATCAATTTTTGCTTGGAATATTATTTTATATAATGGTTTTTTTGTAGTGGTTGCTGTTTATTTGTGGATGATGTTTGAACGTCGCATGAATAAATTTAGCCACACAGCTGGCTTGGTCGCTTTTAGTTGGCGCTTAATTTTAACCACAGGCACAGGCTCTATTTTTGGATTTTTAGTTGCTAGACAGGCTTACGACGCCGTTATTATGGCACCTATGTTTATCATTATGTCTTTTGCATTTGGCTTGGCATTTTTTATTCTTATTTTAATGGCAAGTTATCAGTGGACTAATAGACCTTTAGGGGATGTTGTGGTTAATCGTTTGAGCAACCTTTTGGGTGTGTTTGTCGCAGCAGTGATGTATTTTGTCGCTGTATATCATTTGGGTAATTTGTACTTAGCAGAAAATACGGGTGTTGAAAACTTTATTCTTTTTGATGGTGGTATTTATACAAAATTATTTTGGTATGGGCAAATTATTTTAGGTGGCCTTATTCCAATGGCATTGATTTATCATCCTGCCACTAAGGGCAATCGCTCAATGTTAGGCTTGGCTTCTGTGTTAATTATTATTGGTGGATTTATTCAACTGTATGTTATTATTATCGGTGGTCAGGCGTATCCGATGGCATTATTCCCGGGTAAGGAAATTTTAGAAGGTTATGGTGGTGTTGCTCAGTATTCAGCTTCGTTGCCAGAGATTTCTCTTGGTATTGGTGGCATTGCTTTGGCAATCATTGCAGTGACATTCTTAGTTAAATTCTTAGCGTTCTTGCCAGAGAGTTTGGCAGATGATGTGGCTGATCCACACTATAAAGGCTAATTTGAATTTATAATGGGGCAGATATAATGCCTTCATCATTTTACTTATCTGCTGCTCATAAATCCTCAGGAAAAACTGTTGTTAGTTTAGGATTGTGCGCTACCTTTAAACAACAATCTTTAAAGGTTCAAGCCTTTAAAAAAGGACCTGATTACATTGACCCTATTTGGCTTGCCCAAGCCAGTGGCAATCCTTGTTATAACCTAGATTTTTACAACATGGCTGATGATGAAATCGTCCGATTGTATAGCAACCAAAGTGCAAATAGTGACCTGACTATTATTGAAGGCAACAAAGGTTTGTTTGATGGCATGAGTGTTACTGGTGGTGATGCCAATGCCGATCTTGCTAAATTGTTAAATATTCCCGTAGTATTAGTGATTGACAGCACAGGCATTACTCGTGGTATTGCGCCACTACTTAGTGGCTATCAGGCGTTTGATAAAAATGTAGATATTGCTGGTGTTATCCTTAATAAAGTAGCCAGTGAGCGTCATGAGTCAAAATTAATTCAAGCCATTGAGCATTACACCGATATTCCTGTGTTAGGCTACGTACGTCGCTCTAAAGCACTAGTGATTGATGAGCGTCATCTGGGTTTAATGCCTGCCAATGAAACGCCACAATCACAAACTTTTATCAACAAAGTTGCCAGTATTATTGCCGATCAGGTTGATCTTAATGCATTAATGAATCTGAATTGTATTAGGTCTAATAAGCGAATTATTAATAGTAGTACAACCAAGGAAAAAATCACGGTTGCTATTGCTAAAGATAGTGCATTTGGTTTTTATTACCAAGATGATCTGGATAAATTTGAGTCGCTAGGTGCTGGTATAAAATATTTTGACACACTTAAAGACAACAACTTGCCAGCGTGTGATGGGCTGTTTATCGGCGGCGGTTTTCCAGAAATGCAACTCAAGGCGTTAAATGCCAATCAGTCTTTATTAGCAGAGATTAAAACCAAAATAGAACAAGGACTACCAACGTATGTGGAATGTGGTGGTTTGATGTATTTAACCAACAGCATTACCTATAATAATCACACCTATCCAATGGCAGGTGTGATTGATGCAGATACGCACATGACACCCACACCTATTGGCAGGGGTTATGTTGAGTTGGCACCAACCGATGAGCATTGCTGGTCTGGCGTGTCTAAACATATTTATGCTCATGAGTTTCACTATTCAAAGCTTAAAAATCTTAACCCCAATACACGCTATGCTTTTAAGGTTTTGCGTGGTGTGGGCGTGAATAATGAGTTTGATGGCATTATTAAGCACAACCTTTTGGCTTCGTATACACACTTGCGTAACGTGGCGGGTAATGCGTGGGTTGCACAATTTGTTAATTTTATAAGTAAGATTAAAAAGCAAAAATCATGATTATAATTACAAAAAAAGCAGCAGCTGAAATTACTTTATCAACCCATAATCCAGAAAACCAAGGGTTGTTAATTCGCTTTGCTGTTGATAAAACTGATGATGGATTCCAATACTTGATGGGCTTTGATGATCGCAATGATAGCGACATCCATCTTAAATCTAACGGCATTGAGTACGTGCTTGCTTATGAGCAAAAAGCACTACTTGAAGGCATGGTGGTGGATTTTGACCAAATAGATAAAGACAACGACTATCACTTTGTGTTTATGAATCCGAATGATCCAAATTACGAACCACCAAAAGAGCAACATGCACCTGACAAGTCAAATAAAAAATAACTTATTCAAGTTTTATTTATAATAATCTAGGATTCCTTGATAAATTGCATTAGTAATTTTATCTTGTTGTTTTGAATTGTTAAGTCGTTTTTCGTCTTCAGGGTTGGAAATAAATGCAGTTTCAACCAACACAGAAGGAATAAAAGGTGTTTTTAAGACGACAAAACCTGCCTTTTGCGGTGTTTTTTTATGCAAATAACCAATTTTACCCATTCGCTTGAGAATTTTAAATCCTAATTTTTGGCTTTGAATGTCTCGGTCCTTTCTAGAAAAATCCCATAAAATTTTATTTAAGTATTGGTCATCTTTAATTAATGTCTCACTGGTGCCAAATTGATAGACTGTATTTTGTGATTTTTCTAGATCTCTAGCAAATTTGGTTGAGCCACCGCGTTCTGACAAAGTATAAACTGAAGCACCTCTAGCACCTATACGTTTGACCGAATCAGCATGAATTGAAATAAATAACGAAGCATGGTTGGCTTGGGCAATACGAATACGCTTAGTCAAACCAACATAATAATCCCCTCGCCTAGTAAGGACAGCTTTCATGCCTAGGGTTTGATTGATTTTTTTTGCCAATTTTTTGCCAATTTTCAAGGTAATGTATTTTTCTTTTGAATGTCGATAACCTATCGCACCTGAGTCTTCACCACCATGACCCGCGTCAATTAGAATGATTTTTGTTGTATTTTTAACCTTGCTTGACTGCTTATTAGGCGTTACACGTGATTTAATCGTTGTGGATTTTTTATCCATTAAATCCACAACCAAACGATGATGTCGATATCGATTATTCGGCTTTAGGGTGTAGCTTTTAAGGTGATAATTTTTAGCGGTTTTAAATGTCAATGTCAATGTATTTTTGTCACGCTTAACGTGTGTTTTTCTAATGCGTTGATCTTGATAAAAAAGCTTTTTGTAAGTTCGATTAAGTAATTTTGCATTCTTAATCTTTAAAACAACTTGATTTTTCTGCCCATTAATCGAGAATCTAACGTTTGGTTCAGTATCAATGACAATTCTGGTTCGTTCAGGCGATGTCCAAAAACGAAAGTCAAATAATGTGGTTTTATTGTCCGCATAAACATGACCTAATAATAGCGACAACAAGATAAAAAAACGCATTTTCCCAGCCAAATAAGGAGGTTTTGCTTCCTTATTTGGCTGGAAGAAATTGTGTTTGAGGTTTTTTATCAATTGATGCATGTGAGTAGTTGACTTCCAACTTGTGTATGTGCGGTAATTTCTAGTTCACGCTTATTAAAATCATCAGTAATTTTAATCATCATATCTGCTGGTGCAATCATGCCTTTGCCTAAATCTGCCCATTCAATCAGCTGAATATGACCATGCGCTAAATATTCACGAATGCCCATATATTCTAACTCTTGCGCATCACTTAATCGATAGCAGTCAAAGTGGTGAATATTGACTTTGTCATTGACATAACTTTCTACCAGAGAGTAGGTGGGGCTTTTAACTCGCTCAAATCCATAAAACTGGATAAACCCTCGGGCTAATGTGGTTTTGCCAACACCCAAATCGCCTTCTAAATAAATAACAATAGAGTGATTAACTAACTGAGTGCACTGAGCCAATTGATGTGCAAAATCATAAGTCTGAGACTCACTATGAAGGCTTAATTTCAAAATAATTGCCACATATAAAAACTAAATACCCCAATAAGCACAAACCCTTCAAAGCGATTAATAATGTGTTTTTTGCCAAATTTATAAGAAACAACAAACAATAAAATAGTCAATAACAACATGGTTGGGTAGTCTCTATTGATCACCTCTATTGGCACATCTGATGGGTGGATTAGCCCTGGTATGGCTAGCACAGCAATGGTATTAAACAAGTTAGAGCCAATCACATTGCCTACCACCATTGCATATTGTTTCTTCAGAACACTGGTGATTGATACCGCCAGTTCTGGCAAACTGGTGCCTAGTGCCACCACGCTAAGTCCAATAATTAAATCTGAAACACCAAATATTTGGGCGACTTCAACCCCGCCCCAAACCACAAGTTTTGCGCTAGAAACTAAAACCACTAAACCCACAACCAGCATTGCCCAAGTTTTTTTAACCTGAGCCTTGTTCACTCTGTGTTCAAATTCGTCAAATTCGTGATGTGTTTTATTTTTTGCTTGATTAAAGGCATAAGCAAAAAATAAAACCAATAAAGACAATAAAATTACACCATCTGTAAAATCAAGACGATAATCCCACAACAATAGCCCTGCACAAAGCGTGACAATCATTAAAAATAGCCATTCTTTTTTTAAAATGTCCCCTTGCACTTCAATTGGGCTAATAATTGCACTAATGCCTAATACTAGAGCAATATTGAAAATATTAGAACCAATCGCATTGCCGATACTAAGCCCTGTATTGCCTTTTATAGCAGCAAGTGCTGACACCAGCATTTCAGGCGCACTGGTGCCAAATCCAAAGATAATTAATCCAATAATGAATGGTGATATCTTAAAAATATTGGCAATTTTTGCCCCATTTTCAATAAATTCATCTGCACTCCAAATTAAAAGCACAAATCCTGATAACAAGGCAATAATTGGTAGTAGAATATCAGGCATAATTAATCAAGAGATCTTTGTATAAAACTTTCGTTTATTATAAAGATATATAAAACAAAATGAATAAAACAGAATTCTTAATTGGTCGTAGTGGCTTAGATTTACTTAATGATTTTTACCCTGATGATTTGCCTAATGAATGGCGTTTTGATTATTACTCAACCTTATTCAAAGCCTTGGCTTTAAAAATTGATACTGAAGAAGACCTCGAGCAAATATTTACAGAATTAGGAGAATCTGATGAGGTGTTTGAATTGGTTATATTTATTGAACAGACGCAGTTATTAGATGCGGATCAACTTGCATCAAAACTTAAACCAATCCACCAATATCAATCTCAATTTACCTTATTTTGTGAACTTGAGGAGCGACCAAGTGATGAAATAATGACAATATTAAGTGGCTACCGATTGTGCTTCCAATCTAATAAAAAACTTAAATTTGATTTAAATACTAAGTTAATCGCAAACAAACATTTGTATTTTAATCAATTGCCCATTCTCTACACTTCTAGCGTTTGGGATGAAAAGCAAATGCGAGATTTTTTACAAGATATACCGCCTATTAACACCAAAATTATACTTATTTGCAGACATGCAGAAAGCGAAACATTGAATAAAATACGAATGATTGCTGAAATACTCGGGTTTTAGTTGGTGAATGTATTACTGACCAGACCGCTTTTACAAGTAGAAAAGCTACAATCTATGGTGGCTAAAAGTGGCAATAAGCCACTTTTGTTTCCAACGTTAAAGCTTAATCCTATTGGTGCTAAGGCAGAAAAAAATCATTATGATGTGGTTATTTTTATTAGTGCCAATGCTGTTGAATATGGCTTAAAAATTCTTAGAAAAATTAGTTATCATCAGATTTTTGCAGTAGGTGGCGCTACTGCCAGAAAATTGAGTAAAAATAATATAAAGATTGATGACTTTCCTAGAGAAAAAGCCTCCAGTGAAGCGCTTTTAGCACTTGATAGTGTTGCTCAGTTGAGCCATAAAACGATTTTAATTTTTAGAGGTAGAGGTGGCAGAGAAACCTTAAAACAAGGTCTAATTAGGCAAGATAATCAAGTTGAATATGTTGAAGTGTATGAGCGCATGAGTCATGATATTAGCCCTTTACACCACCAATCACTCAATGAACTTTTATCAAGCAATGAAGGTGTTATTAGCATTAATAGCCTAGATAGCATGAAATCACTATTGGAAATATCCAGCCAGATTGTTGATATTGACAAGCTTAAAAAATATTTATTAGTGGCTTTAAGTGAGCGAATAAAAACTTATGTTAATGCAATCGGGTTTGACAAAGTATTGGTCACGCCAAATACTAATGATAATGGCATTATTTCAGTATTAACAGATCTTAATACACTTGACAAACCCGTAAAATCTAGTTAGTTTGTCAACCATCAACCATCTTTGATGATTTTTTGGAAGGAGTGATGTGATTAAATTGAGCGTTTCACAAGCAGCACGTAAACTTAGGGTGAGTCGTGTTCATATTCAAAAACAAATTAATTCGGGCAAATTGCAAACTCACGAAGGTTATGTGACAATTGACAGTATTAGGCTGGCCTATCCTAAAGCAAGCCTACATTCAGAGCAAGATAGGCACCTACAAAAAATGCAACAAATCAAAGCTGATGCCATGTTTAAAGCTGGTGCAGCCGATACTGCTAAACAAGCAAATGAACAAATGTTAATCGGTCTCGTCACCGCACTTAAATCTAAGCTTTATAAAGAAGAACTAAGGAATGAGCATTATGCGATGGTATTTAAAGAATTGGGCGCTCGTTTAAATGTGCTTGAGAAATGTTGCCACGCTGAAGACAAAGAGCCTTTACATAAACTTCAGTATTGGATTAAGAACCAATCTAATTTAAATTAGCAATGTGTCTCACTATATGATGCTTTTTGCTAGTTTAAGAGAAGGTTCTGCCTGGTTCATTGAGTAAAAGTGAAAGCTATCCACGCCTTGGCTTTTGAGTGTTTGGCACAAATTAGCAACAACATCAAAGCCAAAATCACCAAGTGATTCTAGGTCATTTTCATAAAGTTTGAGCCGTTCTAGAATCCATTTTGGAATTTGCGCACCGCACATATTAGAAAATTTAAGCAGTTGAGTGTAGTTGGTAATTGGCATAATACCTGGTGTGATTGGGCTATCTACACCCAATTTTTGCACATCATCTCTAAACCTAAGATAAGCGTCAGCATTATAGAAATATTGTGTAATTGCGCCATTGGCACCTGCTTTAATTTTGTTCACAAAGTGCGCTAAATCACTTGCAATGTTCTTAGCTTGTGGGTGCGTTTCAGGATAGGCTGCCACCTCAATATGGAAGTGGTCATTATATTCAAATCGGATAAATTCAACCAATTCATTGGCATAATGAAAATCGCCAATATCACGTACACCTGAAGGAATATCACCCCTTAGTGCAATGATACGATTGATATTTGCAGATTTGTATTTGTCTAATAATTCAATCATGTTGGACTTTTCTGAGCCAATACAAGATAGATGTGGTGCAGCTGGAATGTTGTCATTTTTTTGAATATCTAACACCGTTTCTAAGGTTGCATCTTGTGTTGTACCACCCGCACCAAAAGTGGTTGAAAAATATTCAGGCGATATTACACTTAAACTTTGCCTAACTTGGGCTAGTTTTTTTTTGCCTTGACTTGTTCTAGGTGGGAAAAACTCAAAACTGATTTTCATTAATGTAATACATCCATAATAAAAGTAACCCTTATTATAATTGATTCAGTTTTCTATAAAAGCCAGATTTTTGGATTTATGATTTTTTAACTATCCTCTAACAATCGGGTAAAATAACCGAATTTATTTAGTTGGAAACTTATAGCGATTTATGTCAAAGAGCGATTACATTGAGTTAGAAGGCGTTGTTAAAGAAAAATTACCGAATACGACTTTTACGGTTGAGTTAGAAAACGGTCATCGTATTTTGGCACATATTTCTGGCAAAATTCGCAAGCATTATATTCGCATTCTTCCAGGTGATAAAGTAACCGTTGAGATGACGCCTTATGACTTAACCAAAGGAAGGATTACTTTTAGACACAAATGAAAATATTGCCGATGTGGTGAAATTGGTAGACGCGCCGGATTCAAAATCCGGTTCCTTTGGGAGTGACGGTTCGATTCCGTCCATCGGTACCAAATTAATATAAAAAAGACCTTCGTATCATTTATGAATAATCACCAAAATACCACCCTTCATCAACTTGGAAACTTTTTAAAAACACTCTTAGCCCTGCTAGACGTGGATTTAAAAAATTCCCAGTTTAATAAAACCTGTCATTTTGTTAATCATCCATACATGATGCAAATGTCTCAAAAAAAATCATAATATGGAGCAAACAGACTTTATAACTCAGGCACTTAATTTAACCTTGTTTGGCATGGGGTTCGTATTTTTGTTTTTAACTTTGTTGGTTGGTGTTACTAAATTAATGTCTATGGTTATTCAAAAATTTCAAAGTAAGGCTCATAATCAGCAAGATTTTAACAACAATTTTGAACTTAAAGATGAGATAGATGAGGAGACTAAATTTGTCATTGAGCAAGCAATTAAAATGCATAGGGGCGCATAAAAATCATGCTAAATTTTTTAAAAAAGTTAACGAAAGAACCTGATAGCGCACAAGGCAAAAAGGTCGAAATTACCGAACTTGTTTTTAGAGATGCACATCAATCCTTATTTGCAACACGAATGCGCATTGATGACATGTTGCCAATTGCAGATAAATTAGACAAAATTGGCTATTGGTCGGTGGAATCGTGGGGTGGGGCGACTTTTGATTCGTGTATTCGTTATTTAGGCGAAGATCCTTGGGATAGAATCCGTGAGATTAAAAAAGTAATGCCTAACACGCCTCAGCAAATGCTGCTTAGAGGTCAAAATTTGTTAGGCTATCGCCATTATAGTGATGACGTGGTGCGTAAATTTGTAGACCAAAGTGTTGAAAACGGCGTGAGTGTGTTTCGGATTTTTGATGCGATGAACGATATCCGCAATCTTAAAACCGCAACAAATCAAACCGTTAAATTAGGCATGCATGCTCAAGGCACTATTTCTTATACAGTCAGCCCAGTACACAACACTCAAACTTGGCTAGACATGGCCAGAAAAATTGAAGATATGGGTGCACATTCTCTTTGTATTAAAGATATGGCAGGCTTGTTGCAGCCGTATGTGGCTTATGATTTGGTTAAAGCGTTAAAGGCAGTTGTTGACATCCCTATTCAATTACACGCTCACGCAACAACTGGATTATCCACTGCCACCATTATTAAGGCTGTTGAAGCTGGTATTGATCGTGTTGATACCGCCATTGGCTCTATGAGTATGACTTATGGTCATAGTGCGACCAATTCTGTGGTTTCTATTTTAGAAAATAGTCCAAGAAAAACAGGGCTAGACTTGAAAAAACTAGAAGAAATTGATGCTTATTTTAGAGCAGTGCGTTGTAAATATGCGCAGTTTGAAGGCTCACTTAGAGGAGTAGATTCAAGAATTTTATTATCCCAAGTGCCAGGTGGTATGCTAACCAATATGGAAAGTCAGTTGCGTGAGCAAGGCGCACTTGATAAGATGGATGAAGTATTGGCTGAAATCCCCCGTGTTCGCAAGGATTTAGGCTATATCCCACTGGTAACACCAACTTCTCAAATTGTAGGCACACAATCTGTACTTAATGTACTCACTGGCAAGCGCTATAAGACCATTACTAAAGAATCTGCTGGTGTGCTCAAAGGTGAATATGGCGCAACACCGGCACCTGTTGACCAAACTTTGCAAGTTAAAGTTTTGGATGGTGGTGAGCCGATTACTTGCAGACCTGCTGATAACATCGCACCAGAGATGCATATCCTTGAGCAAGAGTTTGATAAAATTGTTGTTGAGAAAGGCATTACTTTGGCTAAAGATAAAATTGATGATTTGCTAACTTACGCATTATTCCCACAAGTAGGCGTCTTATTTTTACAAAATCGAGACAATCCTGATTTCTTTGAGCCAGTGCCAAAGGCAGGTGATAATTGCCAAAAGCCTGATAAAGAAGAAGAGACTTATACCATTTCATTTAAAGGTAATTCCTATACTGTTGACGTTTCAGCAGGGGGTGATATTACCTCAATGAAGGCCTCTTCTGATCAAACAACAGAATCAACGCTGGCGGAAAAAGAAATACTTAGTACCGCACCAACAACAGAAGGTGAATCTATTGATGCGCCATTATCAGGGACTATTTGGAAAGTAATGGTTGAGGTGAATCAAAAAATTAATCAAGGCGATATTTTGGTTATTCTTGAAGCCATGAAAATGGAAACTGAAATTAAGGCTGCTAGAAGTGGTGTTGTGACTGACATTCAGATTAAGGAAGGCGATACAGTTGACGTAGGTCAAACCTTATTAATACTTGCATAATTTTTTTAAATCTTAACATGGAACAATTAAACACACTTTGGATTAACACGGGTCTTTATCAAATGTCTTGGGGGCAAGGCTTAATGCTATTGGTTGGGATTCTGCTTTTGTATTTGGCAATTATTAAAAATTTTGAGCCATTGCTATTATTGCCGATTGGTTTTGGTGCGATTTTGGCCAATATTCCAGGCGCAGGCATTGCTGAAGGTAGTGGTATTTTGCATGTGTTTTATGTGGTGGGCATTGAGTCTGGCGCATTCCCATTGATTATTTTTATGGGCGTAGGTGCATTGACTGACTTTGGTCCGTTATTGGCCAACCCTAAAACATTATTACTCGGCGCAGCAGCACAATTTGGTATTTTTGCGACTTTATTAGGTGCTATTGGTTTAACAGCGATGGGAGTTTTTGATTTTAGTTTGACTGACGCTGCCGCTATTGGCATTATTGGTGGTGCTGATGGACCAACCAGTATTTATGTTGCTTCAAAACTTGCGCCTGATTTGTTGGGTGCAATTGCGGTTGCTTCTTACTCTTATATGGCTTTAGTGCCACTTATTCAGCCACCAATTATGCGTGCTCTAACGACTGAGAAAGAACGTCAAATTGAAATGGTGCAATTGCGCAAAGTATCAAAAGCTGAAAAGATTATTTTCCCCATTATGTTGTTAATGTTAGTGGCTTTATTATTGCCTGATGCAGCGCCACTACTGGGCATGTTTGCCTTTGGTAATTTAATGAAAGAGTCTGGCGTGGTTGACCGTTTGAGCGATACAACGCAGAATGCGTTGATTAATATTGTGACTATTTTCCTAGGTTTGGCAGTGGGCTCAAAACTGATGGCGGATAAATTCTTACAGTTAGACACCTTAGGTATTTTGCTTTTAGGCATGGTGGCGTTTGCTATTGGTACAGCTTGTGGGTTATTAATGGCAAAACTCATGAATGTGTTTAGTAAAAATAAAATCAATCCTTTGATTGGTTCTGCTGGTGTTTCTGCAGTGCCTATGGCGGCTCGTGTTTCTAATAAAGTGGGTTTAGAAGCTAACCCGCATAACTTTTTATTAATGCATGCGATGGGTCCTAATGTTGCTGGTGTAATTGGTTCAGCAATTTCAGCTGGCATCATGATTCAGTTTTTAGGCTAGTTTATTTTTTATGAAAAGAATTTTTTTGAGTGCTAAACTGCACAGAGTAACAACAACCGCGGTTGAACTGGACTATGAAGGCTCTTGCGAGATTGATGGCGTGTTGCTAGATGCGGCAGGTATTGGTGTATTTGAACAAATTCAAATCTACAATATTAACAATGGCAATCGTTTTACGACTTACACAATTCGTGGCAAGGATAATTCTGGGGTTGTCTCGGTGAATGGTGCTGCCGCCCATAAAGTGAATGTGGGCGATGTGTTAATTATTGCTGCGTATGGCGTGTACACCGAAAAAGAACTTGAAAATTATACGCCTAGGTTGTGTTATGTTAATGATCAAAACGTTTTAACTAAGATAAGTGCTAATATAAGCCCATGAAAGAGGTCATTCAAAACATCATCCAAAATATGGACAAAATGACAGTGAGCTTGATATGGGTAGTAACACTCTCAATGGCGACTACCCCAAGATTGTCAAAGGCAATCATGCGAGGTGGAAACCTCTATTCCAAGAGATTGAAACGCTAACTTTGAACCGATCATTATTGAAAAAGGTCAGACTAGATTGGGTGCTTTTGACGCTCAAATTCTATCACGCTACGCCAAGGGCATGTCTATTCTGATGCTATTAGAAAGGCAATTTATACGACTAATGCCCTTGAGTCTTTAAACTCAGTGATTAGAAAATCCATCAACAATCGTAAGATTTTTAATCATGATGATTCTGCTTTTGTGATTTAATAAGCGCTTCTTTATTCTTTAACTGCTTTGGCAGGTTTCATGGCAATCTCTGCGTTAGCCAAAAAGGTTTTCTGCCAGTTTGGTTTTAAATTCTGCTGTGTATTTTGTTCGTTTTTTGCTCCGATTTTTGCTGTTTAGTTTAACTTGTTCGAAATAAGAAATTTTAGATTGTTGGGGGTTTAAGGCGTTAATGCACCATGATTTAAAACAAGTGCCTTGTCCATTTTCGCAGCGATTTTTTCATCGTGAGTCACAACAATCAATGCACAGTTTTGAGCGTGATTAAGTGTTAGCATTAGGTTGAGCACTTCATGAGCATTTTTAGCATCTAAATTTCCAGTGGGTTCGTCTGCCAGAATACAACTGGGATTTGTGATTAAAGCCCTAGCGATAGCAACGCGTTGACGTTCACCGCCAGAAAGCTCACTTGGTAAGTGATTAAGGCGGTGATCAAGTCCCATTTTTGAGAGTAATTTTTTGGCATTGGTTTGGGCGGATTGCTGATTTTTTCCTTGTATCCGCTCAGGCATTGCAACATTATCAAGTGCGCTAAAATCACTTAACAGGTGATGAAATTGATACACGAAACCTAAATATTTGCCACGCAATAATGTGGTGTCATTTTCATTTAATAAGCCTAGATTGACGCCATTAATAAGCACTTCGCCTTGAGTGGGTTTGTCGATACCACCCAACAAATTAAGCAAAGTGGATTTGCCGCAACCCGATTGCCCTAAAATCGCAATTGATTCGCCTTGTTTAACGCTTAAGTTGAGGCTGTTAAGTATCGGGGTTTCTTGCTTGCCATCAAAGTAGTGATAACTAAGATTGTTGCATTCAATAATCTTATTCATGATTTAGCACCTTGGCAATATCAACTTTTCCTGCGCGCTTGGCTGGATAAATAGAGGCCATTGTGACTAAAATAAAACTACCCAAAGCAACTTTTGCGATGTCCATTATGTGTATTTCAGAAGGAAATCGGCTGATATAAAACACATCTTTTGGAAAGAACTGGAAGCCTAGAATGGACTCAATGCCACTAACAACCATTTCAATATTAAGCGAAAGCAAGACACCTAAGATGCTACCAATGGTAATGCCAACTAGACCAATTGTTAGTCCTTGATAAAAAAATATTTTTACAATGCGATTGGGTGTCATGCCAAGGGTTCTTAGAATGGCTATGTCGGCTTTTTTATCAGTCACCACCATAACCATCATGGACACAATATTAAAGGCAGCCACTGCAATAATGAGTGACAATATAATACCAATCATCTGCTTTTCAAGATTAAGCGCTTTAATAAAGTTGGCTTTTTGTTCGGTCCAATCAACGCCATAATATTGATTGCTTTGTAAACTGGCAATAACTTCATGCGTGATTTTCTTGGCATTAAACAAATCATCAACCTTGAGTCGAATGCCAGAGACTTTGTCTTTCATAGCGTACAATTTTTGTGCTTGCTCTAAGTTAATAAATGCTAAATTATTGTCATATTCGCCAATACCAGCATCAAAGATACCACTAATGGTGAAGCGTTTAAACCTTGGTTGAATGCCTATAATATTAGAAGATAATTTAGGGGTAAGTAGTGTAATTTTATCATTAACAGTCACGCCTAATTGTGTTGCCAACCCCACACCAATTAAAATCTCTGATTTAAGTAAGTTGGCATTACCAAATTTAATTTTATCCAACAGAATAGAAGTTTTTTTCTCTAAATCAGGCTTAATACCTCGCACACTAATGCCTTGAACGCCATTTTTTGCACTGAGTAAAGCATATTTTTCAATATAGGGCGAGGTGCTAATAACGTTAGGGTGTTGGTTGATTTTGGCTTGTAAATCTTGCCAATGATTAACCAGACCATTGTATTGAGTAATATATGAATGAGAAATGGCATTTAACACCCTATCTCTAAGTTCTTTTTGAAACCCGTTCATGACAGATAGTACCGTAATTAAGGTAACGACAGATAAGATCAAACCGACCATAGAAACCCCAGAAATAAAGGAAACAAAGCCTTTTTCCCGACTGGAACGTAAATATTGATTAGAAATTGTAAATTCTATACTCATTAGGGCGATATTTTGTCATAATTAGCACTTTATAAATGGCTAAATAAAGAGAGGCATGGCTAATTCAACAATGAAAGATAAAATTGATCAATTGGGTGATATTCTTATTGAAACATTCCACGTTGTGGAGTTTTTGTGGTGGCGAATGATAAGTTTGATTCACTTGTCATGGTTGTTTTAATTTTGATATTGTTTGTTGCCGCAGGGGTGTTGAAATTCACCGAGAAAAAATATCAAACTCAGAGCGAGCATTAGACAACAATGGATTTACACACCAAAGGTATTATTAATTATTTGCTACTGCCAGTGTCGGGTGTTTTTTATTTAGCATCGGTGCTTAGAAAATGGCTTTATCGGGTTAATTTTTTTAAGGTTCAAAAATTTAAACAGCCTGTGATTGTGGTGGGTAATATTACAGTTGGTGGTACAGGGAAAACACCGATTGTGATTGCATTGGCGCAATATTTTAAACAACAAGGTAGGCAAGTGGGCGTGGTGTCGCGTGGTTATGGTGGCGTGCATCATCAAGGCAGTTTGCTAGTGAATAAGGATACTAATGCTCATTTATCAGGCGATGAGCCATTGCTTATTGCTTTGCAAACAGATTTGCCAGTGATGGTTAATAAAAACAGGGCACAAGCGGTTAAGGATTTAATCAATCAATGTCAAGTTGATTTAATCATCAGTGATGATGGGTTGCAGCATTACAAAATGGATAGAGATGTAGAAATTGCTGTGATTGACGGCATTAGGCGTTTTGGCAATGGCTTTTTTTTGCCATCAGGTCCTTTAAGAGAGTCAATCGATCGTCTTAAAAGTGTTGATTTTGTGATAAATAATGCTGGCTTGTATGCGGGTGAGTTTAGCACTGAACTGATATTAAAAATGTTTGTTAATGTTAAAACAGGTGAGCAAAAACCACTGGATTATTTTAAAGGTGACTATTGTCACGGTGTTGCTGGCATTGGCTATCCTCAGCGTTTTTTTGATACATTAAGCGGATTGGGTATTAATCTAGAGCCCCATATATTTGCTGATCATTATGTTTATCAAGCAGATGATTTAGCATTTGAAGACAACCATCCAATTCTTATGACTGCCAAGGATTGTGTAAAATGTGTTCAATTCGCAAACAATCAAATGTGGTACTTGCAAACTGAGGCTGATTTGAGCGATGATTTTTTAAAAAAACTAAACGCTAAATTATGATTGACGAATCCTTATTAAAATTATTAGTATGCCCTAAAAGCAAAGCCCCACTTAAACAAGTGGACAATGAACTTATTTGTGAAGTGAGTGGCTTGGCCTATCCAATTGAAGACGGAATCCCAATTTTACTAGTTGAAGAAGCGCGTCAATTAGAACAAGGCATTGATAAAAAGTAATGGATTTTTCCGTTATCATTCCCGCTAGGTACGCATCAAGCAGATTGCCAGCCAAACTACTTAAAGATGTTCATGGCAAGCCTTTGATTCAATTAACCTATGAAAATGCAATTAATAGTGGTGCAAGTCGTGTCATTATTGCAACCGATGATAAGCGCATTGAAGCGGTTGCCAATGATTTTGGTGCCTTCACTTGTATGACTGGCGAACATCACACTTCAGGCACGTCAAGAATTGCACAAGCATTGGAAGCATTAGACATTGATGATGATGAAATTATTGTTAATGTACAGGGCGATGAGCCAATGCTAAACCCAAGTGTGATTGACCAAGTGGCTCATAACTTAGCAACCAGTCCTATGAAAATGGCAACCTTGTGTGAGCAAATTACTAATAAGGCACAATACCTTGACTCTAACTGTGTTAAGGTGGTTTTTAATAAAGTGGGTAAGGCTTTATATTTTTCACGCGCTGCCATTCCTTTTTTTAGAGAAGCAAAGGATTTTAATTTAAAGTTATGCTTCAAACACGTTGGTATATATGCTTATCGAGCAGGATTTATCAAACAATACTTAACCATGAATAGTTCTCCATATGAGCACGTTGAAAAATTAGAACAATTAACAGTGCTCAATGAAGGGTTTGATATTCATGTGGCGCTGGCTTGTGCTAGCATTGGACATGGTGTTGATACGCAACGTGATTTAGATAAAGTAAGAAAAGAGTTGGGTTGAATTATGAATATTATTGATGGTAAAAAAATTGCACAGAATTTACGAGCAGACATTAAATTAAAGGTTGATACGCTTGATAAAAAACCAGGGTTGGCAGTTATTTTAGTTGGCGACGATGTGGCCTCAGCAATTTATGTTCGTAATAAAGACAATGCTTGTAAAGAGGTGGGTTTTTATTCAGAAAAAATTAACAAACCTGCCAATACCACTCAAGCAGAATTATTATCTGAAATTGAGCGCTTGAATCAGGATGATAAAATTGATGGCATCTTGGTGCAATTGCCATTACCTAAACATATAGACAGTAATTTAGTCATTGAGACCATTTCTCCCAAAAAGGATGTGGACGGTTTTCACAGTGAAAACATTGGTAAATTGATGCAGAACAAACCTTTTTTACGCCCATGCACACCTAAAGGTGTGATGACGATGCTTGAAATTACTGGGGTGGATTTGGTGGGCAAAAATTGTGTGGTGGTGGGTGCATCTAATATTGTGGGTCGTCCGATGGCGTGCGAGTTGTTAAACGCTCAAGCAACGGTCACTATTTGCAACAGCAAAACCAGAAATCTCTCTAGTAAATTAAAGCAAGCAGACATTATTGTCGTTGCAGTTGGTATTGCTAAGATGATTCAAAGCGACTGGATTAAACCAGGTGCTATTGTGATTGACGTGGGGATTAATCGATTGGATAATGGTCGTTTGGTTGGCGATGTTGATTTTGAGTCTGTCAGCCAAGTTGCTGGCTGGATTACGCCAGTACCAGGCGGCGTCGGACCAATGACCATTGCTACCTTATTAGAAAATACATTAATCGCATATGAGGCAAAAATATGAAATTATTATTAAAAGGATTGAGGAATGGCTTAGGTGCTATTATCGCTTTTATTAGTTGGCTGATTCCAGTTAGCAAGATTAAGCGTACTAACGCACAACAGAAAAAAACAGACGAGCAAACTGCTAATATTGAATTGTATCAATTTTTTGGCTGTCCGTTTTGTATCAAAACTCGCCGAATGATTAGGCGATTAGATATAAACATTGTTACGCGTAATGCACAAACCATTGGCAGCGAGTTTCGAGATGAAATGCAACGAGAAACTGGCAAAGTTCAAGTGCCTTGCTTAAAGATTACTAATGGTGATGAAGTACAGTGGATGTTTGAATCTAATGACATTAGCGCCTATCTAAATAAGCATTTTGGCTAGTACTTATTTAGGTAAAAAGTCTTTTAATTTTTTAATACTGTTCTCTAACTCGGCTTGAGAATCGGCGGTCATATTAATATGACCAAGTTTTCGGTTTTTACGTTCAGATTTATCATATAAATGTAGATGTGCATTTGGCATTTTAAGCACTGCATCAATATCTCCAAGCTGGCTGATAATATTAATCATTGCACAAAATGGATGCGTTAGCGTGGTATCACCAAGGGGCATACTAGTGATGGCACGGATATGATTTTCAAATTGTGAGGTGTTGGCACCTTCAATACTCCAATGTCCAGAGTTATGCACCCGTGGCGCCATTTCATTAACCATCAAGCCATTTTCAGTTTCAAATAGCTCAATAGTTAGAACGCCAACGTAACTCATTTCATCAAGTAAAATTTGCATATAATGTTGCGCTGTTTCTTGAACTTTTTTATTAATATTTTGGGCGGGTGCAATGGTTAGCCTTAAAATGCCTTGATGATGTGTATTTTCAACCAGTGGATAGTATTTATGGCTATTATCAATACCACGCACAGCAATTAAAGACAGCTCACGTTTGAAATTTACAAACCCTTCCAAAATTGACTCAACCCCATTCATGCTATTCCAAGCGTCATTAATTTGGTCTTGATGATGTATTAAAAATTGACCCTTGCCATCATAGCCTCCCATGGTGGTTTTTAAAATAGCAGGCAAGCCAATTGTGTGAATCGCTGTTTTTAAATCTTCAAGGGAATTTATTATTTGGTAGGGTGCACAAGGAATGTTTAGCTGATTAAATAAAGCCTTTTCTCGACCACGATGCTGGGTGATAAATAGAGATTTTTCATTGGGGTAAACGGGTATTTTTTTGTTAATTTTTTTAACAATACCAACATCAGTATTTTCACTTTCAAAAGTAATAACATCAGCAAATTCCACTAAAAAGTCAATATTATCAGAAGTGTTCTTTTTGGCAAATGTATATCCAAGTAATGTGGCAGGCTCATCATCTGTGTTGCCAGAAAAGCCAAACTTATGATTTAGTGGATAGCCACTAAGCGCAAGCATTCTGCCAAGTTGACCCGCACCTAAAACACCAACTTTCATTTAATCTTGAGGATTGGGATTGTCTAAAACGTTCTGTGTTTGCTGGGCTCTAAAAGCGAGTATTTTTGCCCTAATGGTGTCATCATCATTTGCAATGATTTGTGCGGCTAAAATACCTGCATTTTTAGCACCTGCTTCACCAATGGCCAACGTACCAACAGGAATACCGCCAGGCATCTGAGCAATAGATAATAAAGAGTCTTGACCACTAAGCGCACGTGATTGAACAGGCACGCCCAACACTGGCACAACGGTTTTGCTGGCCACCATACCTGGCAAATGTGCGGCGCCACCTGCACCTGCAATAATCACTTTAAGCCCACGCCCAAGCGCACTTGAGGCATAGTCAAACATTAAGTCAGGTGTGCGATGTGCAGAAACCACTTTAACCTCATGCGGCACGCCAAGTTCTTTGAGCATATCCACTGCATTTTTCATGATTGGCCAATCTGATTTTGAGCCCATAATAACGCCCACCAGTGCATTCATCAATTTCTCCGAAGTTAAGTATTGCTTGGATTATACTTAACTTCAAGCATTGAGGGTAGGGCAAAATCTTGATGCAAAAAAGGCAAATGCCCAGTATTTAACACGTGAGTTTTTATGTTGTTTTGATGATACCA
This sequence comes from Candidatus Ruthturnera sp., assembly GCA_030599095.1. Taxonomy (GTDB): domain Bacteria; phylum Pseudomonadota; class Gammaproteobacteria; order PS1; family Pseudothioglobaceae; genus Ruthia. Next base: position 32,308 of record JAUVOQ010000016.1, read on the forward strand.
GTGGTCAATTTTAACAGGCACTAAGGTGTCATATTTGCCCAACACGACTTCTATTGGTATAGATAGTTTTTTAAATTGATTGTTTAAGTTTGTATTGAGTAAAATTTCTAAGCCCTGATTAAGTGCTTGTGTTGTTGCTGGAGATTGTTCAATGGCTTTATTTAGTGCCTTAAGTTTTGACTTGTCTTTGGTTTGCAAACTAATAAATCGCTTTAAACCTTTAGATAGATTCAGTTGCAGAGCATTTAAAAATTGCTCAAAATTATCCGCATCTATACCAAATTCCCAAAGGTTTGTTTGGATAAAATTAGGCGTTGATGCAACAAGAATAAGCTTTGAAAGAGTTATTTTACTGGCAATCTTGATGGCAAGCAACCCACCTAATGACCAACCTAATAAAATAGGATTTTTTGGCAAAATTTTGATAATTTCATCACACCACTCATCAAGCCCACCATCAACATTAGTACTCCTGCCATGCCCAGGTAAATCAATAATGGTGATACGGCATTGGTTTTTATAATCATCAACCAAAGTGTTAAACAACTCTGAATTAAACCCCCAACCATGAAGTAACACTAAATCAACCCCAAAACCTTGTGTGTTACTGTATAGCATGTTTGAGTTGAGTGAGCAATTGTTTAATTTGGCTTTGTGTATGGTCGGCACTTAGTGTTATTCTTAAACGCGCCGTGCCTTTCGGTACAGTCGGCGGGCGAATGGCGCTAACATAAAAGCCTGCACTTATCATTTTTTTTGAAATATGAATCGCCTTTTCACTACTACCCACAATGAATGGCTGAATGGCACTATTAGAATTTGTGATGGGTAAATTTAACGTTTTAGAAAGGTTCTTAAAATAACGAATATTGGCTAATAATTTAGTATTTTGATCACCTTGCTTAATCAATTCTAAGCTTTTTAGCGTGGCAACGCATAAAGCGGGTGCAATTGCTGTGGTATAAATATAAGGGCGTGATTTTTGGATTAAAAAATCAATCAAATCCTCATTACCAGCCACAAATGCCCCCATCGTGCCTGCTGCTTTACCTAGCGTTGCCATGTAAATCGAATTTTTTGGAATATTTGTCTTAAAAACACCAAATCCATGCGCATCATCTTGCATTAAAAGTGCGCCAGACTGGTTGGCAACTTTTTCAATACTTTTAATATTAGCCTGATCACCACCCATGCTAAATACCTGATCAGTCACAATCAATCCTTGCCCAGTTTGCTTGGCAAGTTTTTGCTTTAACGATTCAATATCATTATGCAAATAGCGCTGAAGTGGCAGGCCAATTAGATGGTTTGCATCAATGAGTGAAGCGTGGTTAAGCCTATCTTGCAAGACCCAATCAAGCTCGTCTTTAAGCGCAGAAAACACCCCAACATTCGCCATATAACCCGTTGAAAACAGCAAGGCTTTTTTCTGCCCAGTATAATCAGCCAATGCCTCTTCTAACGCCTGATGCGCCGATGTGTGCCCACTAATCAAGTGCGATGCGCCAGCACCAACACCAAATTTATCAACCCCTTGTTTGAATGCCTCTTTAACTTGTGGATGGCTGGCAAGCGATAGATAATCATTCGAACAAAAATTTATTAACGATTTTCCATTGATAATCATCTGAGTATTTTGCGTATTTTCAGATATTTTTCTTAAGCGATAAAGATGACTTTGCTTAAGATTTAATAATTTTTGTGAAAAATCCATGAATCTATTTTATAGTTTGTAAGGCAACTTGATAATACAATATAGTCAACCTCTTGTTATTATCTAGATGTTTAACCCCACACAATACCCACACGAATTGCCCCAAAATAGGCTAGGTGTCTTCTTATACTTGCTTAAAATTTTATCAAATGGATGAACATTGTCTGGCTTTAGTGCCACTTGAATACGACAAAAAAATCATGGCTGGCGTTGTGATAAGAATGATACCTTGCAAGGAATTGGGTTGTATTTTTTATTGGGATAATGATGTGTTTTATATCGTTAAATCAATGGATTGTAGATTGTTCAGGTTGGACCAATTAAGACCCTTATTCATTACCATTTATAGCCAAAATATTCTAAATCTTGTTGAGCGAATTTGGCAACTTTATCTTTTAGTTCTTCTGAATAATATTGACGATAGTCAATACTTCTATTAGATTTATTTTTATGGGGCAGTTTAGCATCAATGTTATTTTTTTTACAAAAACTATTAAAATCATTGTCTAAATTTTCAAACCTCAAAATATAATCTATTGGTTTTTTTGACCACCGGTGCTTAATATAATTAATTTGTTGTATTGATATTGAGGAATACACTTGTTCAAAATACTCATCAAGACTCAAATTGTGAATATTTTTATTTTGACGATACCCTGTTCCTTGATATTCCTTTGAAGTGTG